>CAYUHJ010000136.1:0-16830 GCA_964444365.1 uncultured Alcaligenaceae bacterium | reverse complement strand
CGCCTGCATCGTCCTCGACACGAACGAACTCGCCGAGATCCCCGGCGACCACCACGGCACCTACTCCCGCGGCCTGTGGTGGTGGCAGGCCCGCGGCTACACCCCCGCCGGCGTCGAACTCTGGAACGCGATTCGTGCCCTGGACTACCTCGAAACCCGGCCCGAGGTCGACCCGAAGCGGCTGGGCGTGACCGGGCGGTCAGGCGGCGGCGCGACGTCCTGGTGGGTCGCTGCCGCCGACGACCGGGTGCAGGCGGCGGTTCCCGTGGCCGGCATCGCGGACCTGCGGGCGCACCTGATCGAGGGCGAACTCCCGCCGTTCCGCGCCGGCGTGATCTCCGGCCACTGCGACTGCATGTTCCCGGTCAACACCTATCGCTGGGACTTCGCCGATGTCGCCGCCCTGGTCGCGCCCCGGCCGCTGCTGCTGGGCAACACGGACAAGGACACGATCTTCCCCGTCGGGGGCTACCGACGGCTCGCGGAGAAGGTCCGCAAGGTGTACGCCCTCTACGGCGCGGACGAGAAGTTCGACCTGCTCGAAGAGAAAGGCCCGCACGAAGACACGCCCGAACTTCGCCGCGGGATCAACCGCTGGATGTTCCGCTGGCTGAAGTCCGACACCACGACCGCGCTGAAGGACGAGTTGCCGAAACCGCTCGCGCCGAAGCAGTTGAAGGTCTTCGACAAGTTGCCCGAGGACGCGATCAACCCCGTCATACACGAAACCTTCGTGAAGGAGGCGACGCACGACCTGCCGGCGTCCGACGCGGTGCTGAAGGAGTGGTGGCCGAACCGCCGGGCGGAACTGGAAAAGGGGCTCCGCGAGCAGGTGTTTGCCGGCTGGCCGAAGTCACCGTGCGAACTGCACCCGATCGAGGCGGCGGACGTGACCGTCGACGGCGTGCGGCTGCGGGCGGTCGACTACACGAGCGAAACCGGCGTCGAACTGCGGTTGTTCGTGCTGACGGCGGGCACCGCGAAGCCCGCGAAGGTCGACGCCTTTGTGGTCGACGAACCCGCGTGGGAGACGACCGCCCGCACGCTCGGGGGGTACTTCCCCGATGCGTTGCTGCTCGACTCGAAGCCCGCGAAAGACGAGGCCGCGTTCGCCGACATGAAGAAGTCCCGCTTGAACGGCACCGCGGTCGCGCTGATTGTCCCCCGCGGCATCGGGCCGACGAAGTGGGCGGACACCGGCTCTTTCGAGGACGTCCAGATTCGCCGAAGGTTCCCGCTCGTCGGCCAGACGCTCGACGGCCAGCGGGTGTGGGACGTCCGCCGCGGGCTCGCGGCGCTTCGCACGCTGCCGGACTTGAAAGCCGCCCCGGTGGAATTGATCGGCAAACGCGAGGCCGCGGGCATCGCCCTGTTCGCGGGCGTCTTCGAGCCGGGTGTCGCCCAGTTCCGACTCACCGAACTGCCGCCGTCACATCGCACCGGGCCGACGTTCCTGAACGTGGCGAAGGTGCTCGACGTGCCGCAAGCGGTCGCGATGCTGGGCTCGCGGCCGGTGGCGATCCGCACGACGAAGGCCGACGCGAGGGCGTGGGACTGGCCCCTCCGCGTGCAGGCCGCCACCGGCGGGACCGGTTTGACCGTCACGGTGGGCGAATGACCGTTCCCCGCTAGACTGTCCCCTTCCGTGCCGTTCCCCTCTTCCACGCAGGAAGGACCCGAACCGATGTCCGACGAGACGAAGAACCCGACCGCCCCGCCGTCCGCCGCCGCCGGGCCGTCCGCACCGGGGCAGCCGGTGTCCGTGTCGGTGCAAGTCGACATGAGCAAGATGGCGACCGTCTATTGCAACTTCTTCCGGCTCAGCCTCAGCAGCTCGACGGAAGAAGTGGTCATGGACGTGGGCCTGCACACCGGGATTCTGACGCCCGCCGGCATGGAGCCGATCGGCGTGTCGCACCGGCTGGTGATGAACCCCTACGTCGCGAAGCGGCTCCTCGCGTCGCTGTCCCAGATCGTCGCCCGGCACGAGCAGGCGTTCGGCAACATCGAGGTCGACCCGCAAAAGCGGCTCCGCGGCGGGCGGTGAACCCCGGCGATCGGATGGAGGAAACGCCAGGAGGATTCCGCATCTCCTGGCGTTCGCTGCCGATTCACCGCACCTCGAACTCGGGCACCGGGACCACTGGCCCTCACTCGCACCACTTCAGCAGCAGCCGTTCCGTCAGCCACCCGAGCAGGTTCAGCGTCGTGTCCCGGACGTCGCGGCCGGGGTCGAACTCGCTGACCGAGACGCCGACCACCTTGTCCGACCACGCGGCTTCCAGCAGCGTGAGGAACTGCGCCGGCGTCAGGCCAAAGGGCATCGGCTGGTGGACGGCCGGGGCGAACGCGGGGTCGATCGCGTCCGCGTCGAGGTCGATCCAGACGCGCTTCGCCTTCGCGCAGCGCTTGCGGATGTCGGCAGCGACACGCTGCAAGTCCAGGGCGACGGCCTCGGCGGGGTGGGCGGCGACGAAGTACGGCTTCACGTCGGCGGGGCGAAGAAACAGGTCGCGGTGGCCGACATTTATCACCCGCGGCAACGACTCCGCGTGCCGGAGCCAGTTCCCGTGCGACAATGCGGCGGTGGTGTCGTGCAGGGCGTAGCAATCCAGGTGTGCATCAAACTGCACGACGAGGTCGCCGGCCGCCAGTTCTTCGTAGACGGGCAGCACCCCCAGGTGGTTCCCCGCGAGCCAGAGCGTAAACCCGCCGCCGAGGGCTTCCCGTGCCGCGGCCCGTCCCGTCTCCCGCCACGCGGCAACCTCGTCCGGCGTGTCGAACGCGAACTCCGCGAAGTCGAGCCGGTCGGCGTAGGCGTGCGGCCGGGTCGGCGTCGGCTCGTCCGCGGTGTCGTCGACCGCCTCCCGGAGCGCGTCCCCGAGGAGTTGTGCCCCCGCCCCGGTGCCGGCGTTCCCGAACAGGTCGAAGGGGAACACGACAACATTGGCACGGCTCACGGGCGGCTCCGGGGATAGGATGAATACGAGGTTCGATCGGGGTGACGCAACCCGCTACGGCAGGGCATTCCGGTGGAGACGTCCGATTTCACGCCACTCGCGTTCGCTGTCGGCCTCGCTGCACTCCTCGCGGCATGGGTTGGTGTACTACTTCGCATCACTCGCGGGGTGCCCACTCGCCGCCGAATTCACCTCATGTTGAGGTATTCCCTCTTGGCGGTGTGGAGCATCGTTCCCCCGCGATGGTTCGTAGCATCCGCCACCGCCGGGATGTATGTGTTCCTTGCGGTCTTCTTCACATGCATGACGGTCGTCGTGATGGTGATCTGGATGATTCCCCTGGACGCACCCCACGCAACCGAGGCCTACGATAGCATGGGTGATGCGTTCAGAAACCTGTGCATTTTGATGGGTGGGGCAGTCCTCTCATTCTGTATTGCGATTCTTGCGGGCTGTTTGGCCGGCCATTGGCGGGCCTCCAAGTGGCAGGAGCCGGACGCGATCCCCCCTTCGGATATCGAATGACCTCACCCACCTTCCTCGCCCCCACCGCCGTCGTGTGCGGGGACGTGACGCTGTCCCCCGGCGTCAACGTGTGGTTCGGGGCCGTCGTGCGCGGCGACGTCGCCCCGATCGTCCTCGGCGAGAACGTCAACCTTCAAGATGGCGTCATCGTTCACTGCGACTTCGGCTTCGCGAACGTGATCGAGGCGAACGTCGTCGTCGGGCACGCGGCCGTGCTGCACGGGGTTCGCGTCGGGGCGGGCACGCTCGTCGGCATCGGGGCGAAGTTGCTGAGCGGGACGGACATTGGCGAGGGGTGCATCATCGCGGCCGGGGCGGTGGTCCCGCCGGGGTTGAAGGTGCCGCCGCGGTCGATGGTGATGGGCGTCCCCGGCAAGGTGGTCCGGGCCGTCACCGACGCGGAGTTCGCGAACACGCGGGTGATTTCGGAGCGGTACCGCGAGATGGCCCGCAGGTACGCGGCAAGCGAGGTGAGGTTTCTGTCGGGCAACCGGCCGGTTTTGTAGGTCGGGTCGAGTCTTCGAGGCCCGACGCAGTGCCCCGTCGGGCCTCGAAGACTCGACCCGACCTACAAGAAAATCGTAACCCACTTGTGAAGAGGACCATCTTGGTCACGACAACCCCTTCAGCGCCCCCGTGCTGTCGCCGAGGCCGTCGACCTTCACGCTCATCCGGTCCAGCAGGCTCACCCAAAGGTTGTTGAGCGGCGTTTCCTTCGCGTAGCGGACGTGTCGGCCCGTTTGGATCGTGCCGCAGCCGCGGCCGGCGACGAGGATCGGGAGGTCGTCGTGGTTGTGGGCGTTGCCGTCGCTGTTGCCGCTGCCGTAGGCGACCATGCAGTGGTCGAGCAGCGTGCCGTCGCCCTCGCGGATGCCCTTGAGCTTCTCCAGCAGGTAGGCGAGTTGCTTCGTGTGGAACGTGTTGATGTCGCGGATCTTTTCTTTCTTCTTCGGGTCGTTGCCGTGGTGCGACAGGTCGTGGTGGCCTTCGCTGACGCCGACGAACGGGTACGGCCGGTTGCTCCCCTCGTTGCCGAGGACGCAGGTGACGACGCGGGTGACGTCCGCCTGGAACGCGAGGGCGATCAGGTCGTACATCAAACGGACGTGTTCCTCGTACTTCGCGGGCGGGCCTTCGGGGGCCTTGAACCCGTCCGGGGCCTTCACGGGCGGCATCTTCTCGGCCCGTTCGATGCGGAGTTCCACGTCGCGGACGGCCGTCAGGTACTCGTCGAGCTTCCGCTGGTCGTTCGCGCCGAGCTTGCCCTTGAGGTCGGCGGTGTCCTCGCGGACGAAGTCGAGCACGCTCTTGCGGCGGGCGTCCCGCTTGACGCGGTCGGCGTCCGGACCCGTCGAGAAGAGTCGGCCGAAGACGAGTTTCGGGTTCACTTCCTTCGGGTTCGGCAGGGTCGCGGACCGCCAGGACATTGTCGACGAGTAGACGCACGAGTAACCGGAATCGCAGTTCCCCGCCATGCCGCCGGCCTCGCAGCCGACTTCGAGGGACGCGAGCCGGGTCTGGTCGCCGATGCGGGCGGCCGCGACCTGATCGACCGAGACGCCGGCGCGGATGTCGGTGCCGTCGGTCTTACGGGGTTGAGCGCCGGTGAGAAACGCGGACAGCGCCCGGGCGTGGTCGCCGCCGCCGTCGCCGTGGGCGCGAGCCTTGTCGGCGGTCAGCCCGGTGAGGACGAGCAGGTCGTCCTTCACCCCCTTCAGCGGTTGCAGGATGTGCGGCAAGTCGAAGTCCTTGCCCTCGGACTTCGGCGTCCAGTCGGCCATGTTCTTGCCGTTCGGGACGTACAGGATGCACATCCGGTTCGGGGCCGGGGACTTCGCCGGGGACGCCGAGCCGGGGGCCGCCCACGCGGTGACGGTGCCCATCGCTTCGAGCCAGGGCAAGGCGACGGTCGCGCCGACGCCGCGCAGAACGGTCCGACGGGAAACGGGGGTCATGGCTGGGTCTTCCCACGGCGGAGGCGGAACGGGTCGCTCGACGCCACGGCGGCGGCGAGGGCGGAGAACTTGTAGCCGTCTTTGGCGGTCTGCTCGACGATTCGGTCGACGTGGCGCTTGTCGGTCGATTCCAGCCCCCGGCCGATCGCGAACGTCAGCATCCGCTCGGCGAGGCAGCGGACGAACAGGTCTTTCTTCCCGAGCAAAATCTGCTTGAGTTCGTCCGGCCCGGCGAACGTCTTGCCGTCGGGCAGCACGCCGGACGGGTCGATCGGGGCCCAGTTCGCGTCGGGGTCTTTCGCCCGGAACGCGCCGACCGCGTCGAAGTTTTCCAGGCCGAACCCGAGCGGGTCCATCTTGGCGTGGCAGTTCGCGCACGCCACGTTCTTGCGGTGCTCTTCCATTCGTTGCCGCAGCGTACCCGCGGAGAGCGGCTTGCCGTCCTTCTCCAGTTCCGGCACGTCCGGCGGCGGCGGGGGCGGCGGCGTCCCGAGCAGTTGTTCGAGCACCCACCGGCCGCGCTTCACGGGGGAAGTGCGGGTCGGGTTCGAGGTCACGGTCAAGACGCTGGCTTGCGTCAACAGCCCGCCCCGGCCGGTTCCCGTCAGTGACACACGTTGAAAGCCTTCTTCCGGGAACGGCTTTCCGCCCGGCTTCCGCGGCTTCGTTGCGGCGGTGTTGCCCGCCGTGTCCTGAATGCCGTAGTGGTTGGCGAGCGAGCGGTTCAGGTAGGTGAAGTCGGCGTTCAGCACGTCGAGGACGCTGCGGTCGTCGCGGATCAGTTCGGCGAAGAAGAGTTCGGTTTCCTTCCGCATCGCGGTGCGAAGTTGCTCGTTGAAACCGGGGAACCGCTTCGCGTCGGGCTGCACCTTTGCCAGCGGTTGCAGTTGCAGCCACTGCATCACGAAGTTCTCGACGAGGGCCGTCGCCTTCGGGTCTTTCAGCATCCGTTTGACCTGCACGGGCAGGTTCGCGGAAAGTTGCTTCTTCGCGGCGAGGTCGAAGAGTTCCTCGTCCGGCATGCTGCTCCACAGGAAATAGCTGAGCCGGCTGGCGAGGTGGAACTCGTCGATGGGGTGGGCGTCCGGCGAGTCCGGGCGGTCGTCGAGTTCGACGCGGAAGAGGAACTTCGGCGAGACGAGGGCGGCGGTGAACCCGAGCTGGCAGCCGGTTTCCCACTTCTCCCCGCGGGCAATAGCAGCGTCGACGATCTTTGCGAGCCGTTCGACTTCCTCTGGCGTGGCGGGCCGGCGGTACGCCTTCGAGGCGAAGCGGCCCATCACCTCGCGGGTCTGCTCCGCTTGCGGCTTCGCCGGGTCGCACTTCAGTAACCGCCGCTGCGACGCGGGCCGGGTGTCGAGCGGGCCTTCGAGGGCGAGGTGGTGGACGTACAGCTTCGGTTCCGGCTCGTCCTTCGGCGGCTTGACGAGGGCGACCGCCATCCGGTGCAGGCCGATGTCGGCCGGCACCTTGAGCTCGACGTGGTCCGCCTTCTTCGGGTCGCGGGACTTCACCTCGACCGTTTTGAGGATCACGAACGGCCGCATCCCCGCCGCGTTGCCGACCAGTGCGTCGACCTCCTTGTCGGACGCCACCCCCGGTGCGGTCCTGGCACAGAGCGCGAGGACGGCCATCCGCACCGGTTCCTTGCCGGTCGTTTCCGCGTAGACCTGCGTGCGGAAGACGTACTCGCCGTCGGCGGGGACCAGGTACGGCGTGTGGACCGGCCCCGTCTGGACGCCGTCCCCCTTCACGGAGATGGTCCGGTACTTGTCCTTCATCGGCACGTTCGCCGACGCGGGTTCCGTGTACTGGGCCGACTGCCAGCGGCCGACCGGCTTCGGCGGGGTCGGGAAGATCGCCCGTTCCAGGATGTTCTCGGCCGCCCCGAGGTAGCGCTCCATCAGCACCGGGGACAGCGTCAGCACGTCGCCGATGTTGTCGAACCCGTGGCCCACGTCGTCGGACGGGAAGTCGTCCGCCGGGTTGAAGTCGACCCCGATCAGGTCGCGGATCGTGCGGTTGTACTCGGCCCGGTTTAGCCGGCGCATCGTGACCCGGCCGGGGTCGGGCTTCGTGTTCCGGTCGGCGTGGTCGAAGACGCCCTCGACGGTGGCGACGAACGCCTCGATCTCCGCGACCGCGGGCCGGGGCTTCTCCGGCGGCGGCATCTCGCCGGCCTTGACCGTGTCCACGACCTGCTGCCACTTCTTGCGACTCTTCAGCACGGCCGCGGCATCCGGGTATACCGTCAAATCGAGATCGGCCTTCTTCTTTTGCGGGTTGTGACACGACACGCAGTGCTGCTTCACGAACGCGGCGGCCTTGTCGAACGCCGGCGGCGGTTCCGCGGCAGGCAGCGGCCTCGGGGACGAGTTCACCCCCAGACCGACGACGGCGAGCAACACAGCACGAAACGAACGCATGGGGAGTCCGACAAGAGTCGAGAAAGGCGGGTTGTTGGCAGGCTTCCAATCATATCACTTCGAGTGATTTCTTGCCAAGGCAAAGCGGCCACGGCATCGAACTTTCGAACTTTCTTCGGCAGGGGCATCCGGAACCGGCGGAGACATCGTGGCCCTCCCGTGGGGTTCCGCTCGAACACGGGGAGCGAAAGGGGAGAGGGATGCCCCCGACGAACCCTCGGAACGATTTCCGGCAAAGATCGAAAAATCCAACGACGAGACTCCCCGCTCGTTGCACTTACCATTCATCGTCGCCCGATCGAGTTGGAACCCAACTGTGCCGCCACTCGGCCCGATGTTCTCCCCCGCCGACGTCCGCTCCGACGCGCGCCTGATCCGCGGGTTCGTCGACGAGCGGGACGACCGGGCGTTTGCCGAGATTGTCCGGCGGTACGGCGGGCTCGTGCGGGCGGTGTGCCGCCGCACCGTTCGGAACCCGTCGGACGCGGACGACGCCTTCCAGGCGACGTTCCTCGTCCTGGCCCGAGACGCGGCCGGCATCGCGGAGCCGGCCGCGCTGCCGGGCTGGCTCCACCGGACCGCTTACCTGACGGCCAAGCGGATGCGGGAGCGGGGGCTCCAGGTCCCGAGCGTCGCCCGGAACACCCCCGCGACCGGCCCGGACGATCGTGCGGCCGCCCGCGAACTCGGTGCCCTGCTGGACGCCGAGATCGCGCGGCTGTCCGACCCGCTCCGGACGGCGTTCGTTCTGTGCGTGATCGAGGGGCGGACCCGTGCGGAGGCCGCCGCCGTCCTCGGGTGTCCGCCGGGGACCGTCGACTCCCGTCTGGCGGCGGCCCGCGACCGGTTGAAGCGACGGCTCGTCGGTCGGGGGATCGCGCCGGCCGTCCTCGCCGGCCTCGTGCTTGCCGCCGGCGACACGGCCGGCGTCGGACCCGCCCTCGTCCGCCAGACCGTCTCGGCTGCACTCGCGTATTGCTCGGGCTCGTCGGGGGGTGGCCCCGACGGCATTGTTCTTCTCGCCAATGAGGTACGACCGATGGCAAGCGTTTCCCCGTCGAAATTGTGGGCTCTGGTGGCCGCCGCCGCACTGCTGACCACCGGGGTCGGGGTGATGTTCGCCCGCGAGGGCGGCGAACTCGACCGGCCGAGTCCGGCGGCCCCTGCGGTGGCCCGACCCGCCGCCGCCCGAACTCTTGCCCCCGCACGGCCCGGAGTCCACGCCGACTCCCCACCTCTGGTGTCCGCGTCTCCGGGGTTTGCCAAAGTCGCAGCCGTGCTCGAATCTCAGGTCGAACTCGAAACGCCTCTCGACGGGCTTTCACTCAAAGCTCTGATTGACACTCTTCGTGACAAAACGCGTACTCCGATCCGATTTGATCTGGCCGCCTGCGTCCGCTGCGGAGTGGCACCGGACAGCGTGTCTCTCAGTGAATTGTTCGAGAGGAAATTTAGGATTGTCGAGGCTGCTAGGAACATGAAGGTCCGAGACTTACTGGATTTCGCTCTTGCGGACCTGACTCGGGACGAGGGCAAGCTCTTCACCGTTCGTCCGACCGCGAACGGCATCCTGATCGGCCCCGCGTTTCAAATGCTTCCCAAAACCGCCCAGCAGCGCGAGGAGCAGGTGCTCGGCCCGCCGGTGACGATGGTCGTCCAGGGGGTCAAGTTCTCCGAGGTCGCCCGCGACCTGGCGGAGCAGAGCGGGTGGGACGTGGTGTTCGCCGCCCCGGCCGCCCTGGACGTCCCCGTGTCCACCTATTCCGTCGACTGCCGACTGCTGCACTGCCTCCAGAAACTCGCGTTTCAGGCCGGGCTGAAGGTCGTCGCCGTCGGGAACGGGTTCGTCGTGACGACGGAGGAGAAGGCCAAAGTGCTCGAAAGCGTCAAGAAGTAGCGACGCCGTCGGGTGCCCGTGATTCCGGACCCGAGCGGAAGCGGACGGGGGGGTGGTCAACGGATCCAGACCGTGCCCCGTCCGCCGTCGACCCGCACCGTCTGACCGGTGCGGATTTGTCTCGTCGCGTCCGGCAGACCCGCCACGGCCGGCAGCCCGAACTCCCGGGCGACGATCGCCCCGTGGCTGAGCACGCCGCCGGTCTCCATGACGAGGGCCTTCGCCCCGGCGAACAGCGGCACCCACGCGGGGTCGGTGGACGGACACACCAGCACGAACGCCTCACCGGCCGGGGGCTCGCACGGTTCCGTCAGCACGAGCGCCGGACCCTCCGCGACGCCGGCCGAGAGGGGTATGCCGTCGAAGGTGGTCGCCCCTTCGGGGGTCGGCACCGGTCGGCCGATGGCGTCGAGGTCGTCGGAGAAGAGGACAGCCGGGACTTCGAGGGTCAGTTCTGTCTGCCGGTGCTTCCGCCGGGCGGCGATGGTCGCGGACAGATCCTTGCCGGCCAGCAAGTCGCCGAGTTCCGCGGGCAGCAGGAAGAAAGCGCCGCCGTTCAGCGCGAACCGCCGGTCGAGTTCGACGAGCGCCCGGCGGACGACCGCGTAGCCGAGCAGGAGGTGGTGCTTGCCGGACTCGCGGAGCCCGAGGTACGTGCGGAGCCGGTCGGCCCACCGTTTCGCGGCGTCGCGGAGCCCGCCGGCGAGTTTGGCTTCCGTCGCGATCCGCTCGAACGCATCGGACGCGGCGAATGCGACGGCGGGGGCGGACTTGGCTAACTGATCGACGGCGGCGGGGTCTTCGCTCCAGCGGGGGACGGACAGTTCCATCTCGTTGCGGGCACGGTGGCCGAACGCTTCCAAAAACGCGCCGCGGTCCAGTTCCCCGGCGGCGAGTCGGCGAATGCCCCCGGTGAAGTCCGCGTCCGCGGGCGGGTGCGCCCCGAGCGCGATCTCGCCGACGGCGGTGCGGGCGAGCTCCTCGCCAAGCGTCGGCTTCAGCAGTTCGAGCAGCGTCGTCCATGACAAATCGGCGAAGACCGTCGGTTTCAGGCTGTGCCGGGCGAACTCCACGAGCGTGCGGTGGACCCACGTCTCGAACTCGCGGCGAACCGCGGCGGCGTCGAGTTTCGACCAATCCTGCTTGCAAGCTTTCCTTGCGTCCGCGGCGAACGGCGGGGCGAGTTCCTTCGCGAACTTCTCGGCGAACCCCGCGATCTGCTGCTTCGGCGCGGCCTGGAGTTGGAAGAGTTCCCAGAACGTGATCGGCAGCCGCAGAATTCCGCGGAGCGTGCCGTTCCGCCCCGGATTGAGCACCGGCTTCGGGTCGAGGGCCTTCTTCGGGTCCGCCTTGAACGCCGCGAACGGGTACTCGATGGGCGGGGATCGGAACTGCATCCGCGGCAACTTCGAGAGGTTGGCCATCGGCCGGCCGGCCACCAGATCGAACCCGGACTCGCCGCCGAGGGTCGGGTCCGGGTTCGCGCCGAGGTCGCGGTTCATCGCGCCGAACCCGCCGTCCGCCGCGAGCAATCGGCCCACGACGGCCCACGTCATCGGCGTCGGTTCGGGCAACACTTCGCTGAGGTTGTACCGCACCCACACGGTCCCGCGCGGGTCCGCCTTCGCGCGAAGCCCGGAAATCACGGCGGTTCGCACGGCTTCGCGGTCGGCCGCGGATGCCGTCGTGATCGGCCGCGCTTGCAGCAGGAAGACGGTGCCGTTCGCGACGGCCCACTCGATGTCCCGCGGGTCGCCGTAGAACGCCTCCACCTTCCGCCCGAGTTCCGCGAGTTGTGACAACTCGGTGTCACCGAGACACAGGGCCGTGACTTGCGGCTCCGGAACGGGCTCCTCGCCCGCCGCGGTGATGCGGACCGTCTTCCGCCCCGCGTGCTTTTCCACGGCCGCGCCGCTGCTCCGATCCACGCGGAACCGGTCCGGCGTGACGCGGCCGGACACGACCGCTTCACCCAGACCCCACGACGCCTCGATCGCCATCGTGTTCCCGCTGGGATCTTGCGGGTCGCGGGTGAACAGCACGCCGGCCACGTCCGCGGGAACGAGTTGCTGCACGACGACGGCCATCGCCATCCCGTCGTCCGGGATGCCCTTCAGCCGGCGGTACGCGACGGCCCGTTCCGTATGGAGTGACTTCCAGCAGCGTTCGACCGCGTCGATGACGGCATCATTACCGACGACGCCAAGGATGGTTTCCTGCTGCCCCGCGAAGCTGAACTCGGCCCCGTCTTCCGCCGTGGCCGACGACCGCACCGCGACCGGCCCGCCGCCCAGGGCCCGGTACGCATCGGCGAGCGCGGATGCTAACGCGGCATCGCTGCGAATGCCCCCGGCGTGGAGCGTCCGGTACGCCTCCGTGGTGACGACGAACCCCGGCGGCACCGGCAACCCCGCGTTCGCGGTCTTGCCGAGGCTCAGGCCCTTGCCGCCGACCCGCAGGGCGTCGGCGTCCGTGACCGCGTCAAAAGGGAGAATCATGCTCATCGGGTGGTGAAGGGGCAGGGGGCGGGGCGGTGTGCTTCGCAACCAGCTTCCACAGGCTGTTCCACACGTCGTCCGGCGACGGATTCCTCGGCCCGTTCGCGGCCCACGCCTCGGCGGCGGCTTCGAGGATGGCGAGCGCGTCGAGGCGAAGGGCGGGGGGTGATGTCGAAGAACCCCTCCCCCCGGCCCCCTCCCCGAAGCGGAGAGGGGGAGGAAGAGTGGGTTCTGGCTCCCCTCTCCGCTTCGGGGAGGGGCTGGGGGAGGGGTTTCTTCCGGCACCTTCCCACCGCTTCGGGTTGCCGTCCAGCGCCTCGTTGCACAGCCGGTCGGCGTCGGCGTTCTGGGCTCGCCGGACGTGGGTCAGCGTCACCCTCGGAAGCTTCTTTTTGAGGGCCGTCGCTTCCGCGTAGAGTTCCTGGAGGTCCGCGTTCTTGACGCGGTACTCGCCGTTCATCTGCTTCACGATCAGTTCGCTGTCGCTGAACACGGTCAGGTTCTTCACGCCGAGTTCGATCGCCCGCTCCAGCCCGCGGATGAGCCCGGTGTACTCGGCGACGTTGTTCGTCGCCTTGCCGAGCGTGTCGGACTCCTCCACGTCCGGCAGGCCGGGGCGACGCAAAACCAGGGCGTAGGCCGCCGGGCCGGGGTTGCCGCGGGCCGCGCCGTCGATGTGAACCGTCGCCGTGTCGCTCATCGGAACTCCGCTTCGCTAGAATCACGGGATTGTAGCGGGGACCGGGCGATGAGCGAAGCGTGGCTGATTCTCGAAACCTCCGGCCGCGGCGGGCGGGTCGGTCTCGCCGTCGGCGGCGCGGTCGTGCGGACGGTCGACCTCGACCCGGCCCGGCGACACAACCGCGACCTCGCCCCGGCCCTGGCGGGGATGCTGGACGCCGAGAGAATCGCGGCGAAGTCCCTACTCGGCGTGATGGTCAGCGTCGGGCCGGGGAGCTTTACGGGGCTTCGCGTCGGCGTCATGTCCGCGAAGGCGCTGGCGTATGCGACCGGGTGCCGGCTCGTCACGGTCCCGACGTTTGCGGCGATTGCGGAGCAGTCCCCGCCCCACGTCGCAGAGGTGGACGTGATCGCGGACGGGCTCCAGGGAATGGTCTTCGCTCAACGGTTTCGGCGGGACTCGGACGGCTGGCAGTCGGCGAGCGAACTGACCATCGAGCCGGTCGCAACGTGGGCGGCCCGGCTTCCGGAGGGGGCCTGGGTCACGGGGCCGGGCGTGGACGTCCACGCCGCGGGCATTCCGCCCGGCGTGAACCGCGTACCCGATCGCAGCTTGCGGGTGGAGTCGGTGTTTCGCGTGGGGGCGAGGAGACCGCCGCTGAGTCGGGACGAGATGCTGCGTCTGGAACCGCTGTACCTGCGGCCGAGCTCGGCGGAAGAGAAAGCCGTTCGCGAGGGGAAATGAGCGGAGCCGGACGGCTCCGCTCGCGGGACTTACTTCGGCATCGGGGCGGGCGCGTCCTTCGGCGTCGGGGCGATGCCGGTCGGCGGACCGGTGAACACCGACGGCTGGCCGAGCGGGTAGGACGGCGGCGCGAAACTGGTCGGCGCGAACGCGACCGGGACGCCCGCGGGCGGGACGGAAATCGGCGACGCCGCGCACGACGAGCAACCCGGGCCGCCGACCGCCACCGCGCCCGGCGGCGGTGCGAACGCGGGGTAGCAGCTCGGCCCGCACGCCGGGGCGCACGCGGGCTCGCAGCACCGCCACCGGAACAGGAACGGCCGGTGGCAACAGTAACACCCGGACGACAGCGACGCCAAGGTCGCGAACACCAGCGGGAACAGCAGAGCGCGACGGTGACTCACAGGTGACCTCCTCTTCCCTGGGGCGCAAAGGAAACGCGCCGACGCTGAAGTGTGCGCCGCCCGGGGAGGCGGGCAAACGAGGCGGCCGGGAATCGAGCGGGAACCGGGAGAAGCTGCGCCCACCCCGTTCGGCGGCGGGGAGTCGTCGGGTCCGCGAAACGGGGCGGGTCCGGCGGGTCGCGCGGGGCGGGTCCGCGGAGCCCCCGCTGCGTAACCCGCACGGCCGTTGCTGCCGGCACACCCGGACCGCCGCCGCGACGGGTCGTGCGGCGAGTCCTCCGTTTTCTCGCCGTGCGGACCGATCTGACGGGTATGACCGCCGTCGCCGCCCTGCCGTCGTTCGAAGACCTGACCGCGTTCGTCCATGCGGGCCTGTGCGAACCGGACGCCCTCGACCCGAGCGTCACGCCCGTGGTCCGGACGCCGCTGACCCGTCGCGGCCGGCCGTGCGGGGTGCTGTTCCACGCCGAGGGTCCGCGGCTATTGCGCACGGCGGCGGTGTGGGCCGCCGACGAGAACCGCATCCTCTTCTACGACTCGACCGGCAAACGCTTCCGCGAGGTGAGACTGAGCGAATCGCCGGACCTGCCGGCGCAATCCGAGCGGTCACGCCGGGCGGCGTGACCCTCACAGCCGTTACTTCAGCGTGCTCGCCACCTGGATGAGTCGGAACTCCCAGGCGTCCTTGTCCTTCCAGGGGCAGCTGGCTTCCGCGACGACGATCTTGCCGTCGGCGGCGATGGCGGAGTAGGCGATCAGTTTCTTGACCGTACCGCCCGACTTGCCGGTCACCGTCATCTGGACCCGGTGGACGGGGGTGCCGGCGTCCGCCGGTTCGATGGCGGGGTCGCCTTCGGGGTCGGAGTTCCGTTCCACGAAGCTGACGGTCCCCTGGTCGGTGAACCGCTTGGTGTACCGCTGCTTGATGTACTCCAGCCCCGCGTCCTTCGGCTCGCCGCTGCCTTCGATGACCATGACGGCGACCTCCGCTTTCTCCGGGAAGTCCCGCTTGCCGCGGGACTTCAGGACCCCGATGAGCAGCATCTCGCACTTGTCGTCTTCCGTGTGGCCGTAGTTCGGGTCCGCGACGGGGTCGACGCCCTTGGGCAGCGACCAGATGCCCTCGTAGTCCGTCAGGCTGAACGTCTGATTCTTGTTGCGGTACACCTTCTCGCTGGCCTTCTTCGCCTTCCAGTTGTCGCGGCGGTCGAGGATCTTGAGCCCGCCCTTGATGTCCGAGATCTCCTTGGACACCGTGCTCGCGTCGCGGGCGGTGGACCAGCCGAAGAACCAGTACCCGATGCCCTTGTTCTCGAACAGCGTGACCTGGCCGACGCACTCCTCCCCGGTGGTCTTGCTGGTGCCGCGGAAGTTCGCCTCGAACCCCTCGTGGCTGCCGAACTTCGCCGGCTTGGTGTCGACTTCCGGCGGGAGGTTGTCGAACCCCTTGTTGAGCAGTTCCATCATCCGTTCCTTGAGCTCCGCGGGGCGGGGGGTGCGGTCGTCGTAGTCGCGGACGGCGAGCGCGACCCAGCCGTCCGGGCCGGTCCGGCGGTACGCGACGACGTTGACGGCCAGGAACTTCTTCGTCTCCTCGTCGAGCTCCCACCCGGCGGGCGGCGGCTTGAGGGAGAAGTTCATTTCGTCCTTGCGGATTTCGCTGGACGTCGGCCCCTTCTGGACGAACCCGCGCTTGCCCATCATGACCGCGACCATGACGCCGCCGATGACGAGCACCCCGCCGACCGCGATCAGGACCGAGATCATCCCGGTGCCTTGCTTGGCGGCGCGTTCGCGGATCGCTTCCTTGCGCTCGTCGGTTTCCGGCTCCCCCCGGCGGGGCGCGGCGCGGCGGGGTGCGGGGCCGTCGCGGCGGGCCGGTTCGGCCGTGGCGGTGGCGGTTTCGCCGAAGCTCAACTGGTTGTCGGTCGCCGCGGCGGTGGCCAGCCCGCCCTGGGTCGATGGCCCGCCGAAGGTGGAGGCGTCCGGGCCGGGGTAACTGGGTTGCGGTGGTGCCGGCGGCGGCGCGCCGTACTGCGGCGGCGGCGGTGCCCCGTAACCGGGGGGCGGCCCGCCGTAGGGCGATTGCGGCGGGGCCGGCGGTGGCGGGTAGCCGGGGTAGCCCGGAGGCGGAGCACCGTAACCCGGAGGCGGAGCACCGTAGCCGGGCGGGGGGTAGCCGCCGGGTTGCGGCGCGCCGGGGTAGCCGGGCGGCGGGCCGTAACCGGGGGGCGGCGGGGGCTGGTACGCGCCCGGAGGCGGGCCGCCGGGGGCACCGCCGAGCGTGAACCGCATCCCGCACCGCGGGCACGTCAGCATCGCGCCGGGGGGGACTTGCGTCGGGTCGAACAGGAACGGGCAACTCGGGTTCGGGCACTTCAGCGCGGCTGACATGGGGGGACCCGTCGGGGGGAGGCGGATGCGTTCCGTGATTATAAGGCTAAGACCGGGGCGAACGCGATGGGTCACCTGCCCGAGTTCTCGGGATTGCTCGGCCGGACGGGGCGAACGCCGAGCGGCGCGGCCGCGG
Organism: uncultured Alcaligenaceae bacterium; assembly: GCA_964444365.1. Lineage (GTDB taxonomy): Bacteria > Planctomycetota > Planctomycetia > Gemmatales > Gemmataceae > CAYUHJ01. The sequence continues at coordinate 209 of CAYUHJ010000136.1, read as the reverse complement.
TCGGGTCGGCGACCGTGACCGCGACCCGGCCGTCGAGCACGGCCTCCAGGTACGGGCGGATCGCGGCGGCCCGCCACCCGGACGAGAGGCTCGAATCCGCGGCCGGCTTCCCGCCTGGCTGCCGGGCTCGCACCAGGGCCTTCAGGTCTGCGGTGTTCGCGACGAGGTTCGACGCGAGGTGGCGACGGCCGCAGAGGTCGGCCAGCAGC
>CAYUHJ010000135.1:0-17010 GCA_964444365.1 uncultured Alcaligenaceae bacterium | reverse complement strand
CCGACGACCTCGGCGGCGATGTCGCGGATCGTCTTCTTGTCCGCGTCGCGGATGACCGGCACGACGAGCCCGCGGTCGGTGTCGACGGCGATGCCGATGTGGTAGTACTTCTTCACGACGAGTTCGTCCGCGTTCATGTCGAAGCTGCTGTTGAAGTGCGGGAACTCCTTCAACGCCGCGACGCACGCCTTCACGGCCAGCACCGTCATCGTGATCTTCGGGGCCCCCTTCGGCAGCGCGTCGACGATCCGCTTCCGGCCGGCCTCCAGGTCCGTGATGTCCGCGAGGTCGTGCTGCGTGACCATCGGCATGGTCCGCCAGCCGATCGTCAGGTTCTTCGCAATCGTCTGCCGAATTTTGGCGACGGGCCGCTTCTCGACCGGCCCGAACTTGGCGAAGTCCGGCAGCGGCGGCAGCGTGAACTGGTTGACGATCATGCCGCCGACCGCGGCGACGCCCCCGCCCGTCTTGATGCGTTCGCGTTCGGTCTTCACGAACTCTTTCACGTCCGTGATCGTCACCCGCCCGCCGCGGCCGCTGGCCTTCACCTCGGCGAGGGCGACGCCGAGTTCCCGCGCCAGTCGGCGGGTCGCGGGGCCGGCGGGCGTCAGGTCTTTTTCCTTCGTCTTCGTGGAGCCGTTGGCGGACACCGGAGCGGGTGCCGGACCGGCAGGAGTCGACGCGGTGGCGGGCTTGGGCTTCGTGCCATTCGCGGCGGGGGGACTACTTGGAGCCGTCGTTTGAGGGGCAGTGCCTGCTCCCGAGACCGTAAAAATCTTCGTTCCGATGGCAAGTACATCACCTGCCTTGATGTGAACTGCCTCGATGGTTCCCTCGAAATCCGATTCGAGATCGATGGGCACCTTTTCCGTTTCGATCGCGAGAATTTGCTGTTTCATCGCGACATGATCGCCGGGCTTGACCAGAACTCTCGCGACGGTAGCCGAATCAATCCCCTCGCCGAGAGAGGGAAGCATGAAGTCGAACTTGCCGGCAGGCGCGACGGCTTCCTTCGCTGGGGCAGGTGCAGGTTCTTTGGCGGCATCGGGGGCCGGGGCGGGCTTCGCGGGTTCGGGTTTGGTCGCACCGGAAACAGTCAATTTCAGAACGGGAGCACCGACAGCGACTTTGTCCTGGGATTTGACAAGAACAGCTTCGACCGTCCCGGCGATGTCAACCGAGATGGGCATGGTGGCCTTGTCCGTCTCGACATCCATGACCGCTTGATCCACGGCGATCGTGTCGCCGGGTTTGACGAGGATGTTGACAACCGTCGCCGAGTCGATGCCCTCGCCGAGCGATGGCAGCCGGAATTCCATGTGAGCCTCAGACTCGTAACTATTGTGGCTTGAAATTCTTGTAGGTCGGGTCGAGTCTTCGAGGCCCGACGTTGCGTTTCGTTGTGGGATCACGGCTAGCGTCGGGCCTCGCCAAGCCTCGACCCGACCTACAAAACCGGTTCGCTTACACCGTCCACGGGGCCGGGGCGTCGGGGTTCACGCCGAGTTCCTGGACCGCCTTCGCCACAACCGCTCGGTCGAGTTCGCCGCGCTCGGCGAGGGCGGACAGTGCCGCGATCGCGACGTGCTCGGCGTCGACCTCGAAGAACCGGCGGAGGTTCTTGCGCGTTTCCGACCGGCCGAAGCCGTCGGTGCCGAGGGCGAGCATCCGCGGGCCTTTCGCATCGGACAGGTACGGGGCGATGGTTTCCGGCAGCGCCCGCATGTAGTCGCTGGTCGCGATGACCGGGCCGCGGGTGTTGCCGAGCACCTTCTGCACGTAGGGCAGTTTGCCTTCGCCGTCCGGGTGCAGGCGGTTGAACCGCTCGCACTCGAGGGCGTCCTTCCGCAGCATCGGGTAGCTCGTCGCGGAATACACCGTGCTGGCGACGCCGTACTTCTCGGCCAGGATCGTTTGCGCCCGCAGGGCCTCGTTCAGGATCACGCCGCTGCCGAGGAGTTGCACTTCGAGCTTCGCCGCGGGCGGCTTCACGCTCTTGACGGGGTACAGGCCCTTGATGATCCCCTCGCGGACGTCCTCGCCCGGCATCGCGGGCATCTCATAGGCCTCGTTATAAACCGTGAGGTAATAGAAGCACTCCTCATTCCTCACATACATCGCATTGATGCCTTCCTCGATGATCACCGCGAGTTCGTATGCGTAGGCGGGGTCATAGGAGCGGCACGTCGGAATCGTCATGGCCATCAGGTGGCTGTGGCCGTCTTCGTGTTGCAGGCCCTCGCCGTTGATGGTGGTCCGGCCGGCGGTCGCGCCCATCAAAAACCCGCGGGTTCGCGCATCCGCAGCGGCCCAGGCGAGGTCGCCGATCCGCTGGAAGCCGAACATGCTGTAGTAGATGTAGAACGGGATCGTGTTGACGCCGTGGGTGCTGTACGCGGTCCCGGCCGCGATGAAGCTGGCCATGCTGCCGGCTTCGTTGATGCCTTCTTGCAGGATTTGTCCGGTCTCGGACTCCTTGTATTCCGTCAAGGAACCCTTATCCACCGGCACATAGCGCTGGCCGACGGACGAGTACATGCCGAACGCTTTGTACATCGGCGGCATCCCGAAAGTCTGGCCCTCGTCGGGGACGATCGGGACGATCAGCTTGCCGACGCCGGGGTCGCGCATGACCTTCGTCATCAGGTCGACCCAGGCCAGCGTCGTCGACCGGGGCTTCGTCGCGGCGTTGTAGAGGCCCTTGAACGAGTCCCGCAGCGGGGCCGGGCTGGGCACGAACTTGTTGTTGCGGAACGGCTGGTAGCCGCCGAGCTTCTTGCGGCGGTCGTGAAGGTATTTCGCTTCCGGGGAGTCGTCGGCCGGCTTGTAGAAGGGGACTTCGCCGAGTTGGTCGTCCGTGAAGGGCAGTTCAAAGCGGTCGCGGAACTGTCGGAGGGCGGCACTCATCTGTTTCTTGGCTTTTTCTTCCGGAGCAATGTTCGGCTCGGCTTCAATTTGAACTGCCAGTTTCTTGAGTTGGTGCGTCGTGAACTTGCCTTGTCCACCATCACCCGGAACGCCGTAGCCTTTAATCGTCTTGACGAGAATGACCGTCGGCTGGCCGGCGTGCTCGGTGGCGGCCTTGTACGCGGCGTAGACCTTGAGCGGGTCGTGCCCGCCGCGCTTGAGCGAGACGAGTTGCGGGTCGGTCAGGTGTTCGACCAGGGCCTTCAGTTCCGGCGTGTTGAAGAACTGCTCCCGGATGAACGCACCCCGGCGGGCGTTGTCGACTTCCTCGGAGATGAGGAGTTGCTTGCTGCTTTCTTCCTTCGTCCGCATGTCGCGGCCGACGTAGTCGCAGTACTCGCCGTCGACGACTTCCATCATCCGCCGGGCGAGGGCCCCGGTGTGGTCGTTCTTGAGGAGCGGGTCCCAGTCGGAACCCCAAATCACCTTGATGACGTTCCACCCTGCCCCGCGGAAGATGCCTTCGAGTTCCTGAATGATCTTGCCGTTGCCGCGGACCGGGCCGTCGAGCCGTTGCAGGTTGCAGTTGATGACCCACGTCAGGTTGTCGAGCCCCTCGCGGCCCGCCAGCCCGATCGCGCCGAGGGATTCCGGCTCGTCGCACTCGCCGTCCCCGAGGAAGGCCCAGACGCGGACGCCGTCGGTCTTCGCCAGGCCGCGGTCGTCGAGGTAGCGGTTGTACCGGGCGTGGTAGATGCTCATGATCGGGCCGAGGCCCATGCTGACGGTCGGGTACTGCCAGAAGTCCGGCATCAGCCACGGGTGCGGGTAGCTGGACAACCCGCCGCCCGCTTGCAGCTCCTGCCGGAAGTTCGTGAGCTGCTTCTCGGACAGCCGGCCTTCGAGGAACGCCCGGGCGTACATGCCGGGGCTGGCGTGGCCCTGGAAGAAGACGACATCGCCGGGGAAGCTCTCGGTGCGGCCGCGGAAGAAGTGGTTAAAGCCGATCTCGTACAGCGTGGCGGCAGACGCGAACGTCGAGATGTGCCCGCCGACGTTGGTGTGCTTGTTCGCCTTCAGCACCATCGCCATCGCGTTCCAGCGGACGAGGCTCTTGATCGTGCGTTCGAGTTGCCGGTTGCCGGGGAAGCTGGCCTGGTCTTCGGTCGGGATCGTGTTGACGTAGGGGGTCGTGATGCCGGTGGGGACGGCGGCCCCGAGCCGGGCGGCCTTCGAGATCAGCGTCTCGATGATGAACCGGGCCCGCTCCGGCCCCTGGTGCTTGATGACGGCTTCGATCGCGTCGATAAAGTCGGCGGTTTCCTGCGGGTCGACGTCCTCCGACTGGCGGGCGACCGCGTGGGCGAGGGCCTCGGGGGTGACGAGCATAACTTCGGACCTCTCGAAAGGCCCCGACCGGTCAATCGGGGCGGTGGGCATCGGACGAGGCGGCGCAGGAGTTATCAAGTTTGCGGCCGCGGGTGGCATCCCCCGGTAACGCAGTTAGGATAGGGGCGTCGCCGCGACCCGTCCACGCGCCCGCCCGCCCGGAGGAGCCATGCCCCGTCGCTTCGCGGTACCCCTGGCATTCTTCGCGCCGGCCGTCGTCGCGGCGGCCGGGATCGCCGCGGAGCCGGACCGCGTCCCGCCGAAACTCGTGACCGTGCACGGCACCCGGACGCCGCTCGCCGACCTGCTCGCGGACGTGACGAAGCAGACCGGCATCCCGGTGGACGCGGCCGGAATCGACGGGGCGAAGCCGTGCACGGTCGACGTCGAGCGGCTGCCGTTCTGGGCGGCAGTGGAACAGGTCGCGAGGGCGGCCGGCGGCCGGGTGGCGGTCCGGGCCGGGGGGAAGAAAGTCGTCGTCGAACCGGGGCGGCCCGGGCCGGCGGCGGTGACCGGGCCGTTCCGCGTGGCCGTCCGGCAGGTGCGGGCGGTCAAGGATTTCGACACCGGCAAGGCGTACACCGAGCTCGCTCTGGACGTCCACTGGGAGCCGCGGTTCGAGGTGTACCGGATCAGCAGCGCCCCGACTCTGGGGGCCGTCTTCGACGACGCCGGGAAGAAGCTCGCCACATCCGGGGCGGGGTCGAAGGTGCCGGCGGCCGGGTACTCGCAGGCGGGCACGGTTCGGATCGAGAACGTCCCCCGCTCCGCGACGAAACTGGCGCGGGTGGAGGGCACGTTCACCGTCACCGCGGCCGAGCGGATGCTGGCGTTCGCGTTCGACGACCTGACGGCAACCGCCACCGCGGAACGGACCCAGGCGGGCGTGACGGCCCGGCTCAAGCCGCTGCGCAAGGTCGAGAACGTGTGGGAGGCCGAGGTCGAGCTCAAGTACCCGGCGGACCGCCCGGTGTTCGAGTCGTTCGAGGCGTTCGTCTGGGCGACCCGGAACAAGGCCCGGCTGATCGCCCCCGGCGGCGCGTTCGTGCTCGACGCGGACCCCGACCCCGACTTCCCCGAGAACCCCGGCCGGGTGAGCATCGTCTACCGGTTCACGGAGAACCCGGCGAAGAAGCTGGTCCTCGGCGACCGCCGGGAGTGGAAGCTGGTGTACCTGACGCCGGCCCCGCTCGCGGAGTACGCGGTGCCGTTCGTGCTGACGGACGTGCCGCTACCGTGACGCGGGCGACTTCGGCGCGTCCGGGGTGTCCCGCCAGAGCCACCGCAGGCTGTCGGCGAGGACCGCGCCGCCGTGCTTCGCGTTGTGGCCGCCGTCGCCGTACACGAGCTTGTAGTCGTAGCCCATGTACCGCAGGGCGGCGGCCATCTGGACGTTCGCGAGCGGCCAGTGGCCGTGGAGGTTGTCCAGGTCGTTCCCGCCGTCCTGCAGGAACACGCGGATCGGCTTGCGGTCGGTCTTCCGGATGATGCCGGGGTAGGCGTCGCCGCCGCGGATGTTGGTGAAACTCCCGACGTGGCTGAGCACTTTGGAGAAGAGATCGGGCCGCTCCCAGGCCGCCGTGAACGCGCAGATCCCGCCGGAACTGATGCCGCAGATCGCCCGCCCCGCCGCGTCCTGGCGGAGCTTCAGCGTCTTGCCGACTTCCGGCAGGATCTCGGTTTCGAGGAACTTGGCGTAGTCCGCGGAGAGCGTGTCGTATTCGAAGCTGCGGTTCGACCGGGCCGCGGCCCCCGGCTTCGCGGGCGGGAACTCGCCGGGGGTGATGAAGATGCCGACCGTGACCGGGATTTCCTTCTTGTGGATGAGGTTGTCCAGCACCGTCGGGGTGCGGTAGCCGCCGGCCGGGTCCTTGTGGCCGCTGCCGTCCTGGCACACGAACACGCACGCCGGCGGGCCGTCCTCCTTGTACTGGGCCGGGACGTAGACCCAGTACTTCCGCACGGTGCCGGGGAAGACCTTGCTGTCCTTCCACTCGTATTCGGTCACCTTCCCCTTCGGCACGCCGTCCTGCGGGAAGGCGTCCGGGCCGGGCTTGTAGTCGTCGGCCGCGGACGCGGGAAGGGCGGGCACGCCGAGCAGAAGGGCGACAGCGAGGGGACGCATCGGAAAACCCTGCGGGAGTGGGGAAGGCTGTTCCCAGCGTATCCCCACGGGCGAACCGAGGCAACGGCCCCCAGGCGGCGGGCACGGGGACGAGGTCTAGAAACTCGACGGTTTTTCGAGCCCGAAGGGCTCGTTCCGTCAGACCAAGCCGAAGGCCTGGGACCAACCGGGAACAAAATGACCGGCCCTGTCGGGGCCGTTCAACGACATCCCGTTGAACGGTCCCGACAGGGCCGGTCTGATGTGCCAGAAACCCAGGCCTCCGGCCTGGGCTTGCCGACCGAGCCCTTCAGGCTCCAACAACTGGTCAGACGCTCTGGTTACCCCTTCTTCGCCGCCGCGTAGTTGGCGGCGGCGGCGTCCCAGTTCACGACCTTGAACCACTCGTCGACGTACTTCGCCCGCAGGTTCTTGTACCGCAGGTAGTAGGCGTGCTCCCACACGTCCACGCCCAGCACCGGGAACGGGCCGCCGTCCATCAGCGGGTTGTCCTGGTTCGGCGTCGACACGATCGCGAGCGGCTTCTCCTTCCCGACGACGAGCCACGCCCACCCGCTGCCGAACCGCTTGGTGGCGGCGTCGGTGAACGCCTTCTTGAAGGCGTCGAGCCCGCCGAAGGAGTCGTCGATCGCCTTGGCGAGTTCCCCCTTCGGCTCGCCCCCGGACTTGGCCAGGACGTTCCAGAAGAACGTGTGGTTCCAGTGCCCGCCCCCGTTGTTGCGGACCGCGGTGCGGACGGCTTCCGGCACGTCCTTCAGGTTGCGAACCACATCTTCGAGCGACTTCTTGAGCCAGTCCGGGTGCGCCTCAAGCGCCTTGTTCAGGTTGTCGACGTAGGCCTTGTGGTGCTTGTCGTGGTGGATGGTCATCGTCTCGGCGTCGATGGCGGCTTCGAGCGCCTCGACCGGGTACGGGAGTGGCGGCAGGGTGAAACCCGCGGCCTTCTCCTGGGCGCGGGCGGCGGTAAACAGCGTCGGACCGGCAACGACGCCGGCGGCAGTACGGAGCAGTTCGCGGCGGGACAACATGAGGTGACCTCCAGGGGGAAAGGGCAAGGCAATCGTAGGCGAACGCGGGGCCACCGGCGCGGGAATCCGGGGGGAGGTGGGCAAGGGAGGTTACGTCAGTTCGACGGTCCCCGTGGCGTAATCGATCACGAGCCGCCGACCGCGGCAGTGTCAGGCCGCCGTTGAAAGCCGTGTCGACCCAGGCCTCGACCTCGGTACGGGGGCCGCCCGATGAGGCTGCCAGCGGCACCCGCAAGAGTGCCCGGAGTTGGCCGTCGACGCGCCCGGTCACGACCACGCCCCCCCGAGGTGAAGCGCCGCTGCGTGTCCGATGCGCAGGACGTGAGACGCCCGATCCGGGTGAGCCGCCTGGGCCGCGTCGGCGGCTGCGTCGAGGGTGTCGGCGAGGAAGTGGTCGCCACTCTCCGGCTCGACTGCGACGTACCGACCTGGGTGACGGAGCTCCAGGTCGGCCCGAAGCCGCTCGTCGTAGAACCGCCTGGCCCGCTCGGCGACGGATCGGGTGTGCTCGGAAACCATACGGACCTCCCCGAAATGCCACAGAGATTTTACGTCTTCGAAGGCGACGGGACAGTCAGTCGATCCGGCGAGCGGAGACGTTTCTTTCACGAGTAGTGCCGGCTCGCTTTTCACTACTTCACCGGTTGAAGCTCGCACTCGCCCCTCCCGCGGGGCCTCCCCCTGTCCGCTCAGGAGCGGGCCGAGGCCGCGGGGTTGGTGGACGTGGCGGACGTGATCGCGCGGAACAGTTTCGAAGCTCGTTTCCTGCTCGCACTGTCGGGAATGTTATGCGTTTCCGCTGGTGTGGGAGTCGACCGGCAAGGGGCTCAGGCCGGGCCGACCGTGACGGGACTACTCCGACAGGTCGCCCTCGGTGAACAGCGTGAAGCCCATGTTTTGCAGGGTGATGGCGGCGTTCTCCAGGTCGTCGACGTGGAGCGCCACCGCCGTGTTCCCCATCGGGCCGACGCCGATCAGCAGCGGGTAGCAGTAGTGCAGGTTGATTTCCCCGCTGAGCAGGGCCTTGGTGATGGTCAGCAGCGGCTGGTCGTTGTCCGGCAGTTTCACGACGATCAGGTCGCTCTCCGTGAACGGGAACTTCGCGCTCGTCAGGATCTCGTACCCGCGCTCGTAGTCGCTCGGGACGAGCCGGATGATCGCGCAGTCGGCGTTCTCGATGACCGTCAGCGAGACGACGCGGACGTCGGTCGTTTCGAACTTGCGGACGAGGTCGAGCAGCGCCCCCATCCGGTTCGCGAGGAAGATGTTGAACTGTCGGACGCTCGGCCAGTCCCGGCCGCGGGCCGTCAACGCTTCGACGTCGGCTTCGTCACCGAAACTCATGTGGCGTTCCCGAAGTGGAGAAGTGGGAGGAGTTTACCCGATCCGCCCGGCGGCGGCAACGGGAACGCCGGGCCGGGAGGAGGCACCCCTCGTGCCCCGGCCCGGCGTTATCCCACGAAGATCCCCCCGAGGACGTCGCCGAGCGGGTCGAACTCGGCGGAAGGGGTCGTGCCAGCAAACGTGTCTGCACGGGCGGTTTCGGGACGAGGTGCCGCCCGCGGGCGACCGGGGGCAGGTCAGGCGATCTGAACCGGGCCATGGTCGTCGCAGTGGTCGCCGTGCGGGTGGTGGAGGTGGCCGTCGACGAGGTAGTCGGTGTGGTCGCCGTGCGGCACCGCCTCGTGCCCGCAGCCCGCGCCGTGGACGTGCCCGGCCGGGTGGCCGCCGCAGGCGTGTGCCGGCGTGCAGGCGGCCGGGTTCGCCCCGCCGACCGGGAGGGCGTGCTCCTCGACGCCGCCCGCGGTGACGTGGTGCAGATGCCCGTCGTGCAGGTAGTCGGTGTGGCCGTCGTGCCGGATCGCCGTGTGGCCGCAGGCCGGGCCGTGGGCGTGGTCGTGGGGGCCGTGGTGGTGGGCCATGTCAGTCGTCTCCGTCCGAGGGGGATCGCGCCGGGGCCGCGTCCAGTTCACGGGCGTGGGCCAGCGCGTTCAGGATCAGATCGGCGACGTGCCGATCCGCGAGGGCGTAGTACAGGTGGGTGCCGTCCCGCCGCCGGACGACGAGCCCCTCCTGGCGCAGAATCCGGAGCCGTTGCGACACCGTGGAAATCTTGTCGTTCACCGCGGCGGCGATTTCGGTCACGCACAGGTCGCGGGCCTTGAGCAGGTCGAGGATGCGGAGCCGCGGCGCGTCCGCCATCGCGCGGAACAGCTGCGCCGCCCGCTCCAGGGACGCGGGCGGGAGGGTCGGCTCCGGGACCGGGTGGTCGGTCGGCCCGCACTTCGGGGTCCGCGGTGTCATCGGCGTCACCTGCTCGACTACTTCAACACTTAATGAAATAGCGTCGGACGCGGCCCGCGTCAACCGGATTCGGACGCGAGCCCGAAATTCCTTCCGTGGGGTTGTGAGGATCCCGTCGTGCTGAACCACCTGCGGACGCCCGGCACGCACCGGGGCGGGTGCTGGTTCGTCGACCAGATTCTCGGGAAGGCGTGATTGGCACGCGGATCGCTTGTTCGGGGTGCGTCGGTGACTCTTCGAGCCCTGTTCCGTGCGAGTGCCCCATGGCCGCCCCGAACCTTTCCACCCTCCCTTGTCCGGTGACTCCGACCGTGCCCACGCCCCTGCAGCTGCGAATCCTGTGCGTCGACGACAACCCGGACGTCGCGGACTCGCTGGGGGCGATGCTGCGGCTGTACGGGGCGGAAGTCGCGGTCTGCCACAGCGGGCCGGCGGCCCTCGCCACCGCCGGGTGGTTCCGGCCGGACGCGGCCGTGCTCGACATCTCGATGCCCGGCATGGACGGGTTGCAGCTCGCCGCCCGGCTGCGGGCCGCCGCCGGGGACCGGCCGCTGCTGCTCGCCGCGGTGACGGCCCACGACGGGTACAAGGCGTTCGCCGAGGAGGCCGACGCCGGGTTCGACCTGCACTTCACCAAGCCCGCCGACCCCGGCGAGCTCATCGAGGCGCTGCACGACTTTCTCCGCGCGAAGTGACCGGTCCACGGGACGGGCGGCCGCGTAAACTACCGGGGCCTCTCGGAACCCGACCGCTTCTTCGTGGGAGACGCCGGCACATGACTCGCGGGACCCGCCGACTGATCGCACTGTTTCTCGTCGCATCCGCGCTGCCCCCGACGGCCCTGACCGCCGCCGACTGGCCGGGGTTCCGCGGTCCGAACCGCGACGGCCTGTCCCCCGAGACCGGGCTGCTACAGAAGTGGCCGGACGACGGCCCGAAGAAGGTCTGGACGGCCACGAACCTCGGCCTCGGCTGGGGCACGCCCTCCGTCGCCGACGGCGTCATCTACGGCGTCGGCACCCGCAACGATAAGGACGGCGTCTGGGCCATCAAGGAGTCCGACGGCTCCGAGATCTGGTTTGCCCCGTTCGCCAGCCGCGCCAGCGACTTACTTTCCCAGACGAACGGCCCGGCCAGCACGCCGACCGTTCACAAGGGGAAGGTGTACACCGTCAGCGCGAACGGGACGCTGTCGTGCCTCGACGCGAAGGACGGGAAGGAAGTCTGGTCCAAGAGCTACGTCACGGACTTCGGCGGGCAGCCGGGCGGCAAGGCGGGCGTGGCCTGGGGCTACAGCGACTCCGTCTTCCCGGACGGCGACAAGATCGTCTGCATCCCCGGCGCGAAGGGGGCGGCGGTCGTCGCCCTCAAGGCGGACACCGGCGAGACGGTCTGGAAGGCGGACGCCGGCGAGATCGGCAACGCGAAGGTGAAGGGCTTCGCGGGGCAGGGCTACTCCTCGCCGCTGAAGGCCACGATCGGCGGGGTGGCGCAGTACGTCGCCCTTCTGGGGAGCGGGTCCGGCGTCGTCGGGGTGAACGCCGAAACGGGCAAGCTGCTGTGGCAGTACAAGGGGAACGCGGCCACCGGCGGCGTCGCCCAGATCCCCATTCCGATCGTGAAGGGGGACAAGGTCTGGGTGTCGTGCAGCTACTCCGGCGGGGCGGCCCTCATCCAACTCGTGCCGAAGGCCGACGGCACCTTCGACGTGAAGGAACTGAAGTCCTACAAGAAGCCGGACCTGAACAACCACCACGGCGGGATGGTGCTCGTTGGCGACCACGTCTACTTCGGCCACGACCAGAACGGCGGCAGCCCGGTGTGCGTCGAGTTCGCGACCGGCGAGATCAAGTGGGGGCCGGACAAATCCCCGGCCGGCGGGATGCGCTCGGCGGCGGTGCTGTACGCGGACAACCGCCTCTACTTCCGCTACGAGAACGGCATCCTCGTGCTGATCGAGCCGAGCCCGGATTCGCTGAAGGTGGTGTCGTCGTTCAAGCTGCCGGCCGCGGACCAGAAGTCGTACCCGCAAAGCTGGCCGCACCCGGTCATCGTGAACGGGAAGATGTACATCCGCGACCAGACCGTGCTGCACTGTTACGACGTGAAGGCGGAGAAGTAGCGGCCGGTATCGCGCCAGGGTGTCCCTCTGGATGTCGTCGAGCCGCCCACGCCAGTGGGCGGGTCCATGACTTTGACCCGCCCACTGGCGTGGGCGGCTCGCCGAGGTGCCCACATCCGGAATCACACCTGTCCGGTCACCCCACGTACACCCCGCCGACGAGCGTCGGATAGGCCTCCCGGATGCTGTCCGGTACGGGGTTCGCGGACAGGACCGACGCGGCGAAGTAGACGCGGACGTCCGACCCGTCGTCGACGCCGGCCCCGGTGATGACGTCGTCCTTGCCGTCGAAGTTGAGGTCCGCGGACGCCACGCGAATCCCCCCGGACGCGGACTTGTCCCCGGCGAGGAAGCTGGCCACCGGTGTCGGGAACTTCGCCTCGAACAGGCTCCGGCCGTCGTACACGACGACCCGCGGCGTGCCGCCCTGGCCGGCCCCGAAGATCAGGTCGGCGAACCCGTCGCCGTTCACGTCCCCGGTGGCGACGAACGCCCCGTCCACCAGTTCTTTGTCGAGGGCGAAGAAGTCCTCGCGGAGCTTGGCCGGTTTGCCGCCCGGCCCCAGGGTGCGGCCGTCGAAGACGGCCACCCGCGGCCCGCCGCCCGGCCCGGCGACGACGATCAGGTCCGCGATCCCGTCCCGGTTCACGTCCCCCAGCGAGATCCGGGTGCCGCCCCGGAAGTTCTTGTCGTCGATGGCGAAGAAGTCCGCCCCCGCCGAGTAGCTGCCGTCCGGGTTCGAGACGAACATCCGTACCCGCGGGCCGCCGCCCACGTCCGCGGACACGGCGACGTCCGGGATGCCGTCCCCGTTCACGTCGCCGGCCGCCACGAACGTGCCGCCGGTGAACGACTCCTCGAACGGGGTGAACGTGGTGGTCAACCGCTTGGTCACGCCGTCCGCAATCGCGACGAACGAACTGGTGTTCCGCCCGGTGCCGGCGAGAACGTCGGTGATGCCGTCCCCGTTGAAGTCCGCCGAGGCGACGCGGACCCCGCCGCTGAACCGGATGCCGAGCTCGAAGGCCGAGTCCGCGAAGGTGGACTTCCCGATCCCCTGGGAGGTGTAGTTGCCGACGTCGACGACGCCGCCGGCGTCGGTGGTGGTGAAGAAGGGCCGCTGGGTCTGCACGGTGACGCGGTTGTCGAGCGACCGGCTGGGCAGGTTCCGGAGGTTGCCGCTATAGATGGCGTACACGTCCGTGGAGCCGAGCGGGAAGCCGGATACAGTAATCTCGCCGACGCCGTCCGGGCCGACGAACGCGGTCCCGAGCAGCCCGTTCGGGCCGAAGAACTGGACGGTGCCCGTCAGGTCGGCGTTCGGGGCTCCAACGACGGTGGCCTTGAGTACGATCGGCAGGCCGGGGCTGCTCGGGTTCGGGATCGCGCCCAGGAACGTGGTGGTCGCGTCCGGGGCGTCGTTGAGGACGACCTGCATCCGGGCCGTCGGCGGGGACTGGCCGTCGTCGAAGCTATAGGCCTGGGCGACGTCGAGGAGGCCGTCGCCGTCGGCGTCCAGCACGACCGACGTGAACCCCGAATCGGCCAGGGCGTAGAAGTTGCCGGGGTCCGGGGTGAAGGTGCCCGGCTGCTTCGTCAGGTAGGCACTGAAGAAGGGTGTCGAGTTGCCGCCCTCGCCGCCGTAGGTGGAGCCGAACGAGGCGACGTCCGGCCGGCCGTCCCCGTCGAAGTCGCCGGTCACGACCGTGTTGTAGTTGGCCGTGCCGTCGATGGTCGCGTTGAAGCTGAACAACCCGGTGCCGTCGTTCTCGTAGTAGGCCAACCCCCCGGAGAAAGTGTCCTCCGCGACGACCAGATCTTCGTCCCCGTCGTCGTCGAAGTCGCCGGTCGTGAAGTCGTTCGGGAAGAACGGACCGGACGAGTTGATGGGGGACAGGAAGGTGCCGTCGCCGTTGCCGGGCAGCACGTCGAACCCGCCGCCGTAACTCGACGCGCCGAGGATGTCCGCCTTCCCGTCGCCGGTGAAGTCCGAAATGATGATCTTGTTGGTCCCGAACTGGTTGAACCCGGAGATCGGGGCCTGGAACCCGCCCGCCCCGTCGTTCAGGTGGACCTCGAACCCTGGGAAGTTCGTGAGGAGGTTCACCACATCCGGAAGCCCGTCCCCGTTCACGTCGCCGACCGCGACCCCGGACTGGGTGGCGGTGCTCAGGAGGAGCGCGGGCTGGAACGTCCCGTCGCCGTTGCCGAAGAACACCAGACAGCCGCTGATCTGGGCATCCGGCGAGGACGTGACCGCGAGGTCCGCCTTCCCGTCCGCGTTGAAGTCGGCGGTCGCCAGGCCGATCGGGTCGTCGAGCAGCGGGTCGGTGACGGTCGTCCCGGCCGTGAACGTGCCGTCGCCGTTGCCGAGCTGGAGGATGATGCCGCTCGCCCCGTCGGCCAGGGCGAGGTCGGCGTTGCCGTCGCCGTTGAAGTCGGCCGTCGCCAGTTGCCCGGCGAACCCCGGTCCCGCCTCGAACGGGGCGAGCGGCAGGAACGCCGGCACTTCCCGCGATTCGAGCGGTTCGCAGCGGAGCGTCGAGTTCGGAAAGCGGCGGCGCGCGAACATGATCGGTCCCTTGGGGGCAGGCGGCCGAGGCGGCTCACCGTTATAAGTCGAACCCGGCGGCCCGCGTCCGCCAGTGCGGGTTTTCGTCCCGCAGCAAAACCCCCGCCGACCCGCCCTGACCTGTCGACCGTGCCGGGCAATCCGAATTGATCAAAACGGCCGGTTCTGGCGAGTGGGCGGATCGCGGGGGTTGGGAAGTCCGATAATGATTATACCACACGCCGACCGAAAGCGAGGTCACCTCGGGCACGAAGATGCGCAGTCTGACGGGGTCCTTTGCTCTTGTCCCATTTGCGCAGTATGATGGCGTATCGCTTTTCAACCTCCGGAGGAACGCCGATGCCCCGGACCTGGGTCGCCGGGCTGGTGGTCGTTCTGGCGTGGGTTCAACCCATGCGGGCCGATGAGTCGCCGCTGGACCTCGCCGCGAAGGCTCTGGAGAAGCAGGATTACGAGGCGGCGCTGCGGCACGCGGCCGCCGCCATCAAGGCCGACCCCAAGAACCCGAAGGGGCCGTTCCTGCTCGGCGTCGCGCACCTCCGGTTGCGGAAGGACGCTGCCGCCGCCGACGCCTTTTCGCAGGCGATCGCACTGGACGAGAAGTTCGCCGCCGCCTACGACCGCCGCGGGGACGCGAACCTCCGGCTCGGGAAGTTCAAGGACTCCGCGGCCGACTTCGACAAGGTGATCGAACTGGACCCCAAGATCACCCCGGAACACTGGCGGCGGGGCATCGCCCTCTACTACGCGGGCCGGTTCGAAGACGGCGTGAAGCAATTCGAAACGCACAAGACCGTCAACCCCCAGGACGTGGAGAACGCCGTCTGGCACTACCTGTGTAACAACCGGGTGGTCGGCAAGGACAAGGCCCGTAAGGAGCTCATCGAGGTGAGCCGTGACGGCCGTGTTCCGATGGCGGAGGTCCAGAAGTTGTTCGCCGGGGCACTGAAGCCGGCGGACGTTCTTGCGGCCGCCGACAAGACGGACGCGAAGACCGACGCGGGGACGGAGGCGAGATTTTATGCAAACCTTTACGTCGCCCTCTACTACGAGGCCGAAGGGGACGCTGCGAAGGTGAAGGAACACTTGTCAACCGCGGTCGAACAGTACAAGATCGGTCACTACATGTGGGATGTCGGCGCGGCGCACCTGAAGGCCATGGCCGCCAAGAAGTAACTTCCCGGCCCGCCGCGACCGGCAAGCGGCCGGGACGGGTGTTGTTCCGAATGGGGCGGTCGGGTTTCTCTCGCGATCAGGCCGCGCCGGATTGCAGAGGTCCCGGCAAGTGGGATAGACTATCTCGAATTGAACCGTCGAGCGGGTGACCGCCCCACCCGCCACCGCGACCCGGTGTCCTTGTGCCTCCTTCGGCCCCACCACACACTGAAGAAGAAAAGCCGTACGGCATGCGTGCGGGCATGGAGCCGATCCCCGGCTACCGCCTGATGCACCCGCTCGGCCGCGGCGGCTTCGGCGAGGTCTGGAAGTGCGAGGCCCCCGGCGGGTTGCTCAAGGCCGTCAAGTTCGTCTTCGCCGACGAGGATTCGCCCGGCGGCCCGGACACGTCCCTCCGCCAGGAGTACGACGCCTTCCAGCAGATCAAGACCATCCGCCACCCGTTCCTGCTCATGCTGGAGCGGGTCGAGCTCGTCGAGACCACGCTCGTCATGGTGATGGAACTCGCCGACGAGCACCTGATGGACCGGTTCAACACCTGCCGGCAGGCCGGGCAGTACGGCATCCCGCGCGAAGAACTCCTCGGCTACCTCGCGGACTCGTCCGAAGCCCTCGACTACATGAGCACGAAGTTCGGGCTCCAGCACCTCGACGTGAAGCCGGCGAACCTGTTCATCCTGTCCGGGCACGCGAAGGTCGGGGATTACGGGCTCGTTTCGCAACAGTCCGTGGCGGGGAAGGCGGGCAAGCAGAACCGCGGCCTGACCCCGCGGTATTGTGCCCCGGAAGTCGTGAAGGGGCAGATCGACCCGCGGTCCGACCAGTACAGTCTCGCGCTCGTCTACCAGGAACTGCTGACCGGAACGTTCCCGTTTCAGGCGAAAAGCGTCCAGCAGATGCTGCTGCAGCACGCGATGGCCGAGCCGGACCTGAGCGGGTTGCCCGACGCCGACCGCTGGCCGGTCCGCCGGGCGCTGTCGAAGAACCCGGCCGACCGGTTCCCGACGTGCGCCGAGTTCATCAGCGAACTGATGGGGGCGGGGGTCGATCAGGTTGCGGACCAGTGGCGGTCGCAGCAGTCCAGCCTGAACATGCGGCGGAACCGGCTGGGCCGGTCCGGGAACCTCGCAGGACAGACCCCGCCGGACGACTACGGGCACGACCAGACGCCGATGCCGCAGGAGCCGCTGCCCCCGCAGTTGAACCCCGGCTCCGGCAGCGGTCCCCGGCTGGTCACGGTCCAGCAGCGGCCGGGACCGGGCTCGAACCCCGGCCGGCCGGGTCTGCCGGGCGGTCCTCCCCAGCTGACGACTCCCGGTCAGGTTCAGCGGCCGCCCGCCCCCGGAGGCTACGCCCCCCCCGGCGGACGCCCCCCCGTACCGGCCTA
>CAYUHJ010000134.1:9857-17057 GCA_964444365.1 uncultured Alcaligenaceae bacterium | reverse complement strand
TGAACGACACGATCACGCCCGCCGTCGGCGAGGTGACGCACCTGACCGGCAAGGCCACGCTTTTCGCCGGCGAACTCGCCAGTTCCGCGGCGGTTGATGCCGCACTGCAACAAGCCCGGCCCGAGTGGGTCTTCCACCTTGCCGGATACGCGAACACGGGAAAATCCTTCCGCGAACCGGCCGTCTGCTGGGCCGACAACCTCGACGCGACGCGGTCGTTCTACGACGCGATTCTTCGGGCGGAACTTCGCCCCCGCGTGCTGTTCGTGTCCAGCGGCCTGATCTACGGCGACCCGGACGAACCCGGCCAACCGTGCGACGAGCGGACGACCCTGAAGCCGGCGAGCCCCTACGCCGCGAGCAAGGCCGCCGCCGACCTGCTCGGCTACCAGTACCACCGCACCGCCGGACTGGACGTGCTCCGCGTGCGGATGTTCAACCAGATCGGCCCCCGGCAATCCGCCGACTACGCCGTCCCGAACTTCGCCCGGCAAATCGCGGAGATCGAAGCGGGGAAACGCCCCCCCGTCATCGAAACCGGCGACCTCTCCGGCCACCGCGACATCAGCGACGTACGCGACATCGTCTCGGCATTCCGCGCCCTGATCGAGAAGGGCACCCCCGGCGAAGCGTACAACGCCGGCCGCGGCCGAACGGTCCCCGTGCAGGACTTGTTAGACCGGCTCGTGCGCATGTCGCGGGTGAAGGTGGACGTCCGCTCGACCGACGCGGGCCGCAAGGGGGACACCGCGGTCGCGCGGGCCGACACGACGAAGTTGCGTTCCGCGACCGGCTGGGAACCGCGGTACGAGTTGGATCAAACCCTGGCGGACGTGCTGGACTGGTGGCGGAAAACGGTATCGTGACGGTGACAACTATGCGAATCCTCGGCAAGCGAGTACGTCGAACGAAACTGGTGCGGACGGAGCGATACGTTGTCGCGGTCGAAGTGGAAGCGGTCATCCCGCCGGACGACCCGAGCGAGCCGTGTTTCGAGTCGGAAACGGTGCAACTTCTGCGAGAAGTCCGCGAGCACGCCGAACGCGGCGACGAGGAGTGGTTGCAACGGCACGGCAAGGTGTATGTGGCGGCAACGGTATGATGACCGCAGAAATCAGCTATGACCTGGACATGACGGAGGACATGGATTTCGTCGAAGGCACCTTCCGATTGCCGGGTCTTGAATGGCAGATCGTAATCGTGTCGCGATCGCGGTGTGACGGCAATCGAGTCGAGGTTTCTAGGCAAACGTGGGACAGCGGAGTCAGCGGATTCATGATTCGTTTTCCGGTTGGCGAGCGTATCAACGCGGAATCAGTCGAGCGTGTTCTCACTGAATCACTCGGTATCCCGAAGTGGGTTCGCTTGCCTGGTCCCGATTCAATGGTGCTGCGATAACCGCAGTGTCGGGGCTCGAAGACTCGACCCGACCTACAAGAATTGATAGTTCCGCCAGGAAGGGCAACGCATGAAAGTCGCAGTCGTCGGCACCGGGTACGTTGGGCTCGTCACCGCCACTTGCCTCGCGGAGAGCGGGAACGACGTCGTCGGCATCGACAAGGACGCCGCCAAGATTCGGCTCATTACCGACGAGAACAAGATCCCCATCTACGAGCCGGGGCTGCTCGAACTCGTCCAGCGGAACAAGAAGGAAGGCCGGCTCACCTTCACCACCGATCTCGCGGCCGCGGTGCGGGCGGCCCGACTGGTGTTCATCGCCGTCGGCACGCCGCAATCGGACGAGGGGGACGCCGACCTGTCCGCGGTGTGGGCCGTCACGAAGGCCATCGCCGCCACGTTGCGGGAAGTGCCGCCTGGGCCGGCCGGGTCGCGCGTCGTCGTGACGAAGTCGACGGTGCCGGTCGGCACGAACCGCCGGGTGGCCGAGATCCTCGCGGAGAACGGCTGCCCGCACGTCGACGTCGCGTCGAACCCGGAGTTCCTCAAGGAAGGGGCCGCGATCGACGACTTCATGAAGCCGGACCGCGTCGTCGTCGGCGTGCGGAAGCCCGAAGTCGGCGAGGTGCTGCGCGAACTGTACGCCCCGTTCCTCCGCACCGAACGGCCGTTCCTGGTGATGACGCCCGAGTCCGCGGAGATGACGAAGTACGCCGCCAACGCGATGCTGGCGACGAAGATCAGCTTCATCAACGAGACGGCGAACCTCTGCGACCGGCTCGGGGCGGACATCAACGACGTCCGTCGCGGCATCGGCCACGACCAGCGGATCGGCTTCCAGTTCCTGTTCCCCGGCCCCGGCTACGGCGGCTCGTGTTTCCCAAAGGACGTCCGCGCGATCCTCGGCATGGGCCGCAAGGTCGGACTTCCGCTGAAGATGATGGACGCCGTCGACGAGGTGAACGAGGCCCAGAAACAGGTGCTGTTCCAGAAGGTGTCCGCCCACTTCAACGGCGACCTCGCGGGCAAAACCTTCGCCCTGTGGGGCCTCGCGTTCAAGCCGCGGACGGACGACATCCGTGAAGCCCCGGCGCTGGTGCTCATCGACAAACTGCTCGCGGAAGGCGCGTCCGTCCGGGTCCACGACCCGGAGGCGATGCCGAACGTGAAGGCGATTTACGGGGACAAGATCGCCTACAGCGACCGGCCGTACGGGGCGCTCGAAGGGGCCGACGGGCTGGTGATCGTCACGGAATGGCAGGAGTTCCGCAACCCGGACTTCGAGGTGATGCGGCGGCTGCTGAAGTCGGCCGTCATCTTCGACGGCCGGAACATTTACGACGAGAAGACCATCGAGAACTACGGCTTCCGCTACTACGGCATCGGCCGCGGGCACCGGGCGAAGGCGTAACGGTTTCCCGTTACTTCCCCTCCGCGAACGCCTGGAACGCCTCCGCGACTTTGCCGGTGGCCGCGTCGCCGGTGTGGGCGAAGACGCCGTAGCGCAGCTTGATGTGGTCCCCCTTCGCGAGCTTGACGAGGTCCGTCTTCCCCTTTTGCGACGGGAACCCGGACCCGGCCCGGCCGAAGGGGTTGGCCGCCATCAGGCCGTAGGCGCGGGTGTGCCACGCGGCGCGGTGCGGGTTCTTGGGGTCACTGAAGATCGCGAGGCCGGCCACCTTCCCCTCCGGGCCGCCGGAATAGTCGTGCCAGTCGGCCTCCTCGCCCCACACGGCGAGATTGTCTTTGGCCGGGGCTTTGGCGGTCGAGCCCGTGGAACTCGTCACAATGCCACCGCCGTCCTTGTTCGTGAGCCGAACGGAATCCGGCACCCGGACGCCCATCGCGCCTTCCTTGGTGTCGCCGAAGGTGACCGGGCAGGCGCTCGCGTGCAGGTCGATCTCCAGGACGTACAGGTAGCCCGTCGGCCGCGTGACGAAGTGGATCGTCCGCGCCTCGTCGAGGATTTTCACGCCGTCGGGGGTCCGCCACTCGTTCGCGGTCTCGACGACGGCGTGGCCCGGCGACACCTGCTTCGGCTCGCCGACGGCCGTCGCCACGATCCGCCCGTGCCCGGTGAACTCGGACCAGAAGTCGACGCCCTTGACGTGCTTGTCCCCGGCCTTCGTCTTCAGGTCGACCCCCTCCGGGATCACGTCGCCGTGGCAGAACCAGACGGACTTCTGGTGGAAGTGGTCGGTCGTCTCGCCCGCCGTGCCCCGCTCCATCGGCCAGGCGCGGGTGACGGGCACCCCGGCGGGGGCGTGGACCGGGTAGAAGTACGGCTTCGCGAGCGGCTTGGTGCCTTCCCCCTTCTCGACCCGCACCGTGCCCTGGAACTGGTACTTGGCGACGACATCCTTCCCCGCCGTGAAGACGAGGTGGTCGCCGTCCTTCGCAATTTTCGCGGGCGGGAGTTCGTCCGCACGGGCGACTCCGGACAGCAGAAGCAGAATCGAGAGGGAACGCATGGCAGCTCGGGGAAGGAGGAGGGGACACGGGCACTATCGGCCGGCGGGCGGGGCGTGTCAAGCACCCGCGCAATCGTACACTTCACTTCAGTGTCTCGTCCAGCCGCTCACTCCCCGAGTCCGTCGCACGCATGAACAACTGGCACCTCGCCCGCGGGTTTCGCTTTGCCGGCGTCGTTTCCGGGCTCCGCACCGAACCCGACCGGCGGGACGTGGCCGTCATCGTCTCGGACACGCCGGCGGCGGCCGCGGGGGTGTTCACGCAGAACCGCGTCTGTGCGGCACCGGTTCACGTCAGTCGGAAGCGTCTGCCCCGGACGGACGCCCGCGCCATCGTGGTCTGTTCCGGCAACGCGAACGCCTGCACCGGCGACCAGGGGATGAAGGACGCCGAGCGGATGGCCGCGATCGTGGCGGCCGACATCGGCTGTTCCCCGGAACAGGTGCTCGTCGCCAGCACCGGCGTGATCGGCCGGCCGCTGCCGATGCCGATCCTGGAAGCGGGCATTCCCAGGGCGGTCGCGGCAGCAAAGCCCGGAGCGGAAGCATTCAGCGATGCCGCCCACGCGATCCTGACGACCGACACGAAGATCAAGGTGAGCACGCGGGAACTGCCGCTCGCATCGGGGATCGTGCATGTGACCGGTTTCGCGAAGGGGGCCGCGATGATCGGCCCGAACATGGCGACCATGCTCGGGTTCGTCCTGACGGATGCGGCGGTCGCCCACCCGTTCGCGCACGACGTCCTCCGCCGTGCGACGGACACGACGTTCAACTGCGTCTCGGTGGAAGGGCACACCAGCACGAACGACACGGTCTTTTTGCTGGCCAACGGCACCGGCCCGCACCTGTCCGGGGACGACGCGGCCCGGTTCGACGCCGCCGTCCACGCGGTCTGCCAGGATCTCGCGAAGCAGATCGCCGCCGACGCGGAAGGGGCGAACCACCTCGTCACGCTGGACGTGGAAGGCTGCCGGTCGGACGCGGAGGCACGGACGATCGCGAAGGCGGTCGCCGACAGTGCCCTGGTGAAGACCGCGATCTTCGGCGCGGACCCGAACTGGGGCCGGGTCGTGTCGGCGGCCGGCTACTCGGGCGTGGCATTCGACGAAGCGGACTTATCCCTGTGGATGGGGGACATGCTCCTGTACCGCGACGGCCAGCCGCTGCCGTTCGACGCGGCGACCGCGAGCGCCTACCTGAAGACGAACCGCGACGTCCACTTCCGCCTCCGGTTCAAGCTCGGCACCGGCCGCTGCACGTTCTACACCTGCGACCTGACCTACGAGTACGTCAAGCTGAACGCGGACTACACGACTTAACGGGGCAGCCGGTAAACGCGGAACGTCCCGGTCTTCGCGACGGGTTCCTGGGTGCGCAGCCAGTCGACGAACGCGAGCGTGTCCGGTTCGCGGACGGGGGTGCCGTGGAGGAGCGTGACGCTGACCGCAAAGTAACCTTCGGGCGGGATACAGTCGATCACCGCGGGCGGGGACTTGTCCGGGAGCATGTGGACCGGCAGGTGGCGGAACGGCGGCTTCAGGATGGCCGGGTCGGTCCCGAAGAACCACACGTACAGCGGCGGTTCCCCGTTCGCGTGCCACCACTCCTTCAGTTCCGGCAGGCCCTGGCCCCAGTCGTAGTTCGAGTCGTTGAGGAGTTCGCAGCCGCGCTCCGGGCCGCCGTGGAGGCGGTTCGTGTACCGCAACCCGTCGGGCCAGATCATCGCGGACGAGGACGCGGTGAACGCGACGGCGAGCCAGGCGAGGAGTTTGAAGAACCCCTCCCCCGGCCCCTCCCCGAAGCGTAGAGGGGAGGAAAACCCTTCCGGCTCCCCCTCTCCGCTTCGGGGAGGGGGTCGAGGGGAGGGGTTGCTTCTTCGTCCGCTCACGGCGACGGCCAGTGTCACGTAAAGGAACGTCACCAGCGGAAACACGAGCCGCACGCCGATCTGCACCCGCGTGTTCAGGCTGAACGCCAGCAGGACTAGCGCCGCCAGCCCCGCCGGGGACCACAGCGAACGGGGTCGCAGCAACACCACCGTCGCGAGAAGGAGAAGCGTCGCGTCGGGCAGCTTCACCGACAGCGCGGCCGGGAAGTAGTACCACACTTCCTTCGGGTGGTACTCGCCCAACAGGAACGACCCGCCGTGCCCGCGCAGGTTGTGCCGAATTTGCTGCACGATCCCTTCCCCCGCGTTGGGGAAGACTCGCAGATTCTCGGCGACCGCAACAGCGACTTCCCGGCCCGGCGAGTGCGGCACCGTGTTCGCCCATTCGACGAACGTCCGCTCCGTGGTCCAGTCCGAGCCGCAGTACGCAAACAGGTACACCGTCCCGATCACGATGATGCCCGCCAGATCCCAGCGAAGACGCGACGTACTCGCCCACGGCTGCCGCCAGTCCGCGCTCCACAGCCCGAGTACGCCGCACAGCAGCGGGACGTACACGAGCGCAGACGCCTTCGCCGTGAGGGCAACGCCATACAGTACGCCGGGCAACAGCACCCGACGCTTCCAGCCGTGTTCGCGGCCGGTGAAGAAGTGGTAAGTCGCGGCGAGGACCGTTGCCGTCAGCGCGATGTCCGTCGCCGCGAGCGCCGCGTGCGCGAGCAAGTTCGGGTCGCAACCGATGAGGCACAACGCGAGCCGACCCGCCCCCGGTCCGCCGAGTGTCCGGCCCCAGAGCATCCCGTAGAACAGCACCGCCCACCAGAACGGCAGGGCCGCCGCCCGCGCGACCGGCAGCAGTCGCGGCGTCTCGTCCAGCACCGAGAACGGCTCGCCGCGGCCGCGTTCCCAGAGGTAGATCGGCAGCGTGACGGCGTCGATCGGCAGGGGCATCGCCCCCCACGACATGAGTTGCTTGTTGCTCCCCGACCGCCAGCCGTCGACGCCGGCCGTCAGGTACAGGTTCTCGTCGAACGTCGGCCCGAGCCGTGAACCGGCCGTGACGCACCACGCGGACGACAGTGCCGCCACGGCGAGGAACCACGCGACATCGGTTTTCGTGGGCATGCGGGCTCCCGTGGGTGTGGCCGCGGAAGTAGACCCGATTTCCCCGTTCCCCCGCAAGGCGGACCGCCCGTGAGATTTTCGGCCGAACCCTTGATTCTCAACCCGTCCGTCCGTCGCGGGCCGTTCGCGGCGGCCGTGTTCGACTTCGACGGCACCGTGTCCCTCATCCGCGAGGGGTGGGCCGCGATCATGGCGCGGATGGGGGTGGAACTCTTTCGCGCCCGGAATCTGCTGACCGTCCCGGAGGCGGACGCCCTGCACGAACTCGAAGACGCGGTGCTGCGGCTCAGCGGGAAGCCGACGATCTTCCAGATG
>CAYUHJ010000134.1:0-9847 GCA_964444365.1 uncultured Alcaligenaceae bacterium | reverse complement strand
CGGCGGCTCGCGGAAGACGTCGCGGCCCGAGGCGGCGTTCCCCCGGACCCGGACGAGTTGCTGGCGGACTTCCAGGCCCGGTTGCTCGGCGAGTGCGGCACGCGGTGCGACGAACTCGCGGCCGGGACCGCCGCCCCCGAAGACTGGGCCGTCGCCGGGACGCACGCCCT
Organism: uncultured Alcaligenaceae bacterium; assembly: GCA_964444365.1. Classification (GTDB taxonomy): domain Bacteria; phylum Planctomycetota; class Planctomycetia; order Gemmatales; family Gemmataceae; genus CAYUHJ01. Next base: position 9,677 of record CAYUHJ010000134.1, on the reverse strand, counting down.
GTTGCGGAACCTCCAATCCCGCGGGGTGAAGCTGTTCCTCGTCAGCGGGACGGACCTCGTCTTCGTCCGGGCGGAAGCGGACCTCCTCCGGCTGACCGAGTTCTTCGCCCCCCACGTCTACGCCCCGGCGGCCGACACCCACACGTTCACGAAAGGGGCCGTGTTCGACCGGATCGTCCGCGACCTCGGCATCCCCGGTTCACACATTTTGAGCTTCGGCGACGGCTACGCGGAGACGGTCGAAGCGAAGCGCGTGGGGGCGGTCGCCGTCGGCGTGGCGAGCCGGGAGCGCGGCGAGCCGGGAGTGAACCCGCTCAAGCGGTCGATGCTTGCCGAACTCGGGGCGGACCTGATTGTGCCGGACTACCGCGGGCAGGCCGAACTGGTGCGGTGGCTGTTCGCAGACTAACGGACATTGTCGTTGCTCATTTTGGGCGAGCGGCGGGGCGTGAGCCCGCCGCGGGATCGCGGTTCCAGCGCGGGCTCACGCCCCGCCGCTCGCCGAAGCGTCCCATGCCGCTGCCCGTGCGCTCGCTGCCGGTGATCCAGAACTGGGATTGCCACTCCTGCACGAACTGCTGCCGGACGTACCACGTCCGCGTCAACGAGGTCGAACGGGAACGCCTGAAGTCGCAGGGCTGGACCGCCGCGGACCTCGGCGGGTCCGAGCCCGTGGTCTGGGACAAGCAACTCGGCGAGTACCGGCTGAACCACACCCCGACCGGCGCGTGCGTCTTCCTGGGGGCCGACGACCGCTGCCGCATCCACGCGAAGTTCGGCGAAGCGACGAAGCCGACCGCGTGTCAGGTGTTTCCGTTCGTGCTCGTCCCGGCCGGGGATCACTGGCGGGTCGGCGTCCGGTTCGCGTGTCCGTCCGCCGCCGCGAACCGGGGCCGACCGCTGGCCGAGCACGCCGCCGGTGCCCGCCGCGCCGCGGAGTTGATCGAAGCGGACGCGAAGGGGCCGCCCCCGACGGAACTGCCCGCACTGCAGCCGGGAAAGCCGGTCCCGTGGCCCGTGGCGGTCCGGCTGTTGGAGGCGATCGACGAACGGCTTGCCGACACCGACTTCCCGCTCGAACGACGGATCCGGCAAGTGCTCGCGTTCGCGGCGATGTGCCAGCCGACCTCGTTCGCGGCCTTGACGGGAGATTCGCTCGACGACTTCGTCGAGGTGATGGCCGCGGCCGCCGTCGACGAAACCCCGGACGCGGTGGCGAAGCCCGAGTGGGTGGGGCGGACGATCTTCCGGCAGGTGGCCGCGATCTACGCCCGGAAGGACCACGGCCCGGAGGCGGGGGTTGCGAAACGGGGCCGGCTGACCCGCATTCGCGCGGCGTGGCGGTTCGCCCTCGGGCGGGGGGCCGTCCCGAAGTTGCACGCGAAGATTCCCGACCGCACCTTCGCGGACGCGGAGAAACCGGCCGGGCGGCTGGGGCCGGACGCCGACGCGCTGCTGACCCGCTACTACCGGGTGAAGGTGCAGTCCGGCCAGTTCTTCGGCCGCACGAACTACGGGTTCCCGTTCTGGGCGGGGCTCGATTCGCTGGTGCTGACGTTCCCGGTCATCCTGTGGCTCGCCCGCGTCTTCGCCGGCAGCGACGCCCGGGACTCGGGCGTGGAAGCCGCGGTCCGGGTGGTCGACGACAGCTTCGGCTACCACCCGCTGCTCGGCTCGGCCCGGCAAGCCTGGGCGACGCGGACCCTCGCCGACCGGGGGGAGCTCGCCCGGCTCGCCGCGTGGTACGCCCAGTAGGTGCGGCCTACTTCTGCGTCCCGACCGGGGCGGGGCGGTCGATGTCCTTGTTCTTGTTCTTCTCCCCGCCGCCGCAGCCGAGGGCGAGGCCGGCCAGCAACGCGACGCAAGCTACCGTTCGACGCATGATCGTTCTCCGAAAAGCAACGAGCCGACCGGGGTTCCGGTCGGCTCGTTGCGGTCGTTCGCCAGAAGCTTACTTCTTGGTGCCAGCGGGAGCCTTGTCGCCGCAGCCGATGGCGGCAACGGAGGTCAGGGCAACGGCGGCGACGAAGGCGAGGGTCAGGATCTTCTTCATTTCCAACTCCGGGTGAAAAAAGGAACACGTCGAACAGACGGACATTCCAGGGAGCCGGACAATCCGGCCCCCACCGTGCCCAGTCCTGATCGAGAACGTCTCTCCGAAGTTCATGTCTCGCATGAATTTCGGAGAGACGCCGCCCTCGAACGGGGCTGGGTCGGTCGTCATGTGCATAGATACACAATGTCGGGAGTTATTCCCGAAAAAAATCCGGAATCCGTCCCCGACCCGCAACTCGTGCTTTCCGCGGCGGTGCTGGCTCCGCGCAAGCCCCTCGCGTACACTCCCTTCAGCGGACCCCTCCCGTCCGCTCAGGGGAGCCCGGATGACACGCGAGGAACTCGGGCGGATTCTGCGCGCCGTGGACCCGGCGGCCGTGCTCGTCGCGCCGTCCGTGCTGGAGCGGGTCGTTCAGGGCATCACCGGTACGTCGTGGATGGTCTGGCGGGTGCCGCACGCCCGCTGCTTCCTAGTCGACCGGGCGACGTTCTTCCAGCACGCGGAACAGGAAGAAGTCGACGTTCCGACGGACCACATCCTGCCGAACGAACTGCTCGTCCTGGCCCGGCCGACGAACGACGAACTCGCGGACCCGGGCGGCGAGATCCTGCTGCGGTACTGGCGGCTGCTGTTTCACGTCTCGCTGCACCGCGAACTCGAAGCCCGGCTCACCGGCGTGACGGCGGCGGGTTTGCGGGAACGGATTGAGGCGATCGGCCCGGCGGCCTTCGAGGAAGCCCGGAACGTGCTGGTGCAGGACAACCAGCTCTCGACGAAGGCGGAGGACCACGCCGCGTATGTCGAGTTCGTGGCGACCTACTTCGAGCTCAAGTTCTTCGCGGCGAACCTGATCCCCGTCTACTTTCCGAGCCTGCCGCCGGCCGGGATCGTCGACGACCTGTTGGCACGGGATCTCGACGCGGCGGCGGTGTTCTCCCGGACCCGCCTCGGCGGTGCCCCGGACCCCCGGCCGAAGACGGACGACCAGGCGGACGAATCGCACGACTACTACTACCGGCTCACCCGCGGGGCGCAACGGGCCGCGGAAAAGGGGGACGTCGTCGGGGCGGCGATCCTGCACACCCGGGCCGCACGGGTGTCCCCGGCGTCGCTGACCGCGCCCGCACTCGAAGCGGCCCGGCAGCGGGTGTACGAACTCGTCGGCCGGTTGCAGGCGGTGCTCGGGCTGCCGGAGGACGAGGCGAACGCCTGGCGCGGCGTGCTGCCCTCGCTGCTGGACAAGGCGGACCAGGGGAACCGCCCGGTCGAGGCGGCGATCCTGTTCGACCTGCAACGCGCGTGCATCGACAACGAACTGCCGACGTACACGCTGGATGTCGTGGAGTGGCTGCTGTCCGCGGGGAACCGTCCGATCCTGCGTCAGCTCGAAGGGCAGCGGTTCGTCCGCGTGCCGGCCCACCTGCAAGCGGCGGCCCGGCGGCTGGCGAGTGCCAGGCTCACGGACGCGGCCCGGAGCACGCTGGCGGGCTTGCTGCAAGACGCGCTGGGCCGGTCGGAAGAACGCCTGCGCGAACGGTTCCGCCCGGTGCTGACGGACGCCCTGCACGACGCGGGGCTTCGTCCCACCGGCCACGCAGAGGAAGCCGCACTCGCGAAGACCGTCGAAGAACTGCTGGACCGCATCTCCGCGAACGGCTTCCTCAGCTTCGCCGACGTGCGGGACGCGATCGCCCGCGGGCAGGTGAAGCTCCCGGACTTGCGCGGCCCGGAAGAGTACCTTTACGGCGACCCGCTCTTGCGGCTCGACCGCCGGCTCGCCACGCTGCTCGACGGCATCTACCGCCGCGGCGAGTTTTACGTCCGGCTGCTCGAACGGGTCACGGCGTTCAACTTCGGCACGGAGACGGGCCGGTGGATCACGCGCAATCTCACCCTCCCGTTCGGCGGCGCGTTCTTCCTCGCGCAGTTCATCTGGCTCGTCATTTACGAAAACCAGCGGCACCGGAACCCGGTCGCGGTCGACCCGGAAGCGGTGTCCGCCCTCGCGGGGCCGGCGGCGGCCCACGCCCCGATCACCGCGGACCTGTCCTTCTTTTCCGGGCTGAACGCGACGTGGTGGTTCCACCTCGCGTGGTTCGCCGTCGGGTTCGTGCTCCTCGCGTTCGTCCGCTCGGCGACGCTGCGGCATCTCGCACTGGAGGCGTCGCACGCGCTGTACCGGGCGGGGCGGTTCCTGTTCTGGGACGTGCCGGTTAGACTCTGGACGAACCCGCGGATCCACGAGATCCTGACGAGCGGGCCGTTTCAACTGGCGGTGAACTACCTCGCGAAGCCGACCGCCGTCAGCGTCGTCGTCTGGCTGGTCGTCCCGAACGTGTGGCAAGCCGGAGCACTCGCGCGGATCGGCACCCTGCTCGGCTCGGCGTTCGTCATCAACTCGCGGCTGGGCCGGGCGCTCGAGGTGCTGCTGCTGCAAACCGCGAACGCCGTGATCGAGTCCGTGCGGGTCGCGCCGGCGGTGTTCCGGTACGTCAACGACGTGTTCCGCAACTTCGTGAACGTGCTCGAATGGACGCTGGCCCGCGGCGAGGACTGGCTGCGGTTGCGGGGTACCGGCGGCCCGGTGTCGATCGCCGTGCGGGCCGTGCTCGGCGTCCTGTGGGTGCCGTTCGCGTTCCTGCTGCGGTTCTACCTCGTCGTGCTGATCGAGCCGATGATCAACCCGTTGAAGCTGCCGCTCTCGATCCTGTTCGCGAAGTTCGTTTACCCGATGCTCGCGATCCTCGGGCTGTTCACCCTGAACCCGCTCGGGTCGCCGCTCGTGGAGGACCTCGCGCCGTTCCTGTCGTGGCCGATCGCGTGGCTGCTGGTGATCGGGACGTTCTACCTGACCCCGGACGCGTTCACGTTCCTGTTCTGGGAGATGCGGGAGAACTGGCGGCTCTACCGGGCGAACCGCCCCGCCGCGCTCACGCCGGCGGCGGTCGGCCCACACGGGGAGTCGGTGGGCGGGTTGCTCCACCCCGGCTTCCACTCGGGGACGGTGCCGCGGCTGTACTCGAAACTGCGGGCGGCCGAACGGGAAGGGTCGACAACGGGCGTCTGGCGGGACGCGCGGACCCACCGGCAGGCCCTGCGCGAAGTCGAGCAGAGCGTCCGCCGGTTCGTGCTGCGGGATCTGATCGCGCTCGTGAACCCGAGCCCGGCGTGGGCCGGCCGGCGGCTGACGGCGGGCCGGGTTCACCTGGGGACGAACCGCATCCGCGTGGAGATTCTGCTCGACGGCACCGCCCCGGCGTGGCTCGAATGGGAAGACCGCTCCGGCTGGCTCGTCGCGGGCTGGGCCGATCCGGGCTTCTTGTCGAGCCTGTCCGAGGACCGCGCCCGCGTTCTCGAGTTCGCGCTGGCGTACCTGTACAAGCGGGCCGGCGTGGAACTGGCCCGGGAGCACATCCGGGCGGAACTGCCGAAACACGCCAGCCATTTCGACGTGGTCCCGGCGGGGCTGTTGGTCTGGTACGGGTCCGAGGACGCGATTCCTGTCCTGTACGACCTCGCCCACCGGGCGGACGACCTCCGGCCGCGGACGACCGACAACCTGCACCCGGCCCCCGGCCCGGCCCTGGACGCGGACCGCGTCATGTTCGGCCGCACCCGGCTGACCTGGGCCGAGTGGTCCGAGGTGTGGCGGGCCGGCCCGTCTTCCGCCCCGTGGGTGCTGATCCCGCCGCGGGTGTGGGCCGGGCTGCAGCCGTCGGTCAACGGCGATCATTCTCACATCGAGCCAATCGTTTCGCGAGAGCCGACGGAATCGGCCACTTAGCCCGCGTCGCGACCGGTGCAACTCCTGTCTCGGACCGAAGATGCGCCCCCGGCCCCCCGGCCGGGGTGAAAAACCGGCGGTTTGGCGCGTGTGGTCCCTTCCCCGTTCCTGTAAAATGGGGAGTGCCCTACGTCGATCCCCGACCCGAGGCCGCCGATGCCGACCAAGACCGCACCCAAGAAGAGCACCGCCACTAAAGCGAAAGTTGCCGCCGTCAAGCCGCCCCCCCCGTCCAAACCGAGCCCGTATGTCAGCATGGAGCACGCGGCGAAGGCCCTCGGCGTGACGGAGGCGTTCACCTTGAACCTCACCCTCAGCGGGGCCCGCCGGCCGACCGACCAGGGGGGGCAGATGGTCGAGCTCGAATACGCGATGGACGGCAACGAGGTCGTGTTCACCCAGGCCGGCATCGACCGGTTCCTGAAGCAGTGTCCGCTGAAGGAACTCGTCACCGCCGCGAAGGCCGCCGAGCGGCTCGGGATTCACCGGTCCCAGGTGTCCATGCTGATTTACACCGGCATCCAGAACGAGAGCGGCAAGGTCATCCGGCTGCCGGTCTGGATGCTCGGCGGCGGCGAGCACGTCGTGCGGAAGGAGCTCGAAGACTTCGAGGTCGAGTACCGCGCCTGGAGCGAGCGGAAGGCCGCGCGAGAACTGAAGAAGCGCTACAAGCGGCCGGGCAAACAGGCCGACGAATAAGCCCATCGGCGAACCGCGAACGTCCACGTTCGCGGTTCGTTCACTTCAACTTCCCGGTACTCCGCTTATCCACGGCCACCGCTTTCGCATTTCCCGCTGCCAGCTCTTCGATCCGCTCCCACCGTTCCGGGCCGACCGGCATCACCGAGAGCCGGCTCATGCGAATGAGCTCCCACCCGGCGAACAGCGGGTCGGCCTTGATCGTTTCTAACTTCACCGGTTGAGCGAGTTTCCGAACCGCCTTGACCGGCACGACGACCGCCTTCGGGTTATCCCCCGTCGGGTCCGGTCGCGGTGTCCCCGTCACTTCCATGATTCCGACGATCGCCTTCTCTTTGCCGGTGTGGTAGTAGAAAACTCGGTCTCCCGGTTCGGCGGCCCGCAAGTGTTTTAACGCCAACGGGTTCGCGACGCCGTCCCAGACGGTTTCGCCGTCCCGTTCGAGGTCGGAGTACGAGTAGCAGGTCGGTTCCTGCTTGAAGAGCCAGAATGCCATCCCTGGCCTCCGGTTACGTCGTATAATGGGAGTGCCCGGCCGAAGTCTTCTCTCCTGGCCGGGATTGATCGGGCGTGGTTCCGGCAACGACACCTTGTGCTGACTGCCTTGCCGCCGGGGCCACGCCCACATTTCCGACTGTCAACCCCTCGCCCCGCCGCATATATCGGCCGAACGCGGCATCCGGGTCAAGCCGAGCCGCCGTTCACCCGATTGTTCAGGAACGGCCGAAGGCGCGGAGGCTTCCGATGGGCGTGCTACCCGACTGGATGATCGAACGCGACGTGAAAATCACCCCGTTCGAGCCGCAACGCCACCGGCCCGGCGTCATCTCCTACGGCGTCACCAGCTACGGCTACGACGCCCGGGTCGACCGCCGGTTCAAGGTCTTTACCAACGTCTGGGGCAGCACCGTCGACCCGAAGAATTTCGACCCGAAGTCGTTCGTCGACGTGGACGCGGACTTCTGCATCATCCCGCCGAACTCCTTCGCCCTGGCGGAGACGATCGAGCACTTCGAGATCCCCCGCGACGTGCTGGCGGTGTGCCTCGGGAAGTCGACCTACGCCCGGTGCGGGATCATCGTGAACGTGACCCCGCTGGAGCCCGAGTGGCGCGGCCGGGTGACGATCGAGATTTCCAACACCACGCCGCTTCCGGCGAAGATTTACGCCGGCGAGGGCATCGCGCAGTTCCTCTTCATCAAGGGGGAAGCCGTCTGCCGAACCAGCTACGCGGACAAGAAGGGGAAGTATCAGGATCAGGCGGGTTTGACGCTTCCGTTCGTGCCGTCAGCTCAGGAAAGCTAGCCGGTCGTGCCGGGTGAAGGGTCCGGGAAGCCGGAGCTCGCACGACTTTCGACCCGAGCGGGGTCGTAACGGAGATGGCATTCGGCTACAAGTGTATACGCGATCTGCCGCCGGTTTTGGTCCGCGGCCAACCGTCCCGTCCGCCTCCCGAGTCCCCCAATGAAGATAACCCGTCGTTTCACCCACGAAGGCCGTGACCCGTTCGCCGGCATCCCGTTCGTCCCCCGGGCGTCGCGGATCGTCAACCCGAACGGCTCCGTCGTGTTCGAGATGACGGACATCTTCGTGCCCGAAGGCTGGTCGCAGGTCGCGGTCGACATCCTGGCGCAGAAGTACTTCCGCCGGGCCGGGCTGCCGAAGCAGTCGAAGCCGGTCGACGAACCGGGCGTCCCCGCGTGGCTGCGCCGGACGGAAGCGACCTCCGACGACACGACCCTCGGCGAGACCGACTCCCGACAGGTGTTCCACCGGCTCGCGGGGTGCTGGACGTACTGGGGCTGGAAGGGCGGCTACTTCACGACGGAAGCGGACGCGAAGGCGTTTTACGACGAAGTCTCGTACATGCTCGCCGCCCAGATGGCGGCCCCGAACTCGCCCCAGTGGTTCAACACCGGCCTGCACTGGGCCTACGGCATCGAAGGCCCGCCGCAGGGGCACTACTTCGTCGACCCGTTGACGAACGAGGTCGAGCGCAGCACAAGCGCGTATGAGCGGCCTGCACCGCACGCGTGCTTTATCCAGAGCGTTTCCGATGATCTGGTCAACGACGGCGGCATCATGGACCTGTGGGTCCGCGAGGCCCGCATCTTCAAGTACGGCAGCGGCACCGGCTCGAACTTCTCCCAGCTCCGCGGCGACGGCGAGCCGCTCTCCGGCGGCGGCAAGTCGTCCGGGTTGATGAGCTTCCTCAAGATCGGCGACCGCGCGGCCGGGGCGATCAAGAGCGGCGGGACAACCCGACGCGCGGCCAAGATGGTCGTCCTCGACCTCGACCACCCGGACATTGAGGAGTTTGTCAACTGGAAGGTGATCGAGGAGCAGAAGGTCGCGGCCCTCGTCAGCGGGTCGCGGGCGCTCAACAAGAACCTCAACGCGGTGATGGCCGCCATCCACGGGCACCCGAACGCGGCGGAGCAGTACGACCCGCTCAAGAACTTCGGGCTCAAGAAGGCGGTGCTCGACGCGCGGTCGGCGCTGGTGCCGGAGAACTACATCGCGCGGGTGCTGCAACTGGCGAAGCAGGGCTGGAAGCACATCGAGTTCGACGAGTACGACACGGACTGGAACTCGAAGGCGTACTACACCGTCTCCGGGCAGAACAGCAACAACTCGGTGCGGATCACCACGGACTTCATGAAGGCGGTCGAGTCCGACGGCGACTGGCACCTCTACTGGCGGACGGAACTGGCGAAGGCGAAGGCGCACAACCGCCCCCCGAAGCCGTGCAAGACGCTGAAGGCCCGCGAACTCTGGGACCAGATCAGCTTTGCCGCGTGGTCGTGCGCCGACCCCGGCGTCCAGTTCGACACGACCTTCAACGAGTGGCACACGTGCCCGGAAGACGGCCGCATCAACGCGACGAACCCGTGCGTGACGGGTGACACCCTCGTTGCTACCGCCGACGGCTGGAGGCGGATCGACGGCCTCCTCGCGGACGAGTTTGAAGTCGTGGGTTCCGACGGTGCCCTGTATCCCGTGAAGCCCGCGTTCGCGACGGGAACGAAACCGGTGTACCGACTCCACACCAGTGCCGGGTACGAAGTGAAACTGACCGGCGACCACCGCGTGCTGACCCGCAACCGCGGCGACGTGCCGGCGTGCGAATTGACGAAG
>CAYUHJ010000133.1:0-17067 GCA_964444365.1 uncultured Alcaligenaceae bacterium | reverse complement strand
CGTCCGCGCGGCAGAGTTCGGGTTCGATCGCGACGTCGCGCAGTTCCGGCAGCAACTCGTCGAGTGGCAGGCGAAGGTCGCGGACCTGAAACGCGCGATGGCCAGGACCGAGACGCGCATCGACGCCCGCCACGCCGAGATGACCGCCGCGTCGAGCCAGATCGAGGCGACGACCCAGGAACTCGCGAAGCAGGCCGAGGAACTGCGGGCCGAACGGCAACTCGTCGCCGAGCGCCGGGTCGAGGTCGAACGCCACTTGAACGACATGCGGGAGTGGTACCGGAAGAAGCTGCGGGAACTCGCCTCCCAGAATGCGGAACGCGGAATGCGGAATGCGGAATCGGCAGAACAGCCCGACGGGATCGCCGGTCGGGTCGGCAGTTCCGCGTTCCCCGTTCCGCATTCCGAACTGGACGACGGCGACCGGCAACTCGGCGAACTGCTGCGGTCGCTGGACCTCGTCGATGCGGACACGCTCGCGGCCCTGTGGGCGGAAGCCAACGCCCGCCGGCGGACGCTGCGGCAGGTGTTGCTCGCCAGCGGGGCGGTCACGCTGTACCAGCTCGCGCTGATCGAAGCCGGCAACCTCGACGCCCTGATGCTCGGCCGGTTCCGGGTCGTCGACCGGGTCCGGGTCACGCCGCACGAAACCGCTTACCGGGTGTACGATCCGTCGCGGTCCGGCACGTTCCTGCTCCGGGTGATGGCCGAACTCGACGCCCAGGACGCGGTCCTGCCGGACGAGTTCCGCCAGCGGTTCGCCGCGGCGAAGGACGCGGCCCACCCGAACTTGCTGAGCACGGTCGAAGTGCTGGACGTGGCCGGCCGGCCCGCGGTGTTGCAGGAGTGGGCGACGGGCGTCCCCGGCTCCGACTGGTCCGCCGCCGCGTCCACGCCGGGGGTGTGGCTGCGGCTCGTGTCGAGCGCCGCCGCCGCGCTGGAATCGGCCCACGCCGTCGGGCTGGCGCACGGCCGGATCGCCGCGGATGCGTTCGTGCTCACGTCGGACGGAACCGTCAAGCTCACGGGCGTCGGCGACCCGCCGTGGCTCGGCGGTGCCCCGGACGCCGCCGGCCCGCTGGACGACCTGCGGGCGCTCGGCCGGGTCGCGTTCGCGTGGTCGCAACTCGGGGCCAGCGTCCGCAAGCGCGGCGCGAAGGTGAAGGGGTTCCCGGAACCGCTGCTCGCGGTCGTCCGCCGGCTGGAAGAACCGGGCGAACCCGCCGCGGACGCCCCGCCGCAACCCGACCCGTACCCGACCGCGGCCGACCTCGTCGCCGACCTCGCCCGCCTCGCCCCCGCGTTCCCGTGCCCCCCGGCGGAGTGGGACCGGCTGGTGCAATCGCCCGTCTCCCCGGACGAACCCGCGAGACAGTCGGCCTGACGCCCGGCATTCCCTATCATTTCGTGAATCCCCGATTCTTGTCGGTCGGGTCGAGGCTTTGCGAGGCCCGACGAGAAACGCCGCTTCGGACGGAACGATCCGTTCTCGCCGAGGCAAGCCCAACGTCGGGCCTCGAAGACTCGACCCGACCGACAACGCCATGCGTCCGGAGTTCCGCCGTGAGCGAGTACGATTCCGAAGACCCACCCCGCCGCGCCCGGCGGGCCCGCCGGGACGACGACTACGAGGACGACCGCCCGGCGAAGCCGACGAACGGGCTGGCGGTGGCCGCGCTCGTCCTCGGCCTGCTGTCGATGCTGTGCCTGTTCTTCGCCGGCATCCCCGCGATCATCTGCGGGTTCCTCGGGCTGTCGAGGGCGAAGCAGACGGGCGTCGGCTACGGCGTCGCGATGGCCGGGCTGCTGCTCGGCGTGTTCGGCACCGTCGTCTGCACGGGGGTGAGCGGCGTCGGAATGTACTACTCCACCTTCAAGGTGAGAGAAGCTGCGCAACGCAGCACGATGGTCAACAACCTGAAGCAGACCGGCCTCGGGATGCAGAACTACCACGACACGTTCATGAAACTCCCTGGGCCGACCGACCACGGAATGGGTGGGAATATGGCTGTGCCCGTCGACAAGCGGCTGAGCTGGCGGTTCACGATTCTTCCGTACATCGAGCATGGCCCGGTTTACGCCCGGTTCGACCAGAGTGCGGCCTGGGACGCCCCGAAGAACAAAGACCTCGCGAAAACCAAAATCAAGGTCTACGCCGACCCGGAACCCGATTCCGGGCCGGAAACGCGGATCCGGGTGTTCGTCGGCCCGAAGGCGGTGTTCCAAGCTGGCACACCGGCACAACTCAGCCTTCCCACTGTCCGGGACGGCGTCTCGAACACCATCTTCGCGGTCGAAGCCGGGGACACGGTGCCGTGGCCGCAGTACAAGGAACTCCCGTTCGACCCGAACGGCCCGCTACCGAGCCTCGGCCGGCCGAAGGAGTCGGGCTTCCTGGTCGTGTACCTGGACGGGCACGTGCAGTTCGTGAAGAAGACCGTCGACCCGAAGGTGCTGAAGGCGGCGATCACCCCCGCCGGCGGCGAACTGCCCCTGCTGGGCGGGGAGGATTGAGGGGGGTCAAAACCGGTTGCGAAAGAACGGTTGCGACTCCAAGAGCCGCGAACGCAAGTGAGCGGCTGGCTCCCCCTCCGGGATGCCTGCCGTTTTTCCCAGGATGCCAGCCGCTCACTTGCGTTCGCGGCTCTTGGGGAACACGGTCAGAAACCTGGATTCGGTTCCGAGCCAGTCCTCACGGCGTCAGGTCGATGTCGAACCGGTTCGCGGTGCGGGCCTTGAGGTCCAGTTTCAGCCCGGACAGGTCGCGGTCCCCGTACCGGTCGGGGATCGGAACGTACCGGAACCCCTTCACCTTCTCGTCGTACACCGGGCCGGGGATGCCGCGGGCGCGGAGGTCGGCGGCGGCCTTCGCGCTCATCACGTCCTTGAACTCGTTCGTCCGCACCGTCACCCGGACCGGCCCGACCGGGGCGTTCGCCACCGTGTAGGTGCCGTCCCCCTTCAGGTAGCCGGACGCGGACAGCGTGTCGGACTCGTTCGAGACGACGACCAGCCCGGCGGGCAACGGCGCGTTCTTGTACGTGATCGTGCCTTCCACCGTGGTGAACTCCGGCCGGGCGTCGCAGCCGAGGTACATCACCGCGTAGACGCCGATCAGACCGACGAGGAAGCCGACGAGCCAGCGTTGCATGAGAGAGGTCCCGCGGGTGAGGCCATCAACCCCTCCCCCTAACCCCCCTCCCCGAAACGGAGAGGGGTTAGGGGGAGGGGTTTCTCAAAATCACCAGTCGCTGCCGAGGACGAGGTCGTCGGCCGGGTCGCAGGCGCGCTGCCAGGTCGTCGAGGTGACGGCGTTCGACACGGCCCGGACGCTGTCATCCAGAACACGTCGAGCACGCACGGGAACGCGCCGCGGGAGTCGCAGGCGGCGTGCGTGGCGAGGGCGATCTGCTTCAGGTTGTTGGCGCTCTGGGTCCGCCCGGCCGCCTCCCGGACCTTCTGCACGGCCGGCAGCAACAGCCCGATGAGCAAGGCGACGATCGCAATGACGACGAGGAGTTCGATCAGCGTGAACGCCGACCGGCGAGCGGTGCGCATGGAAGAGGGTCCTCTGAATGGCGAGTCCGGCCGTGCGAGATCGGCCCCTGTCCGCGGTGTGCGATCCTGCCGCAAGCCGGTAGAATCGCGGCATGCCAACCAGTTTTCGCGTCGGATCGGGCCACGACACGCACCGCCTGGCGGAGGGGCGGCCGCTCGTCCTCGGTGGCGTGCGAATCGACCACCCCCGCGGGCTGGTCGGCCACTCGGACGCGGACGCCGTCCTCCACGCCGTCACGGACGCCCTGTTGGGGGCGGCCGCCCTCGGCGACATCGGCGATGCGTACCCGGACACGAATCCGTTATGGGAGAACGCGGACTCCCGCCGGTTCCTGACAGAAACCTTGCTCAAAATTTCCGGCCTGGGCTGGAAAATCGTCAACCTCGACGTGACGATCTTCGCGCAGGAGCCGAAACTCGGCCCGGTGAAAGGGGCCATCCGCGAGAGTTTGGCGGGATTACTCGGCGTCCCGCCCGACGCGGTGAACGTGAAGGCGAAGACGGGGGAAAAGGTCGGCCACATCGGCCGGGCCGAGGCGATCGGCTGCCACGCGGTCGTGCTCCTCTGCAACGCCCCACCGCTCGCCTAGCCGGCCGCCTTCTTCAACTTCTGCAAGCCTTCCTTGGCGACCTCGTGCGGGTCGCGCTTCCAGTAATCCCGGTTGAACAATTCCAGGGACAGGAACCCGCGGTAGCCGATCTCGCGGAGGGTGCGGAACACGTCCTTCAACGGGGCGACGCCGTCGCCGGGGAAGACGCGGTCGGCGTCGGTGATCGTTCCGCGCTCGATTTTCGGGTAGTCGTTGACGTGAAAGATGCCGATGCCCGCCGCGCCGACGACCTGGAGCCCGGCGAAGTTCGAGCCGCCCTTGTAGAGGTGGTACACGTCCGGCAGCACGCACCCGCCGGGCTTGCCGCACTCGGCCGCGACCAGGAGCGTCTCCCCGAGCCGGCTGAGCGACTTCGAGAACCCCCACACCTCGACGATGGGCGTGACGCCCATCGACCGGCCGAGGTCGAGCAGCGCCCCGAACCGCTCCGCCGCGGCGAGCAGGTCCGTGACGGGCTTGGAGTGGTTCGGGTCGTCGCGCTTGCTGCCGCCGCCGGTGGCCCCGACCGGCGGCGCGGCGATCCGGACGCCGCCGACCTGGGCGACGAGGTCCATGTCCCGCTTGGCCTGTTCGAGCCCCTTCTTCCGGCGGGTTTCGTCGTCCACGATCCACTCGGCGAAGCCGATCGCGTCCGGGACCTTCAGCCCGGCGTCGGCGAACCGCTTGCCGAGCTCCTTGGCGGAATTCCCCGCCTTCACGAACGCTTCGAGTTCGGACACCCACGGCTCGATCGCGCCGTAGCCGGCCTTGGAGGCGATGTCGATGAGCTCGGCGATCGGCCGGGACTTGCCGTTGTCGCGGACGGTGCTGGTGTTCAAACAGTAGCCGAAGTCGGCGGGCTTCGCGGTCGGTTCCGCGCGCCCGGCGGCGGCCGTGGCGACGGTCGCCGCCCCGGCCGCGAGAAGGTCTCGCCGAGAGAGTGAGGACGCCATCGGCGGTCCCTTTGCGAAAAGAGTCGGGGAGGTGGGAGTCGAACCCACGGTCTCACGTTCCCGAAACGTGCGGGCACTCCACCTGCCCTGCACCCCGTTCTATCCCGGCCGGAACCGGGTGTCGAACAGACGGGGGAAACCGGGAGCAGGTTCGCGGGAACCTCCGGCCGCGGGGGGGTCGTCAGGACGAGCGGGGCAAGCCGGCGGAGAACGCCGCGAGGTCGGGGCACGTCGCCGCGAGGCGGACGAGCGGTTCGAACAGCGCCGCATCGCGGGTCTGGCGGATTTCCGACTGCAACTCGGGCGGGACGGATCCGAACCGGGCTTCGAGAAACGCGATGAGCATCGTGACTCGGGATTCTTCCCGTTCCCGTTGAAGTGACTGGATTTTCTCGCGCTCCTGATTCAGCGCAACTTCCGCCTTCGCGCGCTCTTTTTTCAAGGCGTGCTCGATGAGCAAGTCGAGAACGGGGGATTCGATCATTTCCGGACCTCCGAACAGGTTCAACAACGCCTTGGGGTCATTCGCCAGGCCCGCGAGGATGGCCGTCACCGACAGGAGGTTCGACCGCTGCACCGCGTCGGGGAGTGCGTTCAACCGGTCCCGGCACTCGGTCAGCACCTCCGCCCGACTGCGGTCCGTCCGCGCCAGCGACACCCACGGGATGAGGCCGGGGTCGCCCCGCGCGAGCAACTCTTCGGCGTCGACCTCCCACAAGTTTACCACGGGCCAGCGGGCTGTCATCGTCGCCGAACCGAGACGGCTCGTCCGGGTGGCCGTGCCCGTCACCGTCAGGTTCCCCTTCGGCTTCAGCACCAGACACGCGACGTCCGGGATCACGCCGCGGTTCAGGTGGACGGCTTCCACGTCCTCGAACACCTGCCGGTCGACGTCCTTGCCCGGGTAGGTTTCGATCTCGATCAGCACGAGGTCGGGCTGCGTCCGGTCCGGGAACCACACCTGGAGCAACCCGTCCGGCAACCGGCGCGGGGCGATCGTCTCCGCGGGCACCGGCTGCCAGCGGACGAAGCCGGTAATCCCCGCAAGGTACAGGATCGAGTCGCCGTGTCGGTCGACCAGCCACTTCGCGGTGCGGTCGTTGGCCTGGTGCATCACTTCGTCCCGATGGCCCACAGGTGGCCCCAGCCGCGGAGGTAGATGCGGCCGTCGGCGATGGCGGGGCTGGCGTAGAACGTGTCCGGAAGCGTGTTCGTCGCCAGTTTCTTGAACTCCTTGCCGGCCTGCACCACGTCGCACGCCCCCTCGCGGCCGATCGCGTAGATCTTCCCGTCGGCGGCGACCATGTGCCCGCGGTGGATCTGCTTCGTGACATCGGCTTGATAAATCTGCGCCCCCGTCTTCGCGTCCACGGCCGTCAGCGGGCCGTCGCGGAGGAGATAGACGATCCCGTCCACGAGGATCGGCGACACGACGTCCGGCGTGCTCTTGAACCGCCAGAGTTCCGCCTTGTTGTCCTCGTCGATCGTCCCCTTCGCGCCGACCGGGTTGAGGGCGACCGTCGGCCCGTTCTTGCACGACGGCACCACGATCAGGGTCGGCGTCACCAGCGGGGACGACACGAACCGCCACGCGCCGTTGTTCGTCGGGTTCAGGCCGTTGACCCGCCACACCTCCGCGCCGTCTTCGAGCTTGTGGGCGGTGCAGTAGTCGTTGCCGTGGGCGATGAGCAGCGGGCCGCCGTCCCCCTCCCACACGAACGCGGAAGCGTAGGTGTCCGGGCTCTCGCCCTTGCCGTACCCCTTGCGCTCGACCTTCCAGACCTGCTTGCCCGTGTCCTTCTTGAGGGCCACGACGAGTTGCGCGTTGCGGTGCATCACCTGCAGGTAGACGTGGTCGCCGAACACGACGGGGGTCCAGTGGCAGCCGAACTGGATGCCGAACTTGCCGTACTTCTGGAGGTCTTCCTTCCAGACCTCCTTGCCGTCCACGTCGTGGCAGAGCAGGTCGCCGGTGCCGACGAACGTCCAGACGTGCTTGCCGTCGGTCGTACACGACGCCGAGGCGTCGTCCCCCTCGCTGCCGCGGTACGACTCCTTCTGGCTGGTGGCGATCTGCTTCTTCCACTTCTCCTTGCCGTCCGTGTCGACGCAGATGAGGAACACGTCCTTCTTGTCTTGCGCGGTCAGGAAGATGCGGTCGCCCCAGATCGCGGGTGTAGACGACCCCCGGCCGGGGAGCGGGCACGCCCACACGACGTTCTTCGGCTTCCCGACGAACCCGTCCGCGACCTTCTGCTTCTTGCCGTTGACGTCCTTCTCGACGTACTTGACCTCCGCGCCCCACTCGGTGGGCAGGTTCTTCTCCGCGGAGTGGCCGTCGTTCTTCGGCCCGCGCCACTGCGGCCAGTTGTCGGCGGACGCGGCGGCGGTCAGGGTGGCGGTCAGCACGCAGGCGAGCAGCGATCGGCGCACGGGAAAACCTCTACGCGGAAGGGGAGTCGGCAGACTGTGCAGCGTACCGCGAGCGGGGGCGGGGGGCAACTGCTTCGTTGAGTGGCGGGCCGCTAAAGTAGGCAACTCGCTCCGCGAGTTGCGGGCTCATGTCCCGAGAAGTTTTCACTCGTTTTCGTGGAATGAAGCGAAGTCACTCGCGGAGCGAGTGACCTACGGAATCGGGCGTACTGCAGACACCGCGTCGCCCTGATCGAGGGCGGCACGAATGGAAGCACAGCCCGCGGCGTTGGTGACTCTTCCGGCGAGCCCCCCGCTCCCTCGCGGTCGCGGCTCGCGGGATTCGCTGGGATTGCTTGGCGGCTGGTGAGTGGACTTTGGTATTCTGTGATCGGCGAGGGCGATTCTAGATTGTAGATCTGTGAATTGCAAATCATTCAAAGATACGATGCCCAACTATGCCTGTCGAACTCCAGAACTTACAGTGTGTCAAACAAATAGTGGGTGAGAACTTCCCACGACGCCCGCTCACAGAGCTTGAGGTTCTGGATCATATTCATGGCTGCATCGTGCTCCAGGCCGAAAGCGGTACGCCCTTCCACAGTTTCGGTTACTGGGATGCAAACGACGCTTGCCTTGGACAATGGCTCACCGTCTTTTCTAGAATTCAGAGACACATCGACAATGGAGGGGACTTCGTGTACGAATTCCCATATCCCGACCAAGGCGATCCGCAACTGGAGTTCATTGTTGTGGGCGAGAGTGCGAGAATTCGGACAACATTTTATTCCGACGACAGATGGGTAAATGTTGAGGAGATGTCAGAGCAAACTACGTCGCGACTGGAATTCGAAAAGCTGGTTCGCGATGCATTGACGGTGATCGAGCAAACAGTCCTCGAATCTAGCCCGAAAGTGGGGCCGGCATGGCTCGAACGCAATCGTCGCTGACAGCTGTGTGTTGCATTTGATGGCATGGCCAACGCTTGTTTCAAGCTGGCCCACACGTGAAGACAGTTGCTCGGGTCAATCGAGTGATCCAATTCCTTCAGCCGGCCCCGCCCTTCCGAGCCGCCGCCTGCCCCGCTCGCTGTCCTTTCCCGAAGGGGTTTTCGTCCTAGAGGGTCTCCACCGTCGGCGTCGTGGTGCACAAGTTCCGCGGGACCAGCGTGGCCACGGCCCAGCGGATCGTCGAGGCGGCCCGGAAGGCGATCCGGGCCAAGAGCGCGGGGAACGAGGTCGTCGTCTCCGCTCGCGAACATTGCCGGTCCCTCTCGCACTGACCCGTATCGGACAGGTAGAATACACCAGTTCCGCACCTGTCCTGCTCTGCCCGCCCGAGGCTCGCGATCCCGTGTGAGTTCCCCTTTCCCGTGTCGGGAGGTTCTGCCATGTTCCGCTTCGATCACCTCCCCGTTCCGCACCTCCACACGCCGTTGCCGGGGCCGACCGCGGCCGCGTTTCTGGCCCGCGACCACGAGTTCGTGTCGCCGTCCTACACCCGTGCCTACCCGCTCGTCGTCGAACGCGGGAGCGGGGCGGTTGTTGAAGATGTCGACGGCAACCGGTTCCTCGACTTCACCGCGGGGATCGCCGTCACGAACACGGGGCACTGTCACCCGGAAGTCGTGGCCGCCATTCAGGAGCAGGCCGCGGACCTCATCCACATGAGCGGGACGGACTTCTACTACCGCCCGCAAATCGACCTCGCCGAGCGGCTCGCCACGATCGCGCCGGGGCCGACGCCGAAGAAGGTGTTCTTCGCCAACTCCGGGACGGAAGCCGTCGAGGCGGCGTTGAAACTCGCCCGCTGGCACACCCGCCGCAACCGCGTCATCGCGTTCTTCGGCTCGTTCCACGGGCGGACGTACGGCGCGATGTCGCTGTCCGGGTCGAAGAAGATCCACCGGCAGGGGTTCTCCCCGCTGGTGCCGGACGTCCACCACGTGCCGTACCCGCGCGACTGTCCGGGGTGCGAACACGTCGGCCTGTGCTGCTGCGTGAAGGCGATCGAGGACCACCTGTTCGCCCGCACCTGCCCGGCGGACGAGGTGGCGGCGGTCTTCGTCGAAGTCGTGCAGGGCGAGGGCGGGTACCACGTCGCGCCGCCGGGGTTCCTGCACGCCCTGCGGGAGACGTGCGACCGGCACGGGATTCTGCTCGTGCTCGACGAGGTGCAGTCCGGCATGGGCCGGACCGGGAAGCTGTTCGCGGTCGAGCACTTCCCGGAGGTCGAGCCGGACATCCTGTGTACGGCGAAGGGGATCGCGTCCGGGCTGCCGCTGGGGGCGATCGTCGCGAAGGCGCACGTCATGAACTGGCCGCCGGGCAGTCACGCGAGCACCTTCGGCGGCAACCCGGTCGCGTGCCGGGCGGCGATGGTCACGCTCGACTTGCTCGAACGGGAGTACCTGGAAAATGCGACCGCACGCGGGAAGCAACTACGGGCGGGGCTGCGGGACCTGGCGCACCGGCA
Organism: uncultured Alcaligenaceae bacterium; assembly: GCA_964444365.1. GTDB lineage: Bacteria > Planctomycetota > Planctomycetia > Gemmatales > Gemmataceae > CAYUHJ01. The sequence continues at coordinate 7,079 of CAYUHJ010000133.1, read as the reverse complement.
CGACACGCTGGCGAACGTCCGCGGCCTCGGGCTGATGGTCGCGGCGGACCTCGTCCACCCCGGCGACCCGGGCGCACTCGCGCCGCGGCTGCGGGAAAAGGTCGTCGCGGCGGCGTTCCACCGGGGACTGCTGCTCCTCGGGTGCGGGGAGGCGGCGCTGCGGTTCTGCCCGCCGCTGTGCGTCACCGCCGGGCAGGTCGAGACGGCCCTGGGGATCCTCGACGCGGTGCTCGGCACCGTGGACGCCGCCGAACACGCCCCCGTCTCGCTGGGAATCGTGGCGTGAGCAAGCCACAAGCCTGGGAGTTCTCCACCCAGAACGTGCTCCTGACCGGCAGTTACATCCTGATGGGGATGCGGTACGATAAGGACACGATTCACCCCCTCTTTCACGGGATCCAGAAGATGCGCGAGTCTTCGACCTATCAGGCGATTCTGGAAGAAGGCATCGAGGAAGGTCTGGAGCAGGGCCTGGAACTCGGCCGCGAAGAGGGCGAAATCGCGAGCCGGCAGCAGGACGTGCTCGACCTGCTGGAAGAACGGTTCGGGGCCGTCCCGGCAGATGTCGAGGCCCGCGTTCGCGGCTGCCGGGACGCCGCCCGACTGCGGACGGTCCTGCGGCAGTGCGTCCGGATCGCGGCGGCTACGGACTTGCAGGTGCCGCCGGCCGAGTCGGTTTGACCCCTCTCACCTGAAAGGATTCAGCCATGTCGGGGACCCCCGCGTTGCCGCCGGAAGCGGTGCTCATGCAGATCATCTCCGGGAAGTGGGCGTCGATGGCGGTGTCCGTCGCGGCCAAGCTCCGGATCGCGGACCACCTCGCCGCCGGGCCGAAGACCGTGGACGCGCTCGCCGCCGAGACCGGGACGCACGCCCCGTCGCTGTACCGGGTGCTGCGGGCGCTCGCCGGGCTCGGCGTGTTCGCGGAAACCGACCGCACGTTCGCCCTCACGCCGATGGCGGAACTCCTCCGCACCGGCGTGCCGAAGTCGATGCGCGGCATCGCCGACTACTGCGGCTCCGACTGGAGCTGGCGGCCGTGGGGCGACCTGCTCGGCACCGTCCGGACCGGGGAAACCGCCTTCGACCGCGTCTTCGGCGAACAGTGTTTCGACTACCTCGCGAAGCACCCGGACGAGTCCGCCGTCTTCAACGAGGGGATGACCGGGTTTTCGACGCAGACCGCCGGGGCCGTCGCGGAAGCCTACCCGTTCGGCGACTTCGGCAGTGTCGTGGACGTCGGCGGCGGCCACGGCGCGATGCTGCTGACAATTCTGAAGCACCACCCGGGTGTGACCGGAATCGTCTTCGACTCGCCGCACGTCGCGGCGGGCGCGACCCCGGCGATTCGCGAAGCAGGGCTCGAATCGCGGTGCCGGGCCGAAGGCGGCGACTTCTTCCGGGCGGTCCCCGGCGGCGCGGACGTGTACCTCATGCGGCACATCATCCACGACTGGCCGGACGACAAGGCGACGACGATCCTGCGGAACTGCCGCACGGCGGTGAAGCCGGGCGGGAAGGTGCTGCTCGTCGAACTCGTCATCCCGCCGGGGAACGAGCCGTCGCTCGGGAAGCTGCTCGACCTGGAAATGCTGGTCGTCGCGAGCGGCAAGGAGCGGACGGAAGCCGAGTACGCGGCCCTGTTCGCCGGGGCCGGGTGGAAGCTGACGCGCGTCGTCCCGACGAAGTCGCCCGCCAGCATCATCGAGGGGGAACCGGCGTAGCCGCGACTGACCTCGACAGACCCGCGTTCCGTCCGAAGAATGCCCCTGTGAAAATCCTCCACACCGCCGACTGGCACCTGAACGACCGACTCGGCCGCATCGACCGCACCGACGACCTCCGCCGGGCGGTCGAGCGGGTCGCCGGGCAGTGCCGCGACCACGCCGTCGACGTGCTGCTCGTCGCGGGGGACCTGTTCAGCGAACTGGCCCGGGCCGACGCCCTGCGGGAAACCATCCGCCACTGGCAGGACGTCTTTGCCGACTTCCTCGGCCGCGGCGGGACGATCCTGACCCTGACCGGCAACCACGACAACGAGAACTTCTGCCAGACGCTCCGCCACGCGATGACCCTCGCCGCCCCGACGGTCGAGCGCCCCGGCGAGGTCGTCCCGCCCGGCCGACTGTACCTCGCGGCCGACCCGACGCTCTTGCGGCTCCGCGACCCGGCGGGGTTCGACGTGCAGTTCGTCCTGATGCCGTACCCGACGCCGGCCCACTACCTCCGCGGCGAAACGGCCCAGAAGTACGCCTCGCCGGAGGACAAGAACCAGCTCCTCGTCGCGGCGTTCGACGCCGCCCTGAAGGAACTGCGGACGCACCCGAAGTTCGACCCCCAGGTCCCCGCCGTGATGAGCGGGCACGTCCACGTCTTCGGCGCGACCGTCGGCCCGTCGCTGTTCCGCATCACGGAGCAGGAAGACATGGTCGTCCACGGGGACGCCCTGGCCGACCATTTCGCGTACATCGCCCTCGGGCACATCCACAAGCCGCAGTTCCTGAACGACCGCGAACACGTCCGGTACTCGGGCAGCATCGAGAAAATGGACCTCGGCGAGCAGAACGACGTGAAGGGAACGGTCCTGTTCGAGGTCGGCCCGAAGGGGCGCGTCGGGGAGATCGTCACGCTGCCGCTGCCGTCCACGCCGGTGTACGAGCTCACCGTCGCGGACCCCGAGACGGACCTGCCCCGGCTCCGCGAAGAGTACCCGGACGCCTCCGGCGACCTCGTGAACTTGCACGTCCGGTACACCGCCGGGAAGGACAACCTCGAAGAGGTGCTGCACGAACTGGAGAAGATTTTCCCCCGCTGGTACGCCCGCGACTGGACCGAAACCGGGCAGCTGATGGCGGGGTCGCTGGTCGTCGGCGAGGCGGATCGGTCCAAGAGTTTCGGCGAAACGGTTCGCGACTACCTGACCCAGGAACTGATCCAGCACCCCGAAGCCGACCGCGAGGAATTACTGAAACTGGCGGAAGAGTTGATGAAGGGGATCGAGTAGGGCGGAACCGCGTTCTTCAGGGGTGAGCCGGATAACGTCGGACCCTCTCCCCGTGGGGGAGAGGGTGGCCGAAGGCCGGGTGAGGGGAAGACCCCGCGAGAAAAGTCGGTTCATCCCACGGCAAGAAGGTTCCTCGGGTGTGAAGGCGTTCCCCTCACCCCCAACCCCTCTCCCCCACGGGGAGAGGGGAGGAAGAGTTTCTGACCCTCTCCCCGTGGGGGAGAGGGTGGCCGAAGGCCGGGTGAGGGGAAGCACTTCCCGAGCAAAGTTGCTTCCGCACCAGTCAAGAAGCGTCCTCACGGGGTGAAGTCCTTCCCCTCACCCCCGGCCCATCTCCCCTTGGGGAGAGGGGAGAAGGAACCCTGCAATCAGCCGATCCTCGACATTCCGCGCGGCCGGCCCGATAATGCCCCCATGTTGCCCGGACCCGACGCCGTCACCGTTCCGACCGGAAGCCCGCCGCCCGACGCGGTTGTGCCGACGATTGCCCCCGTTCCGCCCGTAGCGGGCGAAACCGTCATTGCCGGCCCGCCGACGGGTGCGGACATTCTGCGCTGGTGTGCGGCCGTCGCGCCGAAGGTGTGGTTCCCCTCGGAACAAGCGAAGGCATCCGGCATCCCGCGGGCGGACTTCGACAACCCCCTGTGGGTGCTCCGTCAGACCGGGTTGGTCCGCGTCGCGGACTGGGTGAAGGGGCTCGGCCAGGGGTTCGCGCTGACGCCGGAAGGCGAGGCGGCGGTCGCGAATCCGGGGAAGCCGCTGCCGACCGTCGCGCCGGTCGCGGTTCCGCCCCCGGTGGTGGACGCCCCGGACACCCCCGCGTCGCCGCGGCGGGCGGGCGGGATGTCCCCCCTGGAACGCGGCGAACTGGCGCGGTCGGCCATCCTCTCCCCGCAGCCGACGGTCGTGTCGACGGCCCTGATCTTCGCCAACGTCGCGTGGTTCGTCGTCGGGGCGGTCGTCGCCTGGCGGGTCGGGGCGTCGTACTCGCACTACCTGAAAGACGGCGACGCCGGCGTCCTCCTCCGCATCGGGGCGGTGTCGGGCGGGACGCTGCTGTCCGGGGAGTGGTGGCGGCTCGTCACCTCGACGTTCGGCCACTTCGGGCTCGTCCACCTGTTTGCGAACATGTTCGCGCTGACGGTCCTCGGCCCGGTCGCGGAGAACTTTTGGGGCCGGTGGCGGTTCGCCGCCCTGTACGCCGTCGGCGGGCTGGCCGGGAGTTGCCTCGCGATGGCGGTCCGGCCGGAGAGCGTGCTCGCCGGCGCGTCCGGGTCGATCTGGGCGGTCCAGACGTGCGTCGCCACGTGGCTCGTGCTGTACCGGAAGCACCTGCCGGAACAGCTCGTCCGCGGGTCGCTCCGGACGCTGGCGGTGGTGATGGTCGTGAACGCGGCGATCAGCTTCGCCCCCGGCATCAGCTGGGAAGGGCACCTCGGCGGCGCGGTCGCCGGCGTCCTCGGCGGGATCCTGCTCGATGCCGCTCGGCCCGCGAACGGCCTGCGGGGGAAGGCGGCGCTGGCCGGGTTCGGGCTGCTGGCCGCCGCCGGGCCGGTTGGGCTGGCCGTGGCGATGGACTCGACCGACGCCTGGAAGCGGGTGGAAACCCTCGAAGGGTTGCGGGCGCTGGTTGCCAGGGCGCGGGACACGTTCCGCGACCTGGAGAAGGTGAACCCCGAGGCGGTTCACAAGGTGCAGGAACGGGCCACGCACACGCTCATCAACCTGGAACCGACCGCCCACGCGAACCGGATCGCGGCCGCACGGGAGGCCGTTGCGTCCCTGGCCGCGGAAGTCGCCACCGCACGGGACCGGCTCGGGACCGGGGACGGCCCCGCGAACCGGGGGCGGGCGTACCTGGACGAAGTCGAGAAGTTGCTCCGCCTGCTCGACGACCGGCTCGCCGAGGCCCGACTGCCCGCGGAAGCCGAGTGGAAGGCGATCGGCGGGCAGCGGAAAGTCATGCTCGCCGCGTGGACCGCGATTCTGCCCCCGAATGCGGTCACTTTCCCAGGCAGAACAGGTGCTTCTCCCCGCGAATGAACACCTGCCCGTCCGAGAACGCCGGGGACGTGAAGCACTTTTCGCCGAGCGGGTTCTTCGCCACCACCTCGAACTCCGTGCCCGCCTTCAGGACGAACGTGACGCCGTTGTCGTCCGTGAAGTAAACGTGCCCGCCGGCGACCACCCCCGAGCCCGTGTGGTGGCTGCCCAGGCGTTCGCGCCAGTCCCGCTTGCCGGTCTTCGCGTCCCAGCAGCTGGCCAGCCCTTCGTCCGTCACCAGGAAGAAGTGCCCGTCGTGGGCGACCGGGCTCGGGACGTAGCCGCCGTCGTTCTTCTGGCTCCAGAGCACCTTGGACTTCGTGACGTTCCCGGTACCGGTCGGGTCGATCGCCATGACCCAGCGTTCCGGGAACCCGGCCGTCAGGAACACGATCCCCTGGTGGAACACGACGCTGGAGACGAACTGCTCGGTCGGGCCGTTGACGAGCCAGAGTTGCTCGCCGGTGTCCGGGTCGTAACTGCTGACGCACTTCGAGCCGGTCAGCACCATTTGCGGCTTGCCGGCGACCTCGATGAACACCGGCGGGCAGTACGACCGCAGCCGGTTGGGCCGGTCGATCCGCCACTTTTCCTCGCCGGTCTTCTTGTCGAACGCGACGAGGTACGCCTTCTCCCCCTTCGGCGCGTCCTGGTCGCCGTTCACGATGACGAGGTTCTTGTACAGCACCGGCGGGCTGCAAAAGCCGTGGACGGAGTGGAACTCGCCGGGGGTCTTGTCCCACACCTTCTTCCCCTGGAAGTCGTAGCAGAACACGCGCAGCTTCGGCTGATCGAAGAACGTGACGTAGACGTGTTCGCCGTCGGCGGCCGGGGTGGACGAGGCATAGCTGTTCAGCTTGTGCTTCTTTTCCAGCGGCGCAGTGACGGCCGTTTCCTTCCAGAGAATGCCGCCGTCCTTGCGGTCCAGGCAGTACAGGACCCGCGACTGGTCCTCTTCGACGCACCCGGTGACGAAGACCTTCCCCTTCGACACGACCGGGGACGAGTGCCCCCAGCCGGGGATGGCGGTCTTCCACTTCACGTTCTCGGTGGCGGACCACGTCGTCGGGTAGTCGGCCCCCTCGGCGGTGCCGTCGCCGCGGGGGCCGCGCCAGGCGGGCCAGTCGGCGGCGAACAGGGACGCGGGAACGAACAGGAGAGCGAGAGCGAGGCGGGTCATGGCGGCTCCGGACGTGCGCGGGCAGGCGGGATGACCGAATTGAACCACATCTTCGCGGAGTTGGGAACTCGATTCCGCTCCGGTGCGTCTAAGCGCGCACGCCCAGCCGCTGTGCCGCCGAAACTTCCCCACAACCGGGGGGTTTCATCCGGCGAACGGCAGGATTAGAATGCGCCCCAGACCGCGGGAAACGATCTCTCCCGCCCCCCGTTCCGACTGGAGATGTGACATGACCCGGTGGATGAAGGTTCCCGCCCTGGCCGGCCTGGCGGTCGGCCTGTTCGTCGTGACCGCCAGCGACGAGCTCGCCGCCGCGAGCAAGGCCGAGGAAGTCAAGAAGTACGCCCAGGAGCTGCGGACCGCCAAGGACGCGAAGGTGAAGATCACCGCCCTCGGCGAGATCGGCAAGGCCGGGCTGATCGACAAGGGGCTCGTCGCGGACTCGATCAAGGACATCGTCGCCGCCCTGAAGGACGGGGACGCCGGCGTCCGCGCCGCCGCCGCCCACGCCTACGGCCAGGTCGCCCGCGCCACCGAGGACAAAAAGGCCGTCGTCACCACCCTGGTCAAGATGATGAAGGAAGACGGCGACGAGAACGTGAAGTACGGCGCGATTCAAGGGCTGGCCTCCATGCGGGACGGGGCGAAGGACGCCGTCGGCGACCTGAAGAAGCTGCACGACGAGGAAGTCGAGAAGGCCCGGAAGGAAGCGGAGGCCAAGAAGGCGAAGGTCAACAACCCGCAGACCAAGCTCAGCCGCGCCACCCAGGACGCGATGCGGGCCATTAACGACCGGAACTGACGCGACCCCGGCGAGCGCGTCAGATCTCGTCCGAAAGTCCTACGACTCGG
>CAYUHJ010000132.1:0-17224 GCA_964444365.1 uncultured Alcaligenaceae bacterium | reverse complement strand
GGCTGTGGCTGGTGCTGCCGAAGGCGTGGATCGCGCTCAAGCGGCTGCGGCCCGACATGAACCTGCTCATGGTCGTGGCCGTCGCCGGGGCCGTGGTCATCGGCGAGTGGGCCGAGGCCGCGACGGTGGCTTTCCTGTTCGCCCTCTCGCTGGAGTTGGAGGCGTGGAGCGTCGGGCGGGTCCGTCGTGCGGTCGCGGGTCTGCTCGACCTCGCCCCGCCGACCGCCCGCGTGGTAGCCGATGGCCAGCCCGACCGAGAACTTCCCGTCAAAGACGTGGCGGTCGGTGCGGTGATCGTCGTGAGGCCCGGCGACCGCATCCCGCTCGACGGCAAGGTCACGAAGGGCAGCGGCCACGTCAACCAAGCCCCGATCACCGGGGAGAGCGTCCCGGCCCCGAAGGAACCCGGCGACGACGTGTTCGCCGGCACCGTCAACGGCGAGGGCGTGCTGGAGGTAACGGTCACGAAGACCGCGAGCGACAGCACCCTGGCCCGCATCATCCGCATGGTCGGGGAGTCGCAGTCGCGGCGGGCGGCGTCCGAACGGTGGGTCGATCAGTTCGCGGCGATCTACACCCCGGCGGTCCTGGCCCTGGCGATCCTCGTCGCCGTCGTACCTCCGTTGCTTGGTGGGGGGTGGTGGGAGTGGGTGTACCGAGCATTGGTGCTGCTGGTGATCGCCTGCCCGTGTGCGCTGGTGATCTCCACGCCGGTCTGTATCGTGGCCGCGTTGACCGCCGCCGCCCGCAACGGCGTGCTGGTCAAGGGGGGCATGTACATGGAACTCCCGGCCCGGCTGAAGGCCATCGCCCTGGACAAGACGGGGACGCTGACGGAGGGCAGGCCCACCGTTGTGGAGGTGGTGCCGCTCAACGGCCACGACGAGAACGAACTGCTCGAACGGGCTGCCGGGCTAGAGGCCCGGAGCGAACACCCGTTGGCCCGAGCCGTCATCGAGTACGTCAAGAAGGTGGGTGTCGCCGTCAACACCGTTGAAGACCTGCGGGCCGTGCCGGGCAAGGGGGTTGTGGGCCGGTGGAAGGGGCGTGAGTTCTGGCTCGGGTCGCCCCGTTTCTTGGCCGAACGCGGGCAGGCGACGGACGACATCCGGTTGCGGCTCGCGTCGATGACAGCAGCGGGCCGGTCGGTTGTCGCGGTCGGGAACGAGGATCACGTCTGGGGGCTGATCGCCCTGGCCGACGCCGTCCGCCCGGTGGCAAAGGACGCCGTCCGCGAACTGAAGGAACTGGGCATTCTCCGGGTCGTCATGCTCACCGGCGACAACGAGGCGACGGCACGGGCGGTCGGCAAGGATGCGGATGTGGACGACGTGCGGGCCGGGCTGCTGCCCGAGGAGAAGGTCGCGGCGGTCGAGCGGCTGGTCGCCGAGTTCGGCACCGTGGCGATGGTCGGCGACGGGGTGAACGACGCCCCGGCCCTGGCTCGGGCGAGCCTGGGCATCGCAATGGGTGCTGCCGGGACGGACGCGGCCATCGAGACGGCGGACGTGGCCCTGATGTCCGACGACCTGTGCAAGCTGCCGTGGCTGATCCGCCACAGCCGCCGGACGATGTCGGTGATCCGCCAGAACGTCACCTTCTCCCTTGCGGTGAAGGCGGTGTTCATGATCCTGACCTTCGCCGGCTACTCCTCCCTGTGGGCCGCTATTGCCGCCGACACCGGGGCGTCCCTCCTCGTCATCTTCAACGGGCTGCGGCTGCTCAACTCCGGGTCGCGGCTGTGACCGAGAGTATTCGCCCATTCTGCCTGTGACAGCGTGAACTCAGCGGCACCCTCGACTCCCTCCGACGCCGGGCGTCGGGGGGAGTCGTTCATTCCCCAGTTGTTCAGCACCCCCGCCCGCCGTTCACTTGACTTCGCCACCGCCGAGGTTAGTATAGGGGTAGGGAGTACCAGTAGGAGAGGCCATGACCGACAACAAGACGACCAGCCTGCCGATCTACGCCGAGGAGTTGAACAAGGACATGCTCGCCCGCCTCGCCAGGATCGAGGGGCAGGTGAAGGGCGTGGCCAAGATGGTCGAGGCCCAGCGGCCCTGCCTCGAAGTCCTCCAGCAGCTCGCCAGCGTTCAGGCGGCGATGAAGGGCGTGACCAAGACCGTCCTGCGGAACTACTTGGAGCGGTGTGCGACCGACGCCATCCGGTCGGGCGAGAACGGCGTGTACGACGACCTGATGGAAGCGATCTACAAGTTCGTGAAGTGAGCGGGAGGAACATGGTGGACAACCCGAAGCGGTCGTGGCTGGCGACGGTCCTGGCGGTCGGCGTTGCCCTGCTTCCCCGGCTCACCTGCCCCTGCACGCTCCCGGCCTATGCGGGCCTCATCAGTTCGATGGGGCTGGGGTTCTTGCTGAAGACGGCGATCCTATTTCCGCTGATGGCGGTCAGCCTCGTTCTCGCCGTGGCCGCTCTCGGCTACCGGGCCGAGCGGCGGCGGGGGTTCGGCCCGGTAGCCGTGGGCGGCGTGGCGGCGATGGTGCTGGTGATCGGGAAGTTCTTGATGGAGCCGAACACCCCGATCTCGAACACCGTGGTCTACGGGGGCATCGCCGCTCTAGTCGGGGCGTCCGTCTGGAACTCATGGCCGACCCGAAGGGCGGTTCCCTCGGAGACGCTTTACCAACTTGGAACTGACATCAAGGGGGTTCGTCATGGCGACGAAACGTAAGGTCGAGGTCTTCAGTGCCGGTTGCCCGGCCTGTCAGGATGTAGTCGCACTGGTTCAGCGGGTGGCCTGCCCGTCGTGCGATGTCAGCGTGCTGGACATGAACGACCCGAACATTTCGAGCCGGGCCAAGAGCCTCGGCGTCCGGTCGGTCCCCGCCGTCGTGATCGACGGCACGTTGGCCGACTGCTGCACCGGGCGTGGCCCGGACGAAGCCACACTCCGCACGGCGGGGCTTGGCATCGCCTGAGCCGAACGTGGTGCTTCACGGACGGTTTGGGCGGTGGAGTCTGTTCCAATCTCAAGATGGAGGAAAGTCTGATGAACCGTAGGAAGTTACTGTGGGTGGCCCTGCTGGGCCTGCCGCTGGCGGTCGTCGGGGGTCTGGCATACGCCAACACCTCGCAGGCCCAGACGTTCACCTGCCCGATCACCGGGGAGGAACTGCCCTGCTCGAAGTGCTGCCCTCTGAACGGGGCGACCGGGCAGACGCAGAACACCGAGCAGAAGGTCGAGGGGTTCACCTGCCCCGTCACCGGCGAGCAACTGCCGTGTGAGAAGTGCTGCCCGCTGAACGGGGCGAAGGCCGAAGTCAAGACCGAGGCGAAGGTCGAGGCCAAGACCGAGGCGAAGAAGGACGAGGCCAAGCCGTTCATCTGCCCGATCACCGGGGAGGAGTTGGGCTGCTCGAACTGCTGCCCGCTCAACAAGGCCAAGAATAAGTAGTTCTCGCCCACCGAGACGCACTTGAGCCGCACATCCTGCCGACCGAGCGGGGTGTGCGCACGTCGAAGTCGCTCGACCAGTTCAATGAGCAGGAAGTAGCTGTCGCGGTGACGATGGGCTGCGGCGACGAATGCCCTCTGGTGAAAGCCAAGCGGCGTGAGGAGTGGCAAATTCCCGACCCGAAGGACATGCCGCCCGTGCAGTACCGCGAGGTCCGCGACCTCATCGAGCGGAAGGTGAAGGAGTTGCTGGCGGGCCTCTAATAGAGAGATGGCCCCCCTCCAACACTGGCACTTTCCGGGCCGTCGTCCTACGATGGCCCGCATGACCACCACGACGCGACTACCCGTCAACCGTATCGAAATCGGCCACCTTCGCCGGCCCGTATCCGAAGCCCAGGTCGTTGACCTCGTTGACAGCATCACCCGGCTGGGGCTTCTTCAACCGCCGGTCGTGACGACGACGAACAAACTCGTCGCCGGGCGGCACCGGCTGGAAGCGGTCAGGAGGCTCGGCTGGGACACGATCCCGGTGGTCGTGGTCGATCTGTCCGAACTCGAAATCCGCCTCGCCACTCTCGATGAGAACTTGGTCAGGAATGAGTTGAACCGGCTCGAACGCTTTGAGCATGTGGTGCAACGGGCCGAACTCGTTGCCGCACTCGGCCAGCGGAAACGGGTCGGGCGACCGAGAAACACCGACACCGTGTCGGGGTTTTCGCGGTCCACGGACGAGGTCGCCGCCGCGTCGGGGTTCAGTGGTAGGACACTACAACGGGCCGCGAGGATCGTCGCGGCCATCCCCGAGGATGTGCGGGAGAAGTTGAAGAGGACGACGCTGGCCGACTCGACCACCGAGTTACTGAGGCTGTCGCGGCTGGCAGTCGCCGACCAGCAAGCCGTCGCCGAGAGGGTCGTGGCCGGCGAACGCGGGGCCGTCAACGACCTATTCCTCGCCGTCAAGCGAAAAAGACGGGGGGAAGACGCGGCCCGTCAAACCGCCCTTCAACGAGACGGCGACGAAAACGTGTACGTCGGCGAGTTCGAGACGCTCGGCCACGTCATCCCCAATGACGGGGTGGCCTTGTTCGTCCTCGACCCGCCCTACGCGGACATCAAGATGTACGGTCGTTTGGGGCGACTGGCAGCCGAGAAGCTACGGCCCGGCGGCTGGCTGGTGGCGTACCACTCGGTCCACCTGCTCGCCCAGGTGGTGCAGGAACTCGGCCAGAGCCTCACCTACTACTGGACGCTGGCGATCCGCTGCACCGGGGTCAACAAGCAGATGAACGGGTTCCGGGTCCGTAGCGGGTGGAAGCCCGTTCTTGTTTTCCAAAAGCCGCCCCGGTCGTTGCCGCCGGACTGGGTCAATGACTTCCACTTCGGCGGCGGTGACGAGAAGTCGCATCACGACTGGGAGCAGCCCGTCAGCGAAGTCCGGTACATCATCGAGCGGCTGACCGACGCCGGCGACCTCGTCGTGGACGTGACCTGCGGCAGTGGGTCCGCACTCGTCGCGGCCAAGCTCGCCGGAAGGCGGTGGCTAGGGATCGACGCCGACGAGTCTGCCGCTCGGGTGGCCCGCCTGCGGGTGCGGGAAGCGGGCGTTGGACTCGAAGACCATTTGCCGGCACCAACCATAACCACACGGTCTTGAAGTTGGGCCGGTCACTTCATCCTGCATGTCTCCTTCGCCTCGGTCGGGTGATCCAAGCATCCCAGAATTCCGGCCTCGATTTCCGAGGCCGGGTCGGTTCCATGCGTGTAAGGGGAGGTCTACTTCGGACGACGGCTCTGGGTGGGAGGCGGTCATGGACTGGTGGCGGGTCTTCCCCTTCATAACCGGCTACGAACAAGTTGGCGATCAGGTGAGGCTCTACCTCGACGGGCCGACGCCGACCGCCAGCTTCGACCGGCAGCGGGGCGTCAAGACGCATCTGTTCCGGCTGTACGGCGGCGGCGATGCCGCGTCGATCATGTCGTGGCTCTCGAAGAACAAGGCGTGGCAGGTTTTGCGCGTCCCCAAGCAACTCACTCCGCAGGCGGGCGTCCAGGCCGTGCTGGTGGCGTCCGAATGGCACTCTGGCGAGGGGTCGGCCCTGCTCCAGTTCGCCCGCAGCCGCGTGATCGCGGACGACGCCCACCGCCTTCGCCTTCAACGCGAGGTCCGTCTGCTGATAGTCAGCGTCATTGAAAATCCCGTGAGGGATGGGGAGCTTGGCGATCTGCAAGCGGTGGAAGACGTGGTCAACGTCGCCCCGCTCGGCGTCGAGGTGGCCAGCACCGCCGAGGTCGTGAACGCCTACTTCAGAGCTTGAGGCGAGTCTCGCGGTCGGGCTTTAAGTCTCGGTGAGACTGAGATGGCGGTCGCAGGTCGCAGGTGCGACTTCGGGCCGGGTTTGACACCACGACGGGGACGACAACATGAAGGTGAAGAAGAAGGTCGCCGAGGCCGACCCGGTGCCGCTCACCGCATTGGAGGAGCGGCAGGCGACCCTCGCCCACATGGTTCGGATGGTGGCACGGGGCATGTCGAACGGGTTGGCGGCATTCGGCCCCGGCGGGTTGGGTAAAAGCCGGATCATCTCCCAGGTGCTTGCGGACGAGGGGGTCAGTCCCGTCTTGCTCAACAGCCACTGCACGCCGTTGGGGTTGTACACCGCGATGTTCACCCACCGAAACGATGCAATCCTGTGGCTGGACGATTCGGATGCGATGTTCACTTCGATGCCGGTCTTGGGCCTGCTGCGGTCGGCGTTGTGGGGGACCGCCGGCGACCGCATCGTGACGTACACCAGCAGCGCGTTGACGGGCCTGCCGCCGAGCTTCAACTTCACCAGCCGGATCATCGCAACGGCGAACGTCGTCCCGTTGAGGAACGAAGCATTCAAGGCGGTCCTCAGCCGCATCGACACCTACACGCTCACCGCGAGCAACGAAGAAGTGGTCGAGCTTTTGCGGACACTTGCCCGCCAGGGCCACGACGGTCTTTCGCCCGAGGTGTGCGGCGACGTGGTGGAGTACATCGCCCGCGTGAGCGGCGGGCGGCAGCTTTCCGTCCGCGTCTACGAGGCATCGTTGCAGAAGGTCAAGTACGCCCTCCTGAGCGGTGGCACGGCAGACTGGCGCGACCTCGTCCGCACCCAACTCGACAACCTCGGCCAGCCCGCCGACGCCGGCCTGCGGCCCCTCGACGGCAAGGGCCACGACCTGCGGTGCATGGCCGTCGCCGTGGAGCGACACCCGCAGAACGTCAAGCTTCAAGAGGAGACGTGGCGGGCCGCAACGGGGAAATCGCGTGCATCGTTTTTCAGGTCGAAGAAGGCGTTCGAGAACAAGAGTGACGACACCAACTGAAGGGGAAGAACAGTCATGCGGAAGCACATCTACTGCGTCCGGGTCGTCGGCACGCCGGCCAACCGCCGCTACCTCATCCAGCGGAGCGACGGCAGGTTCTTGGGCGGCAAAGGCAAGTGGGTAGCCGAGCAGCACGAAGGACTCGTCTATCGCACGATTGCCGACGCCCAGGCCGACTGCCGCCCTTTCCTGAACCGGCAGACGAAGGGCAAGCCCCGGCGACAGTTCGCCTGCACGCTGAAGGTCAATGTCATCGGCCACGGCACCGGCCCGGTCACCGCCGAAGACGTGGCCGCGTACCTCAAAAAGGTCTTGCACCTCGGGATCGACTACGAGGTCTTTCACGACGGGCCGGTGGGCAAACACTATGTCGAAGTTACCGCCGTACTCGGTGGACTGGCCGAGGTCACCCCGACCGTAGTGGAGCATGCACCTCAGTCGAAAGAGCGGCAGGAGTAAGTGGAAGAGAGCCTTCGGCCAGTAGTGAATCGGGTGGACGCCGTAGCGTCCGCACCCAATTCAGTATAAGACCTCCCGAACACGACATCAGCACTCCGACAATTCGCGCCCAGGTTGCCTATCATAGAAGAAGTAAAGGCCCGCTTGTGCTGATAACACAAGCGGGCCGGGTCGAGAACAGGAACGTGTCGTGCAACATCATTCTACACCTCCCCCGTCGCGGGGACCAGCCCCAATATGTACGCTTCCAGCCGCCGGAAGTGCATCCCCTATTTCACTTTACAACCCATCGCCGGGTTGGGGGAAGCATGACGGGCGTGGGTGGAAAAACATCAACGGGGCTATCAACGAGGCGAAGGAGTTGACAACCTGCCTCTTGATGAACGCTCGTCAGTGGGGCGGTTATTCTGTCGGCGTGACAGTCAACATCCTTGCTGTATTGCCGGAAGACGAGGTCAAGAACCTCTGGTCATTCGTATGCAGGAACCTCAAACGGGCCGGTGCAATCGCATTCTGGCGTAGGGAGGTCACGCCGGACCACCGCGTCCACTACCACCTGCTGTTCGCCAGCCGCCACGTCGAATCGGAACTGGATTCGATGATCGAGGCCGCTTTCCCCGCCCCATACCGTTCCCAGCCCAAGCTGGCCAAGAGGAAGATCACCCTGGCCTTCAGGTACGACGACGACAAGAAGGCCGCGAGGTACGTCACCAAAGCGAGGGTGAAAGGCTACACGAAGGCCGGCAAGTGGGTGGAAGACTACTACCGCTTCAAACGCTCCTTCTTCCTCCCTGGCGTCAAGCTTCGTACCGTGGGTGAGATCGGCCCGTTCTGGAAGGAGAAGAAGGAAGACCTGTGGAAGAAGGTCATCAAGCATGAGCGGGAGATCGCTGCGAAAGTCACGCCGCAGTTGGAGTTAGAGGCCGAGGAAATCCACGACGCCCTCGGGCCGACGTTCACGATGAAGGCGTTGATCCGGCACCTCGCGGAGGTGGAGATCGCTAACGACAAGCGGGTGGCCCGCCTCGCGCCCTTGCAGTCAAGCCCCCCTCCACCGAAGACGCCCCCCGTCATCGTGCAGGTGACATTGCCGAGCGGAATCTCGATCAACGCACCTGTCATCCCGAAATCGTAGAAGAGGACTTCACACGCAATATTGAAGTGCCAAGTCCGGGGCTTAGGTCGAGATTGTGTATCCACCTCGCTGCCTTAGCAAGTGCTTTAGCGGTAAGCGTTTGCGTCGTGACACTCTTGATAATGGTAGACTGTTGGTAATGTTTTCGCGGCTTGACCAGCACGGTGACCTTGAAGAAGGTGCGACAAAGTCATCGAGGCGTCATTCTCGACCGGAAACCCTGTAAGTTCGGTTCCATCCTGCCCACTGCCGGAATCCTATACGGCATGTCTTTTTACGTCACGTTGCTGACGTGAATAGATAGGTCATGACCGCGTACAGCTTCACGGAGTATCTGGCGATGAAAGAAGGTGTGCTGCTGCCAGACCGGCAGCCGTTGAAGGGGTTGACGCGACTAAACCCATTTCCCACCACGAACGCACACCGGGGCCGTATCCGGCGGGTTCGGGCGGGGAAGAAGATCAACCCGTTCCCTGCGACTATAAAGGCTGTCGTGCCACCGTGGCTGGTGCCGAAGGACTTGAGTCCGCACCACCAATGAAGAGGCCCGCCGGTGGTTCGCACCGGCGGGCCTCTGCCCCAATGCCCGTCGTTGCCGTGGGTGCCTGGGATGCCTGTCTCCCGCGTGGGGTGGACGTATTGGCGTGGTAGGCGAAGTTGGCGGTTGTGAGCAGGGCGGCATGCTTCGCTTTAGATATGCAGCGTCACTGGGAATCTACCTGACTGAACGTCGCACGCCGCCGTAAAGTCCAACACATGGCGATCACCCGAGTTCGGCGAACGTCATCTCGCACTCGCCGCAGACCACTGCCAGCCCGCCCTTACCCCA
Source organism: uncultured Alcaligenaceae bacterium (assembly GCA_964444365.1). Classification (GTDB taxonomy): domain Bacteria; phylum Planctomycetota; class Planctomycetia; order Gemmatales; family Gemmataceae; genus CAYUHJ01. The sequence goes on along the minus strand of CAYUHJ010000132.1, from coordinate 8,032 downwards.
CACCTGGGTGCCGCAGGAGCAGACGTACTTGACCTTGTTCTTGTTCTTCGACGGAGCCTTCGCCACCTCGGGCAAACTGCCCGAGAGCCACGGCAGGGCGACCGCGTCCGACATGGCCTGGAACGCCCGCATGAACGCCCCGTCCGGCTCGATGTAGTGGGTCATCTGCTGGCCCGTCCGCTTGCCGCCGGGTTCGCCGGTGTTGGTCGGGGTCAGGCCGAGGGCGTCCATCTTCTGCCCCCACTCCTTATCGTGGTAGCCGCCCCGAGGCGGCGTCCCGTGGTCCTGCTGCCACTGGTGGGCCATTTCGTGGACGAGGGTAGCCATCGTCTCGACCAGCGGTCGGAGAAGCACGTCGGGGTTCAGTGCGATTTCATGGGTCACGGTGCCGTCGAGCCGGCCCCACCGCTTCGGCCAGAACAGGCCCATGTTCCGCTTGTGACGGCCTCGGAAGTTAAGAAGGCACGGCTTCAACTCGCCGCCGAACAACTCGGTGTTGAAGTAGTCGTAGGCGGCTTGGTAGGCCCGGAACTGCTGCATCGTCGGCGTCTTGGTCACTGCGATCTCCTGTTGTAGCGTACGCTACACATTATATCTGCAACCAGTTTTCACGCTATCTCAGCACCCCCAAACTTGGCTGCTTTACAGTCCCCACTACCCGAACCTATACTGACCGTGCGGTGGGTGTTGTTACGAAGTGACGAAGCCGTTAAAGCGGCCTCGCGCACAACACCTGTCGTGACCGTGGGGACGTGTTCGCCACCCTATCGGTCGCGGGGAAACCCACGATGGAGCCTCATCCCTCGTCCCGGCAACGGGAGTGTAGGGAACAGAACCTCCGGGCGATTGGCACAAGTGTGTCGTCGTTCGGTGTTTCCCATGACTGCCAAGCAGGCGGCTGCCGACCTCCAGATTTCCCTGTCGTTCCTCTACAAGCTGCTCGACCAAGGCGAGATCGCGTTCGAGCGGCGGGGGACTCGCAAGTTCCCGGTCGATGCGTCGGTCGCCGAGTACAAGCAGCGGAACCTCGTTCCGGCGGCACCCAAACAGAACAGGCCGGTCAAGGGACCGGCCTACCAGTACAAGCACCTGTCAATCGGCAACGCCGCCAACGGCTGACTGCGGCCCTGCCGGCTCAGAAGACCTTGAACCCGTCCAAGACCTTATGGATCGCGGCGTGTTCATCGAAGAGGTGGCCGTAGTGCTTACGCACCATCTTCATGTCCTTGTGGCCGAGGAGTTCGCGCAGGTACTCCAACTTGTCCGGGTTGGCAGCGATGAACTTTGTTGCGAACGTGTGCCTCAGCCCATACATGCACAGGTTGTCGGGCCACTCCAAGTCTTTCGTCGCTTGGAACTTTACCTGCATCTGGTACAGGTAGATGCCGAGGGCGTCCGGGTTCCAGGGTAGGCCGTGGGCGTTGCGGAAGATCGGCCCGGATGGGTTCTCGGCGTTCTTCTTCCTGACGAGTTCCAGAGCTTCGGGCAGCAGCCAGATTCGCTTGACGTACTTTTTCTTGTGCAATCGCTCCTTGTACAAGTCTTCCACGTCCCACAGCTTCATGTCGGCACGGAAGTGACGGGCCTCGACCGCACAGACGGTGGACGGCCTCGCTCCGGTCAGGGCCAGGATGCGGACCACTTCGGCGAAGGCCGGGTTCGCCATCTTCAGCACCTGATCGTAGACTTTCTGGTCCCAGACCACGTCGCCGCCACGGGCTTCGCCTTCCGGCAGTTCGAGCAGCCCCTTGATCGGGTTTGACCCGATGAGACGGACCTTCGGCTTCGCGGCCCAGTTCAACGCGGCCAGGATGATCCCCTTGTACCCCCGCTCGGTGCCTTTGGACGCCACGCACGTCATCCGCTTCCCCCGCACCTTCTTCTTCTCGGTCAACACCTTCTTGGCAGTGATCCACCGCTCGACGTGGCTGGCCCGCAGATCGCGGACTCGCAGGCCCGCCCCGACGAACTCCACGAACTCGTCCAGCCGGCCCTTGCAGAGGCGGTAACGCTCGGGGGCATGGTGCTTCTGCACGAAGTCGAGCCACTGGTCGGCGATCTGGGCGAAGAAGGGGTTCTTGTCCACGATCTCGCCGAGGTCGGCCTTGTTGAGCAGGAACCGGAACTGCTGCTCGGCTTTTGTCTTGTCCGTGCCGAGCCGGTGTAACACGCCGTCGATGGTGGTGGTGTACTGGCCCATGCTCTTCGTCCAGTTGAGCTTCGAGGGACGACCGGGCATACGGAATCTCCTGTCTTGGGAGCCGGGTGGCCTTCTCTGGCGTCCACCCATTCTTTGCGCCATTCTTTGCGCTGCTAGTGTATCATGACGCAAGGAATGGCCGCAAGGTTCGCAGGAAACGCCGGGAAAAAAGCAGAAGTGCGGGACAAGAATGGAGAAAACTACGCGATCATACCCATGAACCCGATCCCGACGATTCCGATCCGGACCATTCGCGTTTCTCCCGTGTTTTCCGAGGTTTGTGGGCTTCCGCCGCGTCCGCCGCGCCCCCGAATTCCGCCTCATCCAAGGATTTCTTTGCGCCTCCGGGGTCGTTTTACGCCTGCCCTGCCGGTCGCCGACTGGTGCCCCTCGAACCGCGGGCCAAGCTGGTTCGCGGACTTCTTCAGGGCCGTCACGGCGAGGTTGTCCGGGTGCAACCGATGCCGATCACCCGTGCGATGACGAACCAGGATGCGAACGGCCCTACGACACCAGATGCGTGAGATGTGTCTCGCAATGATCGAGCAGTTCGTGGCGGGAATCCGTTCTCACAATCGACAATATGACTACCGAGCAATTGATAGTCCGGCCGGTGTTCCCCGATCTGTGCTGCACCCCCTTGGCAGACGCGGTTGCGCCACGCTGCCCCACTTCCTCAGGCACGCGTCCGAGAGGGCGGCGACGGCGGCCTCGCGGTTCGGGTAGGTCCGGGCGTGAGCGAACATGCCGAAGTCCTGCCAGTCCGGCTCCAGCAGATCGAACAACTCGGGGGGCAGCAGGCACCCGCGGTCGGGCCGGCGGACCCAGTTCGCGTCGTCCCGGTACCAGGTCCGTTCGGGCCTCGTCGGGCTGCCCGGTGGTGACTGGGGTTCCCGGTCGGTCAGGATCACGCGCACGGCCGGGGTGGCTTCGAGGACTTCGGCCCCGCACCGGTCCCAGAGTTCCAGCGGGGCGTGCCACACTTCGGGGAAGCCTCGGACCCACTCCCACCCGCCGACGTGATCGGGCCAAACCGCTCGCAGGGGGGCGGGCAACGCCCACTCGCGCCGGCGTTGCCGGGCGTCTCGTCGGTCCGACCCGAGGAGGCGTTCCTCGGCCGCGCGCAGGAGCGGGGTGGGGGAAGCGGCGAGCTCGATTTGCACCCGGATGAGCGCGGCGCGCGCGGCTTCCCCCGCGTCGTCGAGCCAGTCGGCGTAGACGAGTCGCGGGAGGTCGTCGCCGGGGTCGGCGAGGATGGCACGGTAGAGCGCGTCGCCGTCGGTCACGCCTGGCCCCGTTCCACGCAGGGTTCCTGAGCTCGTCACACGAGCTCGGGGCATCCTAAGGCGCAGCCAGTCCGGCGCGAGCGCGGATTGTGCCGATTTTTCCGATTTTCCGAGAGGTGACGGGGAGGGAAACGCCGTTCCCCTGAGCTGACTCCGGTGCCGCGGCTTATTCGGCCTTTTTCTTCTTCGTCGGCGCTCGCTTCGGTGCGGGCTTCGATTCCGGCTGCTCCCGATCGGCGGACGGGGGAGGCTCGGAAGGTGTCTTTTTCCCGAGGATCTTGGGTTCCGGGACCGTCCCCGCCGTCTCGCCGGGGGGTGCCGAGGGCCGGGGTGTCGGCACGGCCCCCGCGACGGGGGTCCACCCCTTCGTGAACGACTCCGCCGCGAGGTCCGTCCACAACTGCTCGATCTGCTCCCGCGAACTCGACACGCGGACGTCCCGCTCCAGCGGCGTCTTGCGGTTCGGGCTGAAGTCCGTCGCGTGGATGACGAACGCCGGGTAGTCCTGGCCGTCGCCGTCCTTGTTCGTCTTCCACATCAGCAGCTTGCGGACCATCGTCTGGCCCTTCAGTTGCTTCGTGCAAACTTCCCGCCGCAAGACTTCGCTCTTCGGCAGGTCGAGTTGCCGGCAGTCGCGGTCGGCCAGCGGCACGTCGACGAGGTCCGTGACTTGCCGCAGCGGAATGTCGCCGGGGTGAACCGATTTGTCGTCGCGGCGGCGGACGAACTGCGGCGAGATCATCCCGACGAGCGGCACCCGGCGGACGATGCGGTAGCGGTTCGCGGCGGCGTCCCACGTCAGCGCCATCTTGTTGATCGGCAGCCCGCGAGTCGTCTCCGCGATCAGGTCGAGGACGCTGACCTCGACCACCCACTCGGGCTTGACCATGTGGTAGGCGACCTGGTCGTTCACCTCGACGTAGTCGCTCTCGACGATGCTGTCTTTCAAGTCGCTGAGGAACCCGCGGCGTTCGTCGTTCGTGAACCCGCCGCCGACGTGCCCGACGACGTGCAGGCAGCCGTCCGGCCGGTACAGCGCGAGGAGCAAGTCGTGCAGCATTCCCCGGCGGTCGTCGGTCGCCTCGGTGAAGCCGATGACGGCGCAATCGATCGTGTGCCGGGGCTTCAGCTTGAACCGGCCGACGGCGTCGCTGCGAACGACCGCCCCTTCCGCCCCCTGGTCGACCCACTTGCGAAACTGCGCATCGATCCCGGCCGCGTCTTTCAGCCACACCGTCTCGACAACGCCCGCGCGTTTGCCCCCCTTGAACAGGGCCGTCAGCCGATCCCACGTTGTCGCGAACTCGTCGCCGGCGGGCTGGCCGTCGAGTTCGAGCAGGTCGAACGCCGAGAACGCGAGTTGATCGAGTTCCGCCTGCGACGCCGGGGTGCGGGCGACGCGGCTCACGTCGTGAACCCGCGGCCGCTTGCCTTCGGCCTTCGTGAAGTGCAGTTCGCCGGGGATCAGGGCCGACTTCACACCGGCCTTCTTGAACAGCGCCGCCGCCTCGTCGACCGCGGGAATGCCGACGCGCACCGTCCCGCCGGGGTTGACGAGCAGTGCCTCGCCGGCCGCGTACACGAGCAGCGAGAACTCGCCGTCGACCTTGAGACTGACGTGGTACTCGCCGGCCGGGAACCGCTTCAAGATGTCCGCCGGTTCGAGCGGAATCATCCGCGACGCGGTGTGTCGCCGGTAGTCCTGCGCCCGCGCGACGAGCAACGGGTCGGCCAGCGCCGCGCCCGTGCCCACCGCGTAAGAGCCGAGCTTGATGTCGAGCTTCGCCCGGTTGACGAGAGACATTCCGATTTCTCCTGGCGAGCGTCACTCGTCAGAGTGACGAGTGCTGGCAGCGGCAGAAAACTCGTCACTCTGACGAGTGACGCTCGCCGGTCATTGCGGCTTCGTGTCCGGTGCTTTCAGTTCGATGTTCGACAGGTGCAGGAGCAGCAGGTACTCGCTCCCGCGGGTCCGCCCTTCCAGGAAGCCGCGGTACGGCACCGCCCCCCGCCGGAGAATCAACGGCTGATTGGCCTTCGGCCCCGCCCCCACGACGAGCAAGCTGTCCTTCGCTTCGAGTTCCTTCGCAATGCCGAACAGGAAGTCGAACGTCAGCCCGTTGACGTGGACGACCTGAAGCTTCGAGACCATCGCGAACTTGTTGTAAACGTCGCGTTTGGGCAACAGCTTGCCGCTCCAGAGGAGCGGCTGTTCCGGCGTCACGTTCGTCACCGCGAGCTTCTTCGGCCGGCGGAGTTTCTCCGTGCCGTCCGGGTTCTTGACGATTTCCACCTGCGAAACCGCGTGGACGACCTGCCGGTCCGAGTTGACGTAGACCCGCGACGTGTCCCGCAGGAACGCCCCGGTCGCCTCGATGTCGAGTTCCGGGTCGCCGGCAATCAGCGAATCCGCGACCTTTTCCGGGCTTCCGGCGTGCTCCAAGAGCGCCGCGTAGTCGCGGTCGATCGTCCCCTTCAGGATGCGGGCGGTGCTCGCTTGCCGGTCGGTGTCGTCGACCCACCGCACCCGCACCGGCACCCGCACGCTCTCCGCGGAGACGGCGGCGTCGCGGCCCCGGCTGTCGGACAGGCTGATCGTGGGCATCGCGTATCCTCATTTCTGGTCCCCTTCTCCCCCAGGGGGAGAGGGGTTAGGGGTGAAGGGATTGACTCCACCCAGACGCAATCACTGATCGTGGCTTGTATCCTTGCCCCTCTCCCCCGGCCCCTCTCCCCAACGGGGAGAGGGGAGCAAAACAACGAAATCAAACCAGGCTGAAGTCCAGCGCGTCCTCTTCCTCGCCCGCGTCCGACGTGTCGTCGCCGACCGCCGGGGCGGTCGCCGTCGGGCCGACGAACTCGATCGCGGTCGGGGTGCCGACGCACAGAAACGGGTTCCCGTCGCCGCCGAGCAGCAGGAACGCGGGGGACGCTTCCACCCCGCCGCGGTAGCTGAACGGGAAGCGGAAGATCGTGCCCGCCTTCAATTCCGCGAGCAACTCGGGAACCTCGGCCGCCGGCTGAATCTGGTAGATGAGGTGGACGTTGTGCGAAAGGAACTCGTCAATTGTGGCCACGTCGGCGAGCGGAATCGGGGCGTCGAACGACGACTTCACCGGCGTGATCGGCTGGCCGTGCGCGTCGACCGGGCGCAGTTCGGAGCGGGTTTTCCAGAGCCCGTCCGCGGACAGGTACGCGATCGCGCTACCCCCCTTGCCGACGATCGAGTGCCCGTCGCCGATCAGCGTGGCCAGTTCGCACCGCTTCCCGGCCTCGTCCACGACTTCCGTCTCGACGTACCCGTACAGCCTGGCCCGGTCGACTTTTTCGAGCGCGACGTCCACGGGGTCGCCCCGAAAGACGAGCGTCAACGGCTTGGCCATGTCGAGTCCTCCGCGTCCGACACCACCCCGCACGTGCCTCACGCTGACGGGGCGGAAGCGACGGGCACGGCGGCGTCTTGGAAGGGGTTTGCGCGTTGAGACCCTACCACACTGTCGCGGGACTCGGCGAACGACGCACCCCGTGTCACCCCGGTTCACCCCGGCATCCGGCGACAGAACGTGCGTCACCGCTGGAAGCGGTGGAATCGGTAACCGCCCGTCCGACTCGACGGTCCGGCTGAACCGCGGCCGGCGGGGTAACGGTGCTCACGACACTGGCGACGACAGAGCGGCACACGAACGTGCCGAAGGGCGCGTCTCGCCGATTTGAGGGTTTCAGCAGACACGATCACGAGACCCGATGTCGGCTTTTCGGACGCGGTCCTGGGCGAATCAGATTGTGTCGAAAAATTCACTTGGCCGTCGTTGCCCCGCGCTGATTTAATCCCCTACGCCCTTTCGTCAGAAAGGGCTAATCGAAGATCGCTCTGTTCGCCCGGGTCTCGACGACCCACCGGTCGGGCTCACGTCCACCCGATCGCCTTCGCCCTACGCCCTTCGCCCCTTTATCGCCCGTATCGCGGCAGCGCACATGCGTTGACCGCCTCCCTCCCCGCACGCAACGGAGTGACGCACAATGGGACTGATGCGCAACGCGACGACTGGCCGGCGGACCGCCCGCCTGGGGGTCGAACGGCTCGAGGACCGCGAAACCCCGGCCACACTGCCCACCGGGTTTACCGAGGCCGTCGTCGCCGCCGGCCTGTCCAACGCGACCGCGATGGAGGTCGCCCCGAACGGCGATCTGTGGGCGCTCGAACAGGGCGGCGGGGTGAAGCGGTTCCGCCCCGGCAGTACGGCGGCCGACCTCGTCGCCAACCTGTCCGAAGTCGGGCTGCGGTCGGAAGGCGAGCGGGGCGTGCTCGGGATCGCGTTCGACCCCAACTACGCCGCGAACAAGTGGGTGTACCTCTACTACACCAGCAGCGACGCCCCGAACCCGCACAACCGGGTCAGCCGGTTCACGGTCAACGACGCCAACGCCGCCGACTACTCCTTCGTCGACACGAACGCCGGCGTGGCCGGGCCGGACGAGACCGTGGTCGTGGACCTCGACCCGCTGTCCGGCGCGACCAACCACAACGGCGGGGCCATCCACTTCG
>CAYUHJ010000131.1:4962-17499 GCA_964444365.1 uncultured Alcaligenaceae bacterium | reverse complement strand
TATTCCGCCCGGCGAGCGGCGGGGGGTCGGCCCACCGTGATGGGATTCAGACCGTCCACGGCGGGCTGACGCCCCGCCGCTCGCCCGAACCGCAGTTCCTTGTCTCGAAGCGGGGCGTGGGGTAAAGTTGAAGTAGTTCCCCCTTCTCCCTTTCTGGCGACCGCATGGACCGGCGTCGGTTCCTCAGCCGTGACTCCGCCGGGGTGTTGCTCCGGCCCGTGGAGCCGGAACCCGCCGCGGCGGAAGAACTGACACTCGTCCGCGTCTCCCGGCGGGCGATGGCGACGCGGTTCGAGGTGGCGCTGCCGCTCGGAACCCCGTTCGCCGTGGAAGCCGCCGAGGACGCCCTCGACCTGATCGACGACCTCGAAGCGCAACTCACCGTGTACCGCGACGACAGTGAAGTCAGCCGGCTGAACGCGGCCGCGGTGGAGGGGCCGGTCGCGGTCGAACCGCGGCTGTTCGAGTTGCTGGTGCGGGCCGCCCACATCACCCGCGAGACGGCCGGCGCGTTCGACGCGGCGACGGGGGCGGTCGTCAAGGCGTGGGGGTTCTTCCGGCGCGACGGTCGGGTGCCGTCCCCGGCGGAGCGGGCCGATTCCCTGGCGCGGTCCGGTACCCGGCACGTCGCCTTCGACCCGGACGCGAAGACGGTGAAGTTCCGCCGCCGCGGGCTGGAGTTCAACCTCGGCGGGATCGGGAAGGGGTACGCCCTCGACCGGGCCGCGGAGCTGTTGCGGGACAAGTGGGGCGTCCGCTCCGCCCTCCTGCACGGCGGCGGCAGCAGCGTCTACGCGATCGGCACCCCGCCCGGCGACCCCCGCGGCTGGCCGGTTTCCCTCCGCCACCCGTGGGACGACCCTGCGACGCTCGGCACCGTCCGCCTCACGGACCAGGGCCTCGGCACGTCCGCGGCCACGTTCCAGTTCTTCGAGTACAACGGGAAAAAGCTCGGCCACCTGCTCGACCCCCGCCTCGGCTGGCCCGCGACCGGCACGGCGAGCGCCAGCGCTGTCGCCCCCACCGCCGCCGACGCGGACGCCTACTCGACGGCGTTCTTCGTGCTGGGTCAGGAAGCGTCCGCCGCTTTCTGCCGCAGCCGGCCGCACCTGACCGCGATCGTGTTGCCGGACGGAGATGGGGAATGACCGCCGCCGAATACCTGCTGCTGGAGCGAGCCGCCGAGGTCCGGAGCGATTTGTGCGACGGCCGGCTGATTCCCCGCCCGGAATCGAGCATCACCCACAACCGGATCGTCACGAACCTCATTGCTTCGGTGGGAGGTTCCCTCCGAGGCGAACACTGTGAAACGCTCTCGTGCAATCAACGTGTGGGGATACCCGCCACCGGGTTCTACAGCTACCCCGACATGCTTATCCTTTGCGACCGGCCGCAGTTCGATCCGCTGTGTGACGAGACGCTGACGAATCCTCGGGTTATCATTGAAATCGTGTCACCGACATCGGGTGACTACGACCTCGGAAGGAAGATTCACCACTACCAGAAATCCCCGACAGTGGCTGAGTACGCGGCAGTCTTTGAGAATCTCCCGCTGGTCATGCACTACCGGCGGAGCGAGGATGACAAGTGGCTCCTCCGCTTCATTGACGGCCTCGACGCCGAGTTCGCACTGACCACCGTGCCGGTCCGTATCCCGCTGACGGTAATCTACCGCGACATCGTGTTCCCCCCGCCGACCCTGAAACCCCGGACGTCTCCCGAACCATGATCCCGAACGCCGTCGTCTACGCCGGGCTCGCCGGCACGCTGCTGTCGCTGGTCGTCGCCACCGCGACGAACAACTGGCAGCCGCGCGTCTTTTTCCTGCTCGCGCTACGCCTCGCGATCGGCTGGCACTTCTTCTTCGAGGGGATGCACAAGATCCACTCGCACGCCGTCGGGCCGACCGAGACGAACCGCCCGTTCTCCAGCGAGCCGTACTTCAAGGCGTCGCAAACGGACGTCGGCGCGATGATGCGGAAGGAATTCGACGACCCGGCCGCGGTGATCGCCGCCAGGGTGAAGGCCCCGCGGGAGAGCGTACCCGCCGGGTTCGACAAGCGGCCCGCCGAGGAGCAGGCCGCCGACTGCCCGAAGGCCGTCGCCGACGAGATCGACGCGGTGCCGGGCGACGCCGCCCTGAAAACCGCGGCGAAGGCCACTTACGCCCGCTGGGTGTTCGGCGTCGACGGCCGGCCGGCCAAGGTCAAGTTCGTCACCGGCGACGTGTCCCTTACCGCCCCGCAACGGCTCGCCCACCTGGACTGGCTCCGCGCCGAGGTGAAGGCCGCCGACGCCCGCCGGGACGTTCACATCGGCAACGGCAACGGCGTCGAGATGAAGCGCGCCGCCGAACTGCGGACCGAACTCGTCACGGCGGAAAGCGACCTGGCTAAGGACGCGAACGCCTTCGTGAAGGAACTCACGACACAGGTCAACGGTGGCAAGCCAGTCGACGAGCCCAAGGTCTCGAAAAACGGCGAACGGCTCGACACGCTCACGATGTGGTTCATCGCCGGCGTCGGCGGGTGCCTGCTGGCGGGGTTGCTCACCCGGCTGAGTTGCGTCCTGGCTGCCGGCTTCCTGTTCGTGACGTACCTGACGTTCCCCGCGTACCCGTGGCTGCCGCAGCCGCCGAACACCGAGGGGAACCCGCTATTCGTGAACAAGAACGTCATCGAGGCGCTGGCGCTGCTGGCACTCGCATGCTTCCCGACTGGCCGCTGGCTCGGGCTCGACGCGATCATTTACCGGGTCGTGTTCCGCAAGGAAGACACCGAACAACCGAACGGAAATCCCGGTTAGCCGCGAGGCGGGGCCGAGCGCGGGCCGCCACCCGAACCAACGATTTCCCCCGGCAGGTAGCGCCCGCGCTCGGCGTTGCCTCGCGGCTAACCTTGATCCACACACAACCCTCCCCGGAGATACTTCGATGGCTCTCGACCTCACTGCCGAACAGAAAGAAACCGGCAAGGCCAACTTCGCCCACGCGACCGGCGAACTCACCCGCCGCGGGTTCATGAAGAGCATGGCCGCCGGTGCCGCCGTGCTGCCCGTGTCCGCGGCCGTCTATTTCGGCTACGACCAGTGGAAGGGGAACAAGGCCGTCCGCACCGCGCTGATCGGCTGCGGCGACGAGGGCGGCGTCCTCGTCGGCGACCACAACCCCGCGTTTAACGAGATCGTCGCCGTCTGCGACCTCCGGCCGTACAACCTCGAACGCATCTTCACCGGCGAGCCGAACGGCCCGCGGAAGGGGCTGAACAAGAAGTACGGCGAGGCGGACGCGAAAAAGATCGCGTCGTACAGCGACGTGAAAAAGCTCGTCGCCGACAAGGACAAGCTCGGGCTCGAAGCCGTCATCATCGCGACGCCGCTCAACACGCACGACACGATCATGAAGCTGTGCATGGACGCCGGCCTGCACGTCTTCTGCGAGAAGCTGATGGCACGCACCATCACCCGCTGCAAGGACATGATCAAGTACGCGAAGGACAAGGGCTTGCTGCTCGGCATCGGCCACCAGCGGCACTACTCGACGCTGTACGCCCACGCCACGGAGGTCGTCAACGCGGGCGTGCTCGGGGACATCAAGCACATCCGCTGCCAGTGGCCGCGCAACAACTCCTGGCCGTTCACCGCGTCCGACGAGGAGCGCAAGAAGTTCGCCACCGGCAACGACCTCGACGGCAAGCCGTTCGACATCCCGTTCTACCGCGACGGCTGGTGCAAGCCGATCCTCGCGCAAGACGCGGAAGCCTTGCTGAAAGACCCGAGCCTGCTGAAGGATGCCGGGTTCAACAGCGTGACGGAACTGTCCCGCTGGCGGCTGTACGACAAGACCGGCGGCGGATTGATGGCCGAGCTCGGCAGCCACCAACTGGACGCCTCCTCCATCTTCCTCGGCCACGTCCACCCGCTCGCGGTGTCGGGCGTCGGCGGGAAGTTCTTCTACGGCCCCGGCCGCAACGACCGCGAGTCGGACGACGGCGTCTTCGTCACCTACGAGTTCCCCGGCCCCAAACACCCGAAGGCCGGCAAGGGCGGCACCGACCCGAGCGACATCGTCGTCGTCTCCTACGAGTCGTTCAACACGAACTCCTTCGAGAAGTACGGCGAGTGCCTGATGGGCAGCCGCGGCACGATGGTCGTGGAGATGGAAGCCGAAGTGTACCTGTACAAGGAGCCCGAACCCGGCAAGGCGAACAGCGGCGGGAAGGACACGAAGGTCGCGATCACCACGACCAAGGACGGCAAGCCCGTCGCGGAAGCGACCTCCACCTGGGGCGGCGCGGGCGGCCCGGCCATCGTGAAGGCGGCCGGCGCGTCGGCGTGGGACACCCCCGTCCGCGGCTACCAGACGGAACTCGAACACTTCGCGTACTGCGTCCGGAAGTGGGACAAGAAGGTCGGCTGGGAGAAGGGGCCGGACGGCAAGTTCAAGCAGGACGTGCCCCGCTGCCACGGCGAGGTCGCGATGGCCGACGCGATCCTGGCCCTGACCGCGAACATGGCGATGAAGAAGCAGGCCCGCATCGAGTTCGAGGACGGCTGGTTCAAGCCCGAGTCCGCGGACGTGCCGGAGACGAAGCACGCGCCGTCCCAGGCGACGTGAGCGTCAGGACCGGGACCGGCGGCCGGGGCCCCCGGCCGCCTTCAGCATCTCGGCGGCCTCCTTCCGCGTCGTGTCCGACCGCGCCTCCCCGCGGAGCATCAGTGCCAGTTCCTCGACCCGGTCCGGGCTGTCCGCCAGTTTCGTGACCGTGGTCGCCGTCCGCTTCCCGGCCGTGGACTTGCGGATCGTCCAGTGGTGCGTGGCGTAGCTCGCCACTTGCGGCAGGTGGGTCACGCACAGCACCTGATGCGTCTCCCCGAGGGCCGCGAGCTTCTGGCCGAGCACGTCCCCGAGCCGGCCGCCGACGTTGGCGTCGATCTCGTCGAACACGACGAGCGTCCGCACCGGGTCGTGGGCGGCCAGCACCGTCTTCAGGGCCAACATCGTCCGCGACATCTCGCCGCCGGACGCGACCTTCCGCAGCGGCCGGGCCGGTTCGCCGGGGTTGGCCGTCAGCATCAGTTCGAGGTGGTCCGCGCCGTCCGCGGGCAGTTCGCCGGATTGTGGGTCGGTCCCGAGCGGCACGGGCTCGAGTACCGCGTCGAGTTTCGCGGCGGACATTTGCAGGTCCGCGAGGTGCTTCTGGGCCTCCGCCGCCAGCTTCTTCGCGACCTTGCCTCTCGCTTTCGACAGCACCGAAGCCGCGTCTTTCACCTCGGCGAACGCCTCCTTCAGTTGCGTGTCGATGCCGGCGAGGTCGTCTTCTTGCCCCTGAAGTTCGCGTTCCTTGGCGTCGAGTGTCGCCCGGTAGACGACGAGGTCGTCGGCGGGCTTGCCGTACTTCGCTTCGAGCTTGGTAAGGAGTTGCACCCGCCGGTCGATCTCGTCGAGCCGCTTCGGGTTCGCCTCGAAGGAATCCGCGAGGTCGCGGCACGTGTCCGCCAAGTCCTGCACTTCGGGCTTGAGGGCTTCGAGCCGCCTGGCCACGTCCGCGAGCTTCTTGTCGAGGGCGGCCCACTTGCCGGCTTCCTTCAGCAACTTGCCGAGCACCGCCGAGACCGCCCCCTCGTCATCGGCCAGCCGGTTGGCCACGCTGGTGTTGAACGCCGCCAGGGCCTGGGCGTTCGCCAGCTTCTGACGTTCCTTCTCGATCGCGTCGCGCTCGCCGGGCTTGAGCCCCGCGGCGTCGAGTTCCTCCCGCTCGAACCGGACGAGGGCGAGTTCGCGCTGCCGCATTTGCCGGGCGTCCGCGAGTTCCTTGTGTCGCCGCCGCAGGTCCCGCACCCGCTCGGCGGCGGCCACGTATTTCGCCCGGAGGTCGGTCAGCCGGCCGAAGGCGTCCAGCAGTTCGAGTTGGTAGGCCGGTTGAAGCAGGGAGTAGCTTTCGCGCTGGCCGTGGACGTCGACGAACATCTCGCCGAGCCGCCGCAGGGTGCCGATCGCGACGGGCTGTTCGTTGACGAGGGCGGAACTCCGGCCGGACCGCGACAGCCGGCGGGTGAGGACGAGTTCGTCCTCTTCAATCGGGGTTTGCAGGATCGCGGCGGCGGCTTCCCGCTGCTCCGGTCGGCCGAGTTCGAAGCGGCCCGTCACGCGGAGTTCGTCCTGCCCGGCGCGGATGAGGTCCGCCGACCCGCGGTCGCCGAGGAGCAGCCCGATCGCCCCGAGCAGCAGCGACTTCCCGGCCCCGGTTTCGCCGGTCCAGGCGCAAAACCCCGGCGCGAGTTCGACCCGCACGTCTTCGATCAGGGCGAGGTTCTGGACGGCGAGTTCGCGCAACATGCGGACATGGTACGCAAGTACACGAGCGGGGTGAAGGTGAGAGGCCGAGTGGGTTCCCGACGTTCGCCCACCGCTCCGCGCACGGAGCCTCGGCGTGGGGTCCGGAAAAAACCGCGCAAACGGACCGAGACCGCAGCCGTTCGAGAGGTGATCACGTCTGCGGTGTGGGATCGTTTCCGTCCGTCACATTCGGGAGTGGAACATGCGTCGCGCGAAACAGGTTCCGTCGACTCCTCCGGCCGGACTTCGAGTCGGCGTTCGCGAGGCAGGCGTCGTTTGCGGGCTGGCGACGGTGGCCGCGCTCGGCGTGGCGGTCGCTGTGGTGGCCTGCTTGGGCCGTGGAAAGCAAGCGGTCACGGTCGCGGCACCCCGGCCGGTCCCCGTCCGGGTCGAAGCGCTTGCCCCGTCGGTCGCAGTTCTGATTCCGAGCGAAATCGTGTCGTCTCCACGGATCGTGACCGAGGTCGCGGTCGGGCCGCGGGTCGTCGAAGTGACGGCGGAAGTGGCAGTCGCCGAACCGGAGCCCGCGCCCGTGGCTGAGCCCGTTCCCGCCCCAGTCGCGAAGGCGGAGATTCCGGCCGAGGCCCCGAAAGCCGGGCCGGGTCAGCCCGTGCGGCCGGCCGGGGCTCGGGTTCCGGGTACGAACGGGCTTCAAAAGCGGATCGACAAGCGGTCGGAGGCCGACCTCCTCCGCGACCTTGCGACGTTCCCCGAAACCAGTCTGGCGAAGCCCGGCGAACCCCGGGACAAGTCGCTCGCCAAGATCGCCGCGGCCGCGTCGAAGTTGCCGAAGACGGTCGGTTCGCTGACCGCGGTCAAGGGCCGCCCCGACCTCGCCGGGCTTCCGTTCCGGTTCGGCAGCGAGGCGGTTCTCCCCGCGGACAAGGCGAACGAACTCGATGCCATGGCGAAGGCGGTGCGCGCCGCGTCCCTCGGCAGGAACCCGCCGCAGCGCGAGCAGACCGACCGCCCCGGTGTCAGCCCGACCGACTGGGTTCTCGGCACCATCGGGTCCGAGAAGCCGGTGTGGAAGGACGAGGTCGCGGTGGCGTGTGTCCAGCAGATGTTCCAGGCCGGCAACATGGACGCCCGACTGCAAGCGGAACAGGCCCTGGCCCGCGTGGATTCCTCCGAAACCACGGCGGCCCTCGCCCGCTGGGCCACCTTCGACCCGAGCGACCGGGTTCGGGCGGCCGCGGTCGTCGCCCTCGCCGACCGCGACCGGGACGAGGTGCGGCAGCAACTCCTCAAGTGGGTCCGCTACCCCTGGCCGCGGGCCGTCGAGCACGCCTGCGAGGCCCTCGTCGAGCTCGGCCTGACCGACGCGGTTCCCGAACTGGCCGCGGCCCTCGACGAGCCCGACCCGGACGCCAACTTCGTGGCCACGCTCCCGACCGGGGGGACGGGCGGGTATCGCCGCGTGCTCACCCGCGTCAGCCACGTCCGCAACTGCCTCCTCTGCCACCCCCCGGCCGCGAACAGCAAGGCGACCCTCGCCGGCACCGACCCCGACGAGGGCCTGATGCGGAGTCTCGTCGACCCGAACTTCGAGCAATACTACGAGGCGGCCGGGTCCCGCTCCGTGACCGCGTCGGCGAGCTACCTCAAGCAAGACTTCTCGGCCACGCTTCCCGGCCAGCAACACGCGCGGGCCCGCCGGTACGACTACTTCGTGGCCGTCCGACCGGTGCAGGACACCATCGCCCCGGTCCGCGACGGGGTGAACCCGTACAAGGCCGCGATCCGCTTCGCCCTCAAGGAGCTGGCCGGCGAGAAGCACGCCACCGACGCCGCGTGGCTGAAGTCGCAGAAGAAGCTGGCCCCGCCCTCGACAGTGGCGGAGCGGAACAAGGCGGACGTGGCCCGGGCCGTGGGACTCCTCTCCGACCCGGAGACATTCGCGAACCTGCAAGCGGAGTCGCCCGGCGGCAAGTGGGTCGGCCTCGCCCTCAGCCCGAGCGGCCTCGCCGAGCGGTTCGAGATCAAGCCGGACGACGGGAATCCGGACAAGATCGTGTCGTACCAAAAAGTGCAATCGGTGAAGGTGGCTCTGGTTGCGCTCCTGGAACCGTCGCTCGACCGCCTCGACGCCGCGTCGAAGTTCCGGGCGGAAAGGCTCATCGAACTCGCCCGAGACGCGACCCAGTCCGGCACGCCGCTGTCGAAGTTGGTGATGATGCCGGAGCAGCCCCAACCGAGTGGCCGGAAGAAGCGGTGAGCCGTCAACCTGAGGCACCCCGAGGGGGAAGCAGTTAGCCCAATTTCCCGAAGGTTCGGGTGATTGATCGGGTGGGCCGAAAGGCCTCCGAGGGACCATCCGGACGTTCCCACGCCCACTCGATGGGAACAGTTCCACACTTTTTCGCGGTCGGACAGGTCACTCGCTCCGCGGGTGACCTGTCCGACCGCGCGTGTTCACCACACGGCGACGGCCCCGCGGTTGTAGCGCATGTCCAGGGCGAGCCGCATCCGGAAGGAAATGCCGATCGGGGGGAAGTAGAGCCGCCGCAGGTACCGCAGGTGCGGCGAGGCGAGGAGGGCGCGGAAGCCGTCGTCCCCGATGGGGTTGTTGCTGAGGTCTAGCACGGACAGCCGGCTCAGGTGCGGGGAGTTCGCGAGGGCCTGCAGCCCGGCGTCGCCGATCTGGTTGTGCGTGAGGCGGAGTTCGCGCAGGCCGGCGATGTGCGGGGACCGCGCGAGGACGGCCGCCCCGCGGTCGCCGAGGTCGTTCGCCCCGAGGTCCAGGGACCGAACGCCGGGCGGGTCGGCGGTGTCGAGCAGCACGCCGAGCCCGCCGGGGTTGAGGGCGTTCCCGGAGAGGTCGACAGTCCCCACGCGGAGCAGCACGCCGGCCCGGTTGAGGCTGGCCAGCCGGGGGACGCCGACCCGGTTCGTCGCGAGCCCGAGCCGTTCGAGGGCGGGCAACCCGTCCGAGGCCGCGATGGCCTTCGCCCCGGTCGGGCCGACCGCGTTGCCGGCCAGTTCCAGTCGCCGAAGCCGTTGCATCCGGGGGGCCGCCGCGAGCGCGGCCGCCCCCGCCTCGCCAATGCCGTTCTCGGACAGGTCCAACTCTTCCAGCGAACTCAGGCACGGTGATGTGGCGATCATCTCCGCGCCGAGGTTTCCCACGCGGTTCCGGCCCAGCCCGAGCACCCGCAGGTTCGCGAGGTGCGGCGAGTTCGCCACCGCCCGGGCCAACGGTTCGTCGATGTGCTGGCCGTACACCGTCAGCCCGGTCAGGTTCGCCAGATGCCGGGAGGCGAAGACCGCGGCGGCGTGGCTGCCGAGGTCGAGGATGTGAACGTGGCGGACCGGGCCGGCTTCGAACAGCGCATTCGCGTGGGTGAGGAACTGCCGTGCGGTCAGCTTGACTTCTTCCACAAACCCCCGGCGGAACACCGGGCCGCTGGCCAGGCCGCGAAAGGGCGTCGCCCACTGGTCCCCGTGGCGGTCGAGCAGGTCGCGTTCGGTGCGGGCAAGCTGTGGCCGGCGGGCGTCCGTCTCCGGCAACCGGGCCAGCGCGATCTGCACGCGGATGAACTGCGCCCGCGGGTCGCCGAGTTCGTCGAGCCAGTCGGCATAAATGAGCCGCGGCCCGTCGTCGTCAGGGGCTTCGCGGACACGGTGGAGGAAGCCGTCGGCAAGGGGGATCATGGTGCGGCACGCCTGGGCGGTTCATTTCAGGCTACCACGGTTCCCCTGCTGATCCCACACACTCCGAACATTTTTGTGCCGACGAATTGACGCGAATGGCATGGCGAATGTATGATTTCGTCTAGGCTAACTCCGGAATTCACGGAGACTTCACTCACCCGGATCCCATCATGAGTCCATCACCACCCCGCCGGGGTTTCACGCTGATCGAACTGCTCGTCGTCATCGCGATCATCGCCGTGCTGATCGGGCTGCTACTCCCGGCCGTGCAACGGGTTCGGGAGGCGGCGTCGCGGATCAAGTGTCAGAACAACCTGAAACAAATCGGGCTGGCCCTGCACAGTTTCCACGACCGCAACCAGGGCTTCCCACCGGGGTACTCGTCGAATTCCGTCTACTCGGACGGCACCGGTCCCGGCTGGGGATGGGCGTCGTGCCTGCTCGCGGACCTGGAACAGGAGCCGCTCTCCCGTCAGATCGACCGCACGAAGTCGATGCTCGACCCGGTTCACGACACCGTCCGGACCGCCGCGATCCCGTTCCTGCGGTGCCCGTCCGACCCCCGGCAAGACCCGATCCGCGTGGCCGACTTCACGAACCCCGCCGGGCTGACAACCGACTTGGGCCGCTCGAATTACGTCGGCTGTTACGGCAACACGCCGTTCCTGAACGAAGACCCGGCGGTGCTGACGAACCACCTCACCGTGGGCGGAATCCTGGGCCGCGGCATGTTCTACCGCAACAGCCGCACCCGCATCGCGGACCTGACGGACGGGACGAGCAACACCATCGCCGTGGGGGAGAAGAGCGCCCTGAAGACCATGGTGTCGTGGGCCGGGATCGTGCCCGGTGCGACGTGGGTCAGCCCGAACGACGGGGGCACCCCGCCCGGCAACCTCCCCGCCGCGATGGTGCTCGGCCACGCCTGCCGGGACCACCCGCCGAGCTCCGACGCCGGGGTCGCCGAGGACTTTTCCGCCCCGCACCCGAACGGCGTGAACTTCGTCTTCGCGGACGGCTCCGTCCACGCGGTCCGGACGAACGTGAACATGGCCGTCTACCCGTTCACCGCCAGCATCGCGGACGGGCTGGCCGTTCAGCCGGACTTTTGACGTAGAATGCGGTGAAGGAGGGCGTCATGCGCTACATGGACGAGCACCTCGCCGAGGCGATGGAGGTCCACAACCGCATCGAGGAGCGCATCGCGAAGGGGAACCCCCCGGAGATCGAGGCGAAACTCGAGGGCGCGAGAGCCCGAATGACGGCGTGGATGGCCGCGAATAAGGCCCGAAACGGGGAGGCCGCGAATGGCACTGGCCATCCTGGCTGACGCGAACATCCAGGGGCAGGTGTTCCGGCTCAGACACGACCCTGTTGAGAGTGTCCAATTCGCTGGCGAGTCTCATGTCGAGGTCTTCGCCGCGGAGCGGCGTTCGTCCGTAGCCCCACGCGGCAGCGTGGGGGACATGTCCGGTGAAGACCGAGCCCCGTAGGGGCGTCCGTGTTGGAACGGACGCCCCTACGGGGCTCGAATGATTGGGTTGCTGGACCCCACGCTGCCGCGTGGGGCTACGGACGAACGCCGCTCCGCAGCGAAGAACTGATCGGACAGTCTCACTCCGTTCGCGTACCAGAATCAACCTGCCATAACCCCATGCCCCGTGTCGAACTCATCGGCGTTCGCAAGTCCTTCCCCGGCGTCGCGGTCGGGCCGCTGGACCTCGCCGTCGAGGCGGGGGAGACGTTCGTCTTGCTCGGGCCGTCGGGGTCGGGGAAGTCGACGCTCTTGCGGCTCGTCGCGGGGTTGGATGAGCTCGACGCGGGGGAGGTCCGCATCGGCGGGGAACGGGTCGACCGTCTGCCGCCGCACCGCCGGGGGGTGGGGCTCGTGCCGCAGCGGCCGGCGTTGTACCCGCATTTGACTGTGGCGGGGAATCTCGGGGGAGGGAAGTCCACTTCTTGTGGCACCGGCCTCTGGCCGGTGTTGCGCCCACACCGGCCAGAGGCCGGTGCCACAAGAGAAAGGCCAGAAGAAGTTTCGCTTCGCAGCGCAGTCCAACTTCTGAACCTCGAACCGTTGCTGGAGCGGATGCCGCATCAGCTCTCCGGCGGGGAGCGGCAACGGGTGGCTTTGGGGAAGTTGGTCGCCCGGAATGCGGCGGTTTGGCTGCTCGACGAGCCGTTCACCGGGCTCGATCCGGTGTTTCGGCCGGAATTCCGACACGATCTGCACTTGCTGCGGGCCGAACGCGGGGTCACAATGATCCTTGTCACCCACGACCCGGCCGACGCGTTCGCGCTCGGTCACCGAATCGGGGTGCTCGGCGACGGCATCCTTCGACAAGTCGGAACCCCCGACCGGTTAAGGGATTCCCCCGACACCCGCTTCGTGGCGGCTGCCCTCGGGCGGCTCAGCCTGATCGACGGAACCCTCGCCGGGCGTGCGGGTGGCGGCGACCTCTCCGGACATTTCGTTTCGGAGTGCGGGTCGATTTCGGTCCCGGTTCCCGCGGAAATCCTGCGGAAACTCGGTGCGGAATCGGCCC
>CAYUHJ010000131.1:0-4952 GCA_964444365.1 uncultured Alcaligenaceae bacterium | reverse complement strand
TCTGACGCTCGGCATCCGGCCCGAAGACGTTCAACCGGTGCCGTCTGGTGAATCCCCTGCAAACCAGGGCGTTCTCACCGGATGGCCCCCCGTCTCGGCCGAACCGGACGGCAGCGGGTGGTGGCTGACCCTGGCGCGCGGTCGAACGCGGGTCCGGGCGAGGCACCCGTCCGGTCCGCCGCCCGGGTTCGGCACCCCCGCGGATTGGGCCTTCCCAGCCGACCGGTGCCTCTGGTTCGACGGCAAAACCGGCCGTCGAATCGGGGACTAATTCCGGAGTTCTGCCACCCCGAACTCCGGGAGGCGGAACCCGGGGTGCATCTGGAGCCGGCACCGATGGCGAAGGCGAAACCGAAACCGAAGGTCAAAGAAGGCCCGAGCCCCGAAGAGATTCGGCGCGAACTCGGGAAGAAGATCCTCGAACTCGTCGACAAGATCCACGAGGAGAAGAAAGTCTCCAAGGACGTGGTCTTCAACGGGATCGAGGCGGCCATCCGCCTCGCGGCGGAGCGGCACTTCGGCGTCGAGGAAGGCGTCCTCGTCCAGATCGACCACGCCACCGGCGAGGTCGTCGCCCGGCACGGCGAGAAGTCGCTCGAGCCCGTCGAACTCGGCCGGATCGCGGCCCAGTCCGCCAAGCAAGTGATGATCCAGAAGATTCGGGAAGCCGAGTCGGACACGGTCTTCAACGAGTACAACGCCAAGAAGGGCGAACTCGTCGTCGGCACGATTCAGCGGCTCGACGCCGGCACCGCGATCGTCTCCCTCGGCAAGAGCGAAGCCCTGCTCCCCCGGAGCGAGCAAATCCCCGGCGAGACGCACCACGTCGGCGAGCGGGTGAAGGCCGTGATTTTCGAGGTCCGCAAGACCGGCCATCGCGTCAAGATCGTGCTGAGCCGGGCACACCCGGACTTCGTGCGGTCCCTCTTCGAGGAAGAAATCCCGGAAGTCGACGACCGCACGATCGACCTGCGGGCCGTCGCCCGGGAGGCCGGCTACCGCTCGAAGGTCGCGGTTTCGAGCATCGACATGAAGGTCGACTGCGTCGGGGCCTGCGTCGGCGTCCGCGGCAGCCGGATCAAGAACATCATCGAGGAACTCAACGGCGAGCGGATCGACATCGTCCGGTGGAACGACTCGCTGCAAGTGCTGATCCCGAACGCGCTGCAGCCGGCCCAGATCTCGGAAGTCTTCACCTACCCGCGGCTCGGCCGGGCGATCGTGCTGGTGCAGGACGACCAACTGTCGCTGGCGATCGGCCGCCGCGGGCAGAACGTCCGGCTGGCCTCGAAGCTGGTCGGCATGGACATCGAGATCATGACGGTCGAGGAACTGGCCGAGGGCCTGGAACGGGCGGAGCGGTGGTTCGGCCAGCTGCCGCACGTGTCCCCGGAACAGATCCAGGCGATGATCGAAGAAGGGTTCCTCTCGTACAATGAGTTGACGTTCATCGACGCGGCGGAGCTCTCCTCGTTCACCGGGCTGCCGGAAGAGCAGGCCGACGAGGTGCTGATCTACGCCGAGGAGTACGCGGACCACATGGACCGCGCGGTCGAGGAAGAGCGGGCCGAGGCGGAAGCGGCCGCGCAGGCGGCGGCCCAGGCCGAAGCCGCCGCGGAAGCGGCCGCCGCCGAGGCGGCTGCGGCCCCGGCCGGCGACGACGTTTCCGCGAACTCGGACGCGGCGGGCGTGTCTGTCGCTGAGGCGGAATCGGTCGTCGAAGTTCCGGGCCACCCGGAGATGAAGGTCGCGTCGCCGCCCGGCAGTTACCACGAAGGCCCGCCGACGGACGTCGAAGGCGTGGAGGAAGCTGTGATTCACGAAGAACAACGGACGGGCGAGGACGGGGAACAGACCCTGTCGCCGGACGGCCTGAAGCCGACCGGGGACGAGGCTCCCGCGGGGGCGACGGCATGACCGCCGTCGCACTCCCTCTTTTCCGGAACCGTGGCGGGGTTAGAATACTTTCCACCATTATCGGCCGCCCGCAGTGGGCGGCCGAGGTCAGGGGGTGCTGGTAAGCGCCCCTCAAGGAGCGGCGCTTGCAGCAGACCAAAGAGCCCAAGGACACCAAAGACGCCAAGGATTCCAAGATCCGGGTGTTTGCCCTGGCCAAAGAACTGAACCTGGAAACCAAGGTTCTTCTGGAGTATTGCAAGGATCTCGGGTTCGCCGGGATCAAGAACCAGCTGAACGCGCTGGAGCCCGAACAGGTCGACGCGCTGAAGGACCGTGCCAAGAAGGGTCCGAAGGCGTCCGCGCCCGCCGCCGCTGCCCCGCCCAAGCCACTTCCCCCATCCGTCCCCCCGAAACTGGACACGAAGATTCCCACGCTCGCGAAGCCCAAGCCGCTTCCGCCGGCCCCGCCGAAGCCTGCGGCTGCCCCCGTCCCCGCGCCGGCCGCCGTCGCACCGGCGGCCCCTGCTACCGCCCCGGTGCCCCCCGCGGCGACCCCGAAGCCGCCGGCCGCCGTGCCGCCGAAGCCGGCCGAGGCTCCCGCTGCGGTCGCCCCGAAGCCGGCCGCTCCTCCGGTGGTGGAAGCCCCGCCGGCCCCGGCTCCCGCGCCGAAACCCGACGTGCCGGCCCCGGCCGCGCCCCAGGTTGTCGCGGCACCGCCGGCCGCACCGGCCCCCGCGCCCGCACCGAAGGCGGAACCGGTTGCCCCTGCGGTCGTGGCCGAAGCGCCGCCCGCGACCGCTGCGCCGGTTGCCCCTCCGGTCGTCAACCGGGTGCCGACTCTCCCCGCCCGGCCGCCGCAACTCGGCTCGAACCGGCCGGCGAACCTGACCGGCACCCGCCCGGCGAACCTCCCGCCGCGTCCGCCGGCCCCCGCCAACCCGCCGGCGGCCCCGCCGCGGCCCGCTCAACCGCAGGCCCCGGCCGCGAGCAGCCCCGCGGGTGCCCCGCCCCGGCCGCCCGGTGCGAGCCCGTACCCGCCGCCGCGGCCCGGCCCGTCGACCGTGCCCCCCGGCGGGTTCTCGCGCGGCCCGAACCCGCCGACTTACAGTACCGGCCCTCGACCCGCTGGCCCCGGTGGCATGCCACCTCGCCCGGGTCCGACCGGCGGCGGCGCTCAACGGGCCGGCGGCCTGCCTCCCCGCTCCAGCGGCCCCCGGCCTCCGGCCGGGCCGGGCACGACTGGCCCTCGCCCACCCGCGAGCGCCGCACCCAAGGGGACGATCAAGCTCACGCCGGAGCAAATTCAGCGGCTCCGCGATGCGGAGCGTACGCGCGGGAAGCAGACGTTCGCGCAGATTCAGCAGATCGTCACCGCCCCGCCGCCGGGGGAAAAGTCGGACGCGAACCGCGGCCCGGTGGCCCCCGGCGTCGGCACCGGGCGTGCCCCGGCCGGCCGGACCGACGGCGCGGACGAGGAGGGGGACCGCCGCGGCGCGGCCCGCAAGCCCGGCGAGGTCGCCGGCCGCGACGGCCGCCACAAGGCCCGCCAGGTCGGCCGCCAGCGCGCCCCGTCCGCCAACTCGCTCATCATCGGGCCGGGCGGCCGCGTCGACACCATCGACCGCGAGTACGGCTCCCGGATCAAGAAGCACCGCGGCAAGCAGCACGTCGTCAAGAAGCCGGCCTCCATCGTCGGCGGCAAGGTCGAGATCGCGCTGCCCATCTCCGTCCGGTCCCTCTCCGAGGCGATCGGGATGAAGGCCAACGAACTCATCCTGAAGTTGAAGCAACTGACCAACCAGTTGTTCAACATCAACGCCGCCGTCGAGTTCGAAGTCGCCGAACTCATCGCGACCGACAAGAACATCGAACTCGTCGCCAAGAAGTCGGCCGACAAGGAAACCGCCACCCTCGACGAGCTCGACAAGCAGCGCAAGGCGAAGGGGGAGGAACACCTCGTCGCCCGCCCGCCGATCGTCACCATCATGGGCCACGTCGACCACGGTAAGACGAGCCTGCTCGACAAGATCCGCCAGGAGTACGGCCTCAAGTCCGACGTCGTCTCCACCGAGGCGGGCGGCATCACCCAGGTCATCCGGGCGTGGCGGGTCCAGAAGGGGGACAAGTCCACGACCTTCCTCGACACGCCGGGCCACGAAGCCTTCACGAAGATGCGGGCCCGCGGGGCCAACGTCACGGACGTGGCGGTCATCGTCGTGTCCGCGACCGACGGCATCATGCCGCAGACCCAGGAAGCCGTCTCGCACGCCAAGGCCGCGGACGTCGACAT
The DNA here is from genome assembly GCA_964444365.1 of uncultured Alcaligenaceae bacterium. Classification (GTDB taxonomy): domain Bacteria; phylum Planctomycetota; class Planctomycetia; order Gemmatales; family Gemmataceae; genus CAYUHJ01. Next base: position 763 of record CAYUHJ010000131.1, on the reverse strand, counting down.
CATCATCGCCATCAACAAGGTGGACCTCCCGGGCGCGAACCCGGAGAAGATCAAGAACCAGCTCTACAGCCTGGAACTCGTCCCCGAAGACATGGGCGGCGACGTGCCGGTGGTGCTCACCAGCGCCGTCACCGGCCAGGGCGTCGGCGAACTGCTCGACAAGATCGCGCTGCTCGCCGAACTCGCCGACCCGCCGCTGCGGGCCGACCCCGACCACGCCGCCACCGGCACCTGCCTGGAAGGCTACCTGTCCGGCGACGAGGGCGTCACCGCGACGCTCATCGTCCAGAACGGGACGCTCCGCAAGGGGGACGTCGTCCTCTGCGGCTCGACCTTCGGCCGCGTCCGGGCGATGTACGACGACCAGGGCAAGCAGATCAAGGAGGCCGGCCCGAGCACGCCCGTCCGCATCACCGGCCTGGACGACGTGCCGGACGCCGACGACCCGTTCTACGTCGTCGCCGACGTGTCGACCGCCCGCGAGATCGCCGAGAAGCGCTCGGCCCGCCGCCGGGAAGCCGACCGGTTCAAGTTCACGCCCAAGAGCCTGGACTCGATCAAGGAGGCGAACTCGAAGGTCAAGGTCGCCGAACTCAAGGTCGTGCTCAAGGCCGAGGCCCGCGGCTCGATCGAGGCGATCAAGAAGGAGATGGAAAAGCTCGTCCACGACGAGGTCCGCGTCCGGGTGCTGCACGCCGGCGTCGGTGCGATCACCGAATCCGACGTGAACCTCGCCCTGACGAGCCCGGACGACACCCTCGTG
>CAYUHJ010000130.1:5487-17626 GCA_964444365.1 uncultured Alcaligenaceae bacterium | reverse complement strand
GGGGAACTGCAATTCATGGAACATGAAGAACCTCAAGGGATGATGAGCACGGGAACCCGCCACGAACGCCGCGGCGGGGAGGAAGTCGAAGGTCAGGCGGCGGGGGTGGCGAGTGCGGCGTCCTTCGCCCGCAGCTCCGCCATCCGGTCGTTGACGGCCCGGGCAATCGCCGCGACCGTCTTCGTCGAGATCGCCGGGAACCCGATCGACTCGAAGTAAGCCTTTGCCGCCGCGAGGAACGTGCCCTCGGACTCGCCCGTCTCGCCCTGGGCGAGCTTCGCCAGCGTGTTGAAATCGCGGAGCACGTCGCACCGCACGGTCACGGGGTCGCCCGCGACGGGGCGTACTTCGATTTCCAGCCAACCATCGTCTTCGCCGAGAAAGATTGCCATGATGAATTCCTCAAGGGCCAGAACGAAACGGACGCCGCATCCGTCCGCCGGACGCGCGTTAGCTCGATGAACTCGGGTCGAGGACCGGGTTCGGGGGCACGGCGACCGGTCGCTTCGGGGGCGAGGGCAGCGAGTACCGCAGCCGCCACCGGGCGAGGTAGATCGGGCTCGTCCCGGCCCCGTACATCACCCGCTGCGTGAACCCCTCGCCGCGGTCGAGTCGGTTTGCGGGAACCGGCTTCACGCCGCCCACGTCGTCGAGGTTCGGCCGCGGGATCGGGAACCCGTTGCGGGCCGCCTTTCCGACGAGGTAGACCACCTGGGTCGGGGTCACGCGCCGGGTGACGTCGCCGCCCGTGTCGTTTTCCAGCCGGGCCGTCCTGCCCGGCCCCCCGCCCGGCCCCTGATTGAACGCACCGGCGGCAGCCTCGGCCGCTGCCTGGCCGACCGCTTCGAGGAACTGTTGGGCGGCCCCGGTCAGGGCGTCAACCGGGCGGCTCAGGGCGTCGGCCACGGAGCCGAACACGTCCTGCCGGCCGGTCAGTGTGCTCGTCGGCAGCGTGCGGACGCTGACGACGCCGTTGTCCGCCTCGAACTCCAGGTCGTTGACGTAGTACAACCAGCTCGTTTGCTCGTCCGGCTTGGGGGCGATGGCGTCGATGAGTTCCTTCGCCGTCATGTCGCTCATCTTCGCCGGGTTGCTCCTGATCTCGATCGCGCCACCGCTGCCCGCCTTCGGGGTGGAAGGCTTGCACAGAGACGTGAGTCGCTCTTCGCCCACGTTCAGCCGCAACTTCGCGACGCCGCGGGGGTGGAACGCGCTGTTGGCGAGTGACGTAGCCCAGTACTGCCAGCTCGAACTCGGCACCGGTTCCCAAAGCCCGCTCGCGCTGATCGCCTTCTTGATGTCGCGGTTGTACATGAACTGCATGGAGAACGTCGGGCGGACCGGGGTCTTGAATCCCATGCCGGGGTCGCCCATCCGGAACAGGATCGGCGTGATGGAGGGTGAGAGGGAACCGATTGTCTTGGCGATGGCGTCGATCCGCGACTTGCACAGGACCCGCATGAAATGGATCAGGGCGATTCGCGGGTCCGGGCAGTCCGCGGCGAGGGTGTACGTCGCGCTGATCGTCGCCACCCACTCGGCCAGCCCGCCGACCGAGGAGGCGAGCTCCTCCGTCGCGTCGATGTCGACGACCCCCTTCGGCGGGATGTTCGGACCCATCTGCTTGTCGGAGTAGCCGTAGTCCAACCGGGTCCGGGCCTCGTTGATGACGAACGGCGCGAACGTCCGGCGGAACCCCGGCAGCAGCGGGGGGACAACCTTCTCGCGGTACTCGTCCGGGGAGTCCTTCAGCCGCGTGCCGTCGCGGGTTCGGTTCTGCGGGATGAGGACGTGGCCGGTGACGGTTCGGGTCGAGTAGCCGAACTCGTCGACCTGGTAGGAAACCTGCTCCTCGTGCTCCATGAGGGCAAACTCGTGGACCGCGTCGTCGCAGTCGACGATGGCCACTTCGAGCGTCCACGTCAGCCTGCACGCGTTGCCGCCGCCGAGCGGCTCGAACCCGACCTCCTTGCACTTCGGCCCCCAGGCCACGTCCTTCGCCCCCGACCCGGAGACGTTCACGTTGAATCGGCCGAGCCCACGGTCCTCGTACCTGAACGCCTTACCCGGCTTCGTGAGCAGCCGACGGAGTTCCGTCACGGGCTCCCCGGTCGGCCCACCGGCGAGGTGCGTCTCGAACTTGAACGTGAACTTGTTGTAGTTCACGCCGGTCCCGGAGGAGTTTTCCTCCGGGACGATGTTCACCCCGAGCGTCCGGGTGTGCGTGAACTGGTATCCGTCGTACTCCAGGGTGCCGAGCGGCGGCATGTCGGGGCGGGGTTCGGTCGCGTCTGCCATCTCGGGCTCCTAACTGAACAGTGGCGTCATCGCCGTCTGGGCGAATTTCTGGTCGTTCGTCTTCGCGGTGGCGGCGTTGGGCGAGCCGCTTTCGGTGTCGACCTGGAGCAACTGCTCCATGAGGCTGTTCAGCCCGCCGGGAGACTCGGGCTTCTGACCATCGAACCACTTGCGGATCGCCGCCACGCCGTCCGCGACCGGGCCGAGCGGGTTCATCTTCTTGAGGATTTCGATGATGGCTTTCAGCAACTCGGCGATGAATTTGACGCCCGGCTTAACGACCCCGATGAAGTCCGCGGCGACCTCGGTGGCGCTGGCCAGCAGGTCGACGAGGATCTCTTTGATCGGGGCCAGTGCCTCGCGGAATGCCTGCTCGGAACGCGACTGCGCATCCGTCAGTTTCGCGAGTGCCGGGCCGAGCTTGCGGGACTCTTCCACGTCCGCGAGCACGTTCGCGGTGCGGGCCTTCGCGTTGGCGGCGGCCAGCTCGCCGTTGTACTTCGACAGCTCCCTGCCGCGCTGAACGAACGCCTCGACGGTCGCGGTGAACTCGTTCACGATCGTCGTGGCGGCCTTCAAACCTTCCGCGCCGACCTTCGCGGCGGGGGCGAACTGGCCGACCTTTTCGAGCCCGGATACGGCCTTCTCGCTGGCCGCGTTGAACATCCCGAGGGTGTCGTTCTTGGCGAGCGCCCGCATCTCCGTGCCGACGAACTTCGCCGCCTCACCGACCGCGCGGAACTTCGCGGACACATCTTCGGCGGCGAGGTGGGCCACTGCGAACGCGGCCCCGATCGGCCCGGCGGCGGCGGCCAGCCCGCCGAGGGCACCCACGCCACCGGCCGCAGCTCCAGCCCCGGCCGCTCCTCCGGCCGCGCCACCGGCACCGCCGAGGCCAGCGAACATCCGGGCGAGTCCCGCCGCCTGTCCGCCCCCGACTTGGCCGAGCAACTGCCCGATCTGGCCGCCGCCTCCACCCCCGGCGAACTGGGCGAATAACTTGGCGATGTCGCTGGAGCCCTTGCCCCCGAGCAATCTCGCCGCGCTCATCACCGAACTGACCGCGTCCCCGCCCTTTGACCCGGCACCCGCGCCCCCGGCCGGGCCGGTGGACGCGGAACCGAGAGACTTGATCCCGTCGCGGATCTCGCGGAGCAGCGGAACGACCGCCTTGTTGTCCTCGCTGTCGTCGATCAGAATGACTTTCGTCGTCGCCATCTCACGTCTCCTTCGGTGCGGCTTCCGTGTCGTGGGTTTCGTCGAGCATCTCCCGCAGGCCCTTCCCGTCGCCGAATCCTTCTACCAACTCGGCGAGTTCGACCTGCACCGCGAACTCCGGCTTCACGAACGGGATCGGGACCGGGTACTCGGTCAGCCATCCGACGGCCCGCACCAGGTCCGGCCGCGCGGTCAACAGGCGATGGAACCGCTCCAGTCGGAGGAGGTACGCGGTCAGTACCTCGACCGGGTCGGGCTGTGATTCAGGCACCGGCGGGCACCTCCGCCGCGGGGTCCGGGTCGCTACCGTCTACTTCGAGAACTCGCGGCCGCAAGGGCACAACCGTCCGTCGCCGTTGACCGCCGCCGGCTTTCACCGCGATGATGAGCCCGCGGCAGTCCTCGACCTCGTCGGGAACGACAATTCCTCGGTCGCGCAACGACTCGATCAACTCTGAGAACTCTTGCGCGCTGATATTCATGCTGCAACTCCTGGAAGAAGAACCCGCTCACCCCACACGTCGAAACTCTTCGCCTTTCTGGGCAACCTTTTCTCGCATCCTGGCCGCCCGAAGGTCCGATCGAATCGCCCGCCGCAAGTGCCGCTTCTTCTCCGCTTCGAGCCGGGCGAGGAACGCTTTGAAGTTTCGCGTGTTCATCGCCAGCAGGTTGCCGGTTGCGCCGAGGCTGACCCAAACCCGCCTGCCCTCATCTTTGGGGCATGGCGACTCGACCGGTATCGGCGTCGGCTCGACCGGCGTGCCGTCCGGCAACCGAACGGTGTGGTGCCGGTGGCACCGTCGACACCCGCTCAGCACCATGTCCATGTGTTCGCCCGCCAGACACAACACCCCTACCCAGGGCCGACCCGGAGCGGAACCGACGCGGGGCGGAGGCGGTCGTCGCGGCACAACTCCCCCTCGCTCATTCGCCCGCACGCGCAAATAACACCACCCCCGCAATCGCGCCAGGATGCCCCAGGATCGCCGATCTCCCCCGGTGGGCGAAGTTCCCATCTGGCGACCGGATCGCGCAACAGGCGCGAAACGGGCGCGACTGCGGCTACATCTCCGGGAACGGGTCTTCAAACCGCATGCACGCACGCCGATAGTTCAACTCCGCTTTGCCGGTGGGGCCGCTCCGTTGCTTCGCCACGATCACCGTGACCTTGTGAACCGGGTCGTGTTCGCCCTGGTCCGGCTTCCGCCACAGCAGCATCACCGTGTCGGCGTCCGCCTCGATGCCGCCGGCCTCGCGCAGGTCGGACAGCTTCGGTTGCCGGTCGGGACGGTTCTCGACTTCGCGGTTCAACTGGCAAGCCGCGATGAGTGGGACGGACAGTTCCCGCGCGATGCGCTTCAGCATCCGCGACGTGTGCTCGATCTGCTCGCGGCGACTTTCGCGGGGGTTCGTCGCGGGGATCAACTGGAGGTAATCCACGCAGATGAGCCCCAACCCGCGACGACGCTTCTGGCGGCGGCACACGGCGGCGATCTGCTCGACCCTCAGACTCACCCTGTCGTCGACCCGCAGGTTCGCGTACCCCAAGTCACTCGACGCCTCACGCTCCAACTCGTCGATTTCCTCGGGCGTTGCCTCGCCGTTGCGGAACCGGAACCCGGACTGTCCTGTGACCAACATCGCGGCCCGCATGCCGATCTCGGCACGGCCCATCTCCATCGAGAACAACAGCGTCGGCAACCCAATCGCCCCGGCGTTGTGCAGGCCGATGCCGAGTATCAGCGCCGTCTTCCCGTCGCCGGGGCGGCCGGCGATCACAACCATCTGGCCGGGGTCGATCGTCGGAACCAGCGTGTTCAGCGAGTCCAACCCGGTCCGGGCTTGCCCTTCACGGCGACCGCTCCGGCGGCGGCATTCGTTCAGCCCGACCCCGAACGCCTCGGCGATGGTGTCGGGCTCGTCCACGGTCGCCGTGTCGCTGGCCTGGTCGATCAGCGTGGCGTACTTCGCGCCGATTTCCGGGGCGGGGTCGAGCGGGTCGGCCGACTCCGCGGCGAACGCGGCGGCGAGCGTCGCGTAGCGGCGGAACGTTGCGGCCTCGCGAACTTCGGCGGCCATCGGCTCGAACCCGACGACGGTCGGCGTGGAAGCGAACACATCCGCGAGATACGGCCCGAGCCCTCCGGCCGCGTCGAAGTCGGCCGCGCGGCCGGCGCGAGTCAGCGCGAGGTAAACGGCTTCGAGGGTGGGCAACTGCCCGTTCCGTCGCACCTCGATTGCGGCTTCGATGATGCAACGGAACCCGTGGTCGAGAACGTTGTCCGGCCCGACCTGGGCGAGGTATTCGTCGGCGTTCTCCGGGTCGCGGAGGATGCAAGCGGCGACGAACCGTTCGGCGACGGCGACGGCGGCAGCACGGGGGGAACTCATGCTGCACCTCCTCGGCGAATCTCCGACCACGACGGGCCGTTCGCGGTCGCGGCGGCGAGGATCTTTTTCAGCGAAGCAGCTTCGGCGGCTGGTTCAGACTCCGGCGCGGCAGTCGTCGCGACCTCGTCTTCCCAACGCCGTTGATTCAGCCACGACGACGGGTGTGGGATGTACTCCCCGGAATCCTTCAGCCACTTCTCGGTTCGGCGTTGGGCCGCGACCGCGGCAAGGATCTTCGCGAGCAATTCCGGCGACGGGTCGACTTTGGCGAACGCTCGTGCCGCGGCGGGCTTGGCTACCTTCTTCGGCCACGCGGCCCAGAACTCCGCGAACCGTGGGTCGGCTTCGGGGTCGGTCTTCGTCTTCTTCGCCTTCGTTGGCTTGGTCGGAGACGAAACAACGCTCCCCCCTTTGGGGGGTAGGGGGGTATATGTTTCAGATTCAGATTCAGATTCAGTGTTTCGATACCCTTCCGGAACCGTTTCGGAAGGGTTTCCAAAGGGTTCCACTTTGCAGCCTGGAAACTTCGCCAGTTGCTCGTTCAATCTCTTTGCGAGTTCCGACTTTGCGGCGAAGCCATCGGGCACACGCTCGAAGGCCTTCACCATCCCCTTGGCCTGGTTGGGGTTCTCGGGCCCGTTCCACTTCAAAAATTTGCGAATGAATACCCAGTTCAACCGCTCATCACGGGTTACGAAACCCTTTGTCAACAGTTCACGGAACCCTTCCGAAAGGGTTTCCGAACTCCATCCCAAGTCTTCGCAAACGTACCCGCCCGGCAAGTAGAAACACCCAATCATCGACGTGTGCGGACCGCTGATGAGGTAGACCGCGAGGCGGAAGGCGCGGTCGCTCAATCTGCGGGTCGTTTCCGAGGTGTAAAAACTGGTGTGGATGATGCCGTAGCTCCTCATCGTGGCACCTCCGCACCCAGACGGGCCAGTACGATCCCGATGGCGTCAGGCAGCGCCCGCTCGATGCTGTCGAGTGGATCGGGCTGTGTTCGCCGGGGCACCCCGGCGAGGCGACTCGGCGGATGGAGGTGTGTTCGCCGCGGGCATCGCGGCGCGAACACGCGACGCATCTGCGCCTCGTAGGTCGGCGCGATCTGATTCGCCGGCCCGCAGCCGGCCTTGAGTGGGAGTGCGCTCATGACGCCACCTCCGCCCGACGGCGCTTGCCGCGGCGAGCGCCGAGTCTCCCGGCCCACCGCTCCAGGTCAGACCGCCGCCAGCGCGGACCGACCCCCGGCAGATCGACGGCCGCCGGGAATCCCGTCGAGCCGACGAGTCGGTACCACGCGCTGCGAGACAACCCGAGCAGACGGGCACCGCCATCGTGATCGACCAGCAGTGAGGGCGTGACGGCCTCGCGCACGGCGGCGGCTATCGCGGTGACGAGTTCGGGCGGGATGTCAGCCTGCGGCACGCGACACCTCCTGCCGGACATGGATGGCCACACCATCGGAAGTCACAGTGCGAGCGGCGGGCGTATAGCCCTCCATCGCCCGGAGGATTCCGGCGAGGACGCGAGCCTCCGCCCGCACCTGCTGGAGGCGGGCACGGATGGCGACAGCATCAGGGATCACAGACTGAGCGGGAGGCGGCGGGATAGTCGCGGTCACTGGTCAGCCCTCCGTCGAGCCGAGTGGCTCGCTCGGAGGCACTATCTCAGACGACCCGGACACCAGAGCGGACACCGCGCGGATTCGCGAATGTTTCTGGCGTCCGGATCATGTCCGAGGTTGCCAGACGAGGTGGGAGTCGACGATCGCGAGTTCGTCGGGAAAGCACGTTCGGGCTAGAATGCGATTCAGACCGCGCGCGTATTTTGAAATGGTTTCCGTGCCCGGCGGGTCGTCACCGGTGATCTCCCCGTATTGTTCTGCAACGTCCAGCAGACTCATCGCCCCGCCCGCAAATCGTCGACACGGCCATAGGATCCGAAGCAGACGGTGAAATCGTAGCTCATCGGACCTGAAGTTCGTCGTCACTCTCTGCCAGGTGAACCCGAGCGGCTCCGAAGGGCCGTCCGGTGGCAATGGTTCTGGTGGCGGCTCCTGCGTGCCAGTCGGTTCTGGTGACGGTTCCTGTGTGTCGGCCGCCGTCTCGCTGACACCGCCCGCACTCGGCGGGGGCGGGGGGACTGTCCCCGACTCGCAGGGCGCGGGCAAACCGTCCTGCTCCTCGGGCTCGCCGAATGCCGCCAGTTCCAGTTCCGCGAGATAGAGCGGGTCGTCGACCATCCGGAGCAGGTGTGTCGCGAGGCGGAAGTGCAGTTCCCGTTGAACGTCATCCCATCGAGTTATTTCGATGAGATCCAAACCGACCGGCCGGGACATGTCGACCACCCGCCGAATGTCCCGGCGGCAAAACCTGATGACCGCGTCGACCCCGGCACGGTTCTGCCCGATGGCCGCCGTGAAGAGATCGGCTACCGCCACACGCACGACGCAGGATTCGGCGTCGTCGGCGGTCGTGACGTCTAGCAGTCGCCGAATGCGGTCTACGTCAATGTCGCACGCTACCAAAGCCCGCCCCAGGATCAGGAACCTGTCGGCGATGGCGTCGGCGTCGGCGGTAAGCAGTTCATCGAGTGCGGCCTGGAGTTCCGCGCGACACGCTGCCGCTCGTGAAGCGGCGTCCCGGAGGAGGGCGGCGTCTGCCGCGGCATGGCAGAGCGATTGGGATACGGACATGACATTCCCCCGGAACCGGACCGCCCGGCGACCGACACTCCGGGGAGGGTGTCGGCCGCTGGGCTGCGTGGGTCGAGCGGTTCGCGGGCCGCACGGCCATCCGGCACCGGTAGTATAGCGCCCGCGGCGGGGAGGGCGCAAATCCAGTACGGCCCACGATCTGCACAACGGCGCTAACGGCCGACTTCGCCGTGTCGTAGAATCCACTTCACCACTTCGACGAACCACCCCAGGTGGGAGAATGTGCCATCTTGACCGCGACGATTGCAAAAACCCTGTACGAACGACTCCGTGAGGTCGGGTTCACAAGACCTTACCTCAAGAAAGTCGCCGCGCTTCCGACGTGGTGGGACGATCAACTCTGGACGGACCCCGCCAGCCACTGCGTCGGCCTTATGCACCTGTCCCGGCACCTCGGGATCGACATCGCCACGCTCCAAGACCCCGCGGCCACGCTCCGGCTGAAGGACTTCGGCGTCTGCAAGTACAAGAAGCAGGCCGGTACCACGGACGACGAACTCTTGCTCGCTCGGGTGATCGCGACCCGCGCCGCTCAACTGGCGGCGGCGGCCATCGACCGCCCTTCCCAACCGGTCCCGTCCGCGTCTGTACTGCGGACGATGATTCTGGAAACGGCCCCGTGGGTCGGGTTCGAGCAGTTGCTCGATGCTTGTTGGGCGGCGGGCATCCCCGTGCTCCACGTCAACAACTTCCCGACTGACACCCCTAAGAAGCCGATGGGGTTCACGCTGCGGGTGAACGGCCGTCCGGCAGTCGTGCTGTGTTGCGAGAGGTCCCAACCGGCGTGGCAGCTGTTCATTCTCGCCCACGAACTGGGGCACCTGCACTACGGCCACGTGCCCGAGAACGGGGCGTTGCTCGACGAAACCGTTCACGAGAACGAACCGGACGCCGAGGAGCAACAAGCCGACCGCTACGCCATGGAACTGCTCACCGGTAGCGCCGACACCTGCCTCAACCCCGGCCGATGGCTCAAGGCGGACAGGTTCGCGCAACTCGCTCGCGAGTTCGGCCGCCGTAACCGGGTCGACCCCGGTCACGTCATCCTCAACTGCGCCTACACCGAAGGCGAAGGGTTCTGGAAGCTGGCGAACGCAGCGCTGAAAGTCCTCTATCCGAACCCCAACGCGGTCGGGATGATCGGCGACCGACTCGCCGCGAACCTCGATTGGGAACGGCTTCCAGAGGATAGCAGCGAGTTCCTAATGCGAATCACTCGGCAGGAGACGCCGGAGTGATTGTCCTGGCCGACAACGACATCCTTTTCAAGCTCGCCCGTTGCGACCTCTTCGGCGAATTCCTGGCCGCCTTTGGCATCACCACCGTCGACGTCCGCATCGTCCGGGCGACCCGATTCTCGGTTCGCTCGACGAAGCACCAGAAGCGGATCGGCGACGCGAGCTACGCCCGTCTTGTCGCGTTCCTTGAGGCGGTGGCCGATTTAGACATTGCGCCGGACCCTGTCGCCACGGCCGCGCTGACCGAGCAGACGGACAAGAACATCGATGCCGGAGAAGCCGTCCTATTCGCGACGTGCCCACTGATCGAGGGTTCCGCGATCGTCACCGGCGACAAGAGGAGCCTGGTCGGGCTCGTCGCGGCGGCGGGAACGGATGCCGTCTGCGAGTCGTTGTGTGTAAAGTTGGCCGGCCGGGTCTACTGCTTCGAGCAGATCCTCGACCGCATCCTCGACCGCGTCGGGTTCGACGCGATCCGCCAACGGCTGATCGACGGGCGGGAGTGCGACCGCGGGCTTGCGCTCTGGCTCGGGTCCGGTCTCGACACGACCGAAGCCGGGTTCCGCGACGGTCTGACGAGCTTCCTCAATAATGCTCGACAGTCGTCGGGTCAGCTACTCGGCCCCTGACGGATTCGAGAAATGGCAGCGAGGTGTACGCCGGGGTGTACGCAAAAATGCCGACCTTGTGTAATCGCTACAAATCACAGCGAAATCAACAATCAAGTGAGGGTTTGCAAAACCGTCACCCCCGGTTCAAATCCGGGTCGGGCCTCTGAAGTAAACCCGCAGTCCCCGCGAATCCCGGCACGTCTCAAACCCCTTGGAAACAAGGGGTTGTTTCATTTTCTGGACCGTTTCCCCGCGGTGCCGACCGAGGGGCGGAAGCGCGTTAGCCGGCCGACGGCCAGATCTCACAGGTGACGAGCTCGTCGTCGGCCTTCTTCGACACGTCCCCGACCGGGAGAAAACAGTGCCAGTCCGCCAATTCCGCGTGACGAGCAACGTCACGAAGTGACTTAGAACGGCACCTCGCCGGCCTCGCCGAACAGGCTCGGGCCGGTTTTTTCTCTCACCTTCTTCCGCGGCCGCTCCACTTCGGGCGGGTCGACGACCGTCGTCGGCGGCTTGCCGGTCCGCTTCGCCTTGTCCGCGACGGGCTCGGCAACCGGCGGCGAAGACGGTGTCGGGACCGGGGCGTCGTGGGCCGGGGCGGCGACCTCCTGCCGGCGTTCCAACGTGGCGAGCACCTGTTCGGCACGGTGCAGCACGGCATCGGGAACCCCCGCGAGCCGGGCGACGTGGATGCCGTAACTCTTCAGCGAGTTCCCCGGCGCGATGCGGTGCAGGAACACGACGCCGTCCGCGGAATCCTGCACCTGCACGTTGTAGTTCCGCAGCCGCGGCAGGGACTTCGCCAGCGTCGCGAGTTCGTGGTAGTGCGTCGCGAACAGGGCCCGGCACCCGACCGCGTCGTGCAGGTGTTCGGTGATGGCCCAGGCCAGCGAGAGCCCGTCGTAGGTGCTCGTCCCCCGGCCGATCTCGTCCAGAATCACGAGGCTGCGGCTCGTCGCGTTGTTGAGGATGTTCGCCGCCTCGGTCATCTCGACCATGAACGTCGACTGCCCCCGGCCGATCTCGTCGCTGGCCCCGACGCGGGTGAAGATGCGGTCCGCGAGCCCGACGGTGGCCGCCTTCGCGGGGACGAAACTGCCGACGTGCGCGAGTAGCGTCAGCAGCGCGACCTGCCGGATGAACGTGCTTTTCCCGGCCATGTTCGGCCCGGTGATGAGCCAGAAGACGCCGTCGGCCGGGGCGAACTTCACGTCGTTCGGCACGAACGTGCCGGGCAGCATGATCTGATCCAGGACCGGGTGCCGGCCGTCGATTACGGACAGGATCGGCTCGTCGACCATCTTCGGGCGGACGTAGTTGCGGCTCGACGCCAGTTCCGCGAGCCCGGCGAGGAAGTCCAGCGCGGCGAGCACGTCTGCGGTTTGCAGCAGCCGGTGGGTTTGCGCCGCGACCTGGTCCCGCACGCGGACGAACAACTCGAACTCCAGTGCCTGACTCCGCTCCTGGGCGGTGACGACTTTTTCCTCGTACTCCTTCAACTGCGGGGTGCTGTACCGCTTGGCCCCTTTCAAGGTACGTTCGTGGATGTATTCCGCCGGCACCCGCGTCTCATTGGCGTTCGTGATCTCGATGTAATAGCCCATCACGTCCGTGAAGCCGACCTTCAAACTGGTGATGCCGGTGCGGGTGACCTCTTGTGC
>CAYUHJ010000130.1:0-5477 GCA_964444365.1 uncultured Alcaligenaceae bacterium | reverse complement strand
CTTGTGCTTGATACTTCGCGATCCAGTCCTTGCCGTCGCGGGCCAGCTTGCGGAGTTCGTCGAGTTCCGCGTTGTACCCCTCGCGGATGATGCCGCCTTCCTTGACGGCGAACGGCGGGTCGTCGGTCAGCGAACGGTCGAGTAATTCCCGCAAATCCGGGCACAATTCGAGCTTCGCTTCCAATTCACTCAAGAGATCTGCTTTCCGGCCCGCGAGCTTGGCTTTGAACTTCGGCAAAAGGCGAAGGGCGCGACCGACCGCCGCCAAATCTTTCGGCGTGGCCCGCGCGGTACTGACACGGGTTGTGAGACGGCACAAGTCCGGGGTGGCATCCAACAACTCGCGAACGCTGCCCCTCAACGGGTGGTCTTGTAACAATTCCGCGACGGCATCGTGCCGGGCTTCAATGGTAGCCCGGTCGTTCGGCGGCGCAAGGAGAGTGTCGTGTAAGAACCGCGCCCCCATCGCGGTGACGGTGCGGTCGATCACGCTGAGCAGCGAGCCTTCCCGGAGGTTGTCGCGCAGCGTGCGCGTCAGTTCCAGGCTCCGCCGGGTGACCTCGTCGAGAACCAGGAACGACTCCTGCCGGTGCGGGCGGAACCGCCGGATGTGCGCGAGGCTCGTCTTCAGCGTCTCGTTCAGGTAGACGAGGATCGCCCCCGCGGCCGCCACGCACGGCTGCGCGTCGTCGAACCCGAACCCCGTCAGCGTGCTCACCGCGAACTGCTTCTTCAGCGCATCGAGCGACGTGGCGGCGTCGAACGTCCACGCCGGCCGGGGCACGACGGATCGCGGCGGGTTCGGCCCGAGATTCGGCGTGATGCTCTCGACCAGATCGTCGGGCAGGAGGCACTCGACGGCCCCGAGCCGGGCGAGTTCGTCCGCGAGCATCCCCTCGGTCAGGTCGGTCGCCTGGAAGTTGCCCGTCGAAAGATCGACCCACGCGAGGCCGTAGATTCCGGTGCGGGACCGCGTGAGGGCGGCGAGGTGGTTCGGCCGGCGGGCGTCGAGGAGTTCGTCCTCGGTGACGGTGCCCGGCGTCACGACGCGGTTCACCTCCCGGCGAATGATCCGCTTCCCCGTCGTGCCCGGCACCTCCATTTGCTCGCAGACCGCGACCCGGTGCCCGCCGCGGAGCAGCACGCCGAGGTAGTGTTCGAGCTTGTGGTGCGGGAACCCCGCCATCGGGATTTCCTTGTCCCGCTTGGTGAGCGTGAGCCCCAGTACGCGGTGGCCGAACTCGGCGTCGTCCTCGAAGAGTTCGTAGAAGTCGCCGTTGCGGAAGAGGACGATCATGCCGGGGTGCTGGGCCTTCGCGTCCCGGAACTGCTGCATCATCGGGGTGAGAGTTTCGGCCATCGGGTGCAGTTCAGCGGGGGAAGTCGGGTGTCAGTGGGAGAAGTGTACCCCACGGTTGAACCGCGCGGAATGACGGGAGCCGGGTTGTGAGTGGGATTAGACCGCGTCCGGGTCGATTCCCAGAGCTCGTAGCTTGGCTGCGAGTGCGGCCGCCTTCGCCTCGGCGGCCTTGACGGCCCGCTTCGCCGCCGCCGCTTCTTCTTCCGCCCGCAGGCGTCGCTCGGCGATCTCCACGAACGTCAGGAATGGCGAGCCGTCCGGGTTGTGAATGGTCAGTCCTTCGGGCTTCCATTCAAAGCGAATCCCGAGCAACGGGCTGACCCACCCGGCCATGGTGGGAATGGGTTTGAGCCGTTTTTTCTGGCGGTTGTAGCCCAGGAGGATGTTGTTGTCGGGGTCGTAGTCGTAGTATTCCAGCGTTCCATAGCGGTCGTAGAACTTCAGCTTTCGGGCCATCTCGCCCGCGCGGTTGCCCGGTGAACGGATCTCAAACAACACCTGTGGGAAGATGTCGCCTTCGGCCCAGACTTTGTAGCTGCCGCGGTGCCCCTTCGGTCGGCCGAACGCGACGTACACGTCCGGGGCACACCGCCGCTTCGGCTTGCCCTTCACCGCGTAAATCAGGTTGTTCATCGCGACGAAGACATCCGGCCGGCCGGCGAACAGCGTGTCGAGGTTGCCGAAAATCGTGACGATCCACTCGGCTTGCAGGGTGTTGTCGGACATCGGCTTCCCGTCGGAATCCGGGTAGATGACTTCCGGCGCGGGATCGGACGTGGTCGACATGAGGGCCTCACTCCTCCGCGGCACCGTTTCGCAGCTTGGACATGGTGACGACGTTCCCCTTCCCGTGGTACTCGACGCTCGTCATGTAGTGCTTGATGAGGAAGACGCCGCGGCCGCAGGCGCGTTCGATCCCCTCTTCCGAGGTGGGGTCCGGCAAGTCGTGCGGGTCGAAGCCCGGGCCTTCGTCCTCGATGCGGACGTCGAAGCGTTCCTCCGTCACGGTGTATTCGCCGCGGACGCACTTGCCGGGGTCCATCTGGTTGCCGTGCTTGATGGCGTTGACGAGCACTTCTTCCAGGGCAAGGCGGATGGAAAAGATGTCCCGCTCGCCGAAGCGGTTCGATTGAAGGGCTTCCTCGATCTCGTCCTGCACCCGGCGGGCCTCGGCGAGGTCGCTCGGGATGCAGAACGCCTCGCGGATCTGGCGGTCGTTCATGGGTGGGCCCGCGGGCGTGGGAGGGGCCGCGACGGGCGTCGGCGGCCGGGCGGGTCAGAACGAGTTCAACCCGGTGGGCTCGTCCTTCACGATGGACAGCATCTTGTCGAGCTTCGTGATCGCGAACACGTCGTACAGGTCCTTCGAGATGCCGCACAGCACGAGCTTTCCGCCCACGGACTGGAGCCGCTGGTGCAACCGGATGAGCTTGCCGAGCGCGGCGCTCGACATGTACTGGACGTTCGAGAAGTTCAAGAGGATTTTGCGGCGGCCCAGTTCGTCGACGAGCCGGAACAGGTCGTCGCCGATCATCTGAATGTTCTGCTCGTCGAGGATCTTCTTGTCGACGAAGTTGACGACGGCGATGTCGCCGATGTCTTCGACGACGATCCGCTGTTTCCGCGGTTGGGAAGTCATTGCCAGCACCGTGTAAAGGCCAGCCCGGGACGGCAGCGGGAACGTCCGACCTGGAGAACCGGGTTGAGTATGATTTTCGGCCCCGGCCGGAACCTGTCAAGCGGTAGCACGGGGGTTTTCGGCGGGAAGGGGTGGGGGCGCAGGCGCGACCCGCCCCGCCGGACGGGTCGCTCGGTGCGCGGGCTGGGGGCCGGTCAATTCACGGGGGCGTGGAGGGCCTTCCGCAACTTGTCGATCGCGGCGGCCTGGACCTGACGGACCCGCTCCTTGGACAGGCCGACGGCCCGGCCGACCATTTCGAGCGTCTGGTTCGCCGGGGACTCGTCCATCGAGAACCGCCGGGCGATCACCATCTTTTCCCGCGGGGACAGCAGCGGGTGGTCGTCCCGGAGGAATTCGTCCAGTCGGTAGTGCCCGGTCGACGCGAGCGGCTGCGCCGGCCCGTCGGCGGGGACCACGTCCTCGACGGTGTCGAACGCGATCGCGCGGGTCAGCCAGTCGGCCGCCGACCGCTGCGACAGCCGGGACAGCGCCCGGAGCAGGCAGGTGAAGGCGTAGGTGCTGAACCGCACGCCGATCCACGGGTTGTACACCGCCACGGCGTTGATGAGCACGATGTGGCACTCGCCGATCAGGTCGTCCGCCATGCTGGAGACGTCCATCCGCCGGCGGACGGCGCGGTACGCCAGCTTGCGGTTGCCCAGCACGATCCGGTCCCGCAGGGCGAGGTACGCCGCCCGCCACTTGCCCCGGTCGGCGGCCGACTTCGCCGAGTGCCACCGGTGGGCGGCGTAGTGCATCCGCCGGGCGTGCTCGCGGGTGACCTCGTCCGGCATGTGCGCGTCTTCGTAGTCGACGAAATCGTGCAGCAGGGCGGACGGGTCCAGTGACTTCCTGCCCGCGGGCGTGTCGAAGTCCGGGTGGCGGATGTACGGGGGCAGTTGTTCGCCGCCGAGTTTGCGGCGGGCGACCGACGTGGTGGCCGGACTCATCGGATTCCCCCGGAAGTTGGATCGGAAAGTGAAATCGTCCAAATCGTCCACTTAAATAGATTCGTCCGATTTCGGCCCGAAAGCAACCCCGAACCCGAAAAAATCCGAACTTCTTCTCGCACGGCGCATTTTCGCGGGCACTATCATGAACGTGTGGGCCGCCGCCCCCTCCGCGAAAAGTCCGAAACGTCCGAATTCTTTCCCCGCCGGGATCCGCCGTGTCGACACCGCCCGCCCAGCCCCGGTACGCCAGCACCGTCCAGGTCGCGGAAGCCCTCGGGGTCAGCGTGACCACCGTGAAACGCTGGGTCGACGAGCACATCCTGCCGGCCCACCGAACCGCCGGCGGGCACCGCAAGGTCCTGCTCGCGGACGTCCTCCGCCTCGCTCGGGACGGCAAACTCCCCCACGCGGACCTCGGCCGACTGCTCGACTCGGCCCCGAGCTCGCCGCTCGAAACCGTGCGGGCCGAGTTCGTGCGGGCGCTGGAGTCGACCGACCCGGCGGCGATTCGGGACGTGCTGCACGCCGCCCACCGCGGGGGCATGAAGGTGGAAACGCTGGCGGACGAGGTCATCGCCCCGGCGATGACGCGGGTCGGCCGCGACTGGGAGACGGGCGAGCTGTCCGTGATGCGCGAGCACGAGATGAGCCAGGCGTGCGTCGCCGCGCTGTACGACTTCGCGAAAGGGCTGCACACGAAGACCGACGCGAGGCTCCCGGTCGCGGTCGGCGGGGCACCCGAGCACGACCACTACGTCATGCCCAGCCTGCTGACGAAACTGGCACTCGTGGACGCCGGCTGGGACGCGGTCAACCTCGGGCCGCACACCCCGGCCGAGGCCTTCCGGACCGCGATTCGCGAACTGAAGCCGAAACTGATCTGGGTGTCCGTGTCCCACCTGCCGGACCCGCACGGGTTCCTGGCCGGGTACCGGGACGTGTACCGGAGTGCCGAGGAGAACGGCATCGCGGTCGCGGTCGGCGGGCGGGGGCTGACCGGGGAAGTCCGCGGAAGAATGCCCTACACCATGTTCGGCGACGGGCTCACGCAACTGGTCGCGTTCGCCCGCACGCTCAACCCCCGGCCGACCCGCCCCCGTCGCGGCCGGCCGCCGACCCCGTCGTGAACGGTCACCGCCGGACGAACCGCAGCAGGGACTTCCACCCCTGCCCGCGGCGCAACCCTTCGTCGAAGATCACCCCGAGAAGGAGGGTGCCGCCGACGATCGACGGGATGACCGCGTCGCCGATGTCGCGGAAGATCACGATCTTGTAAATCAGCGGAAGAATCGCGGCCCCGAGCACCATCCCCGCGACGTTGCCCTCGCCTCCCCGCAAGCTGCACCCGCCGAGCACCGCCCCCGCGATGGCGTACAGTTCCATCGACTGCCCGACGTTGTCCGGCATCGCGCTGCCGGACGAGAGCAGCAACATCATCCCCGCCAGTGCCGCCAGCGTGGAGCACAGCACGAACGCGGCGAGC
>CAYUHJ010000129.1:0-17818 GCA_964444365.1 uncultured Alcaligenaceae bacterium | reverse complement strand
TCCCCAGCGGGGAGAGGGGAGAAAAGCCATTCCCGGACCCCCAACTGCGTAACTCTTAAACTGACACTCAGTCGCCACAAATCCTGGGGGGGGATTCTGTGGCGACTTGAACCGAAAGAACCCGGCGTCGGCCGATCGGCCGACGCCGGGTTCCGTTTCGTTTACCCCATCAGCGCGGCGATCGGGGTCGCCTTCTCGACGCCGGTCAGCTTCTGGTCGAGCCCCTGGTAGCGGTAGCTGAACCGGTCGTGGTCGATGCCGAGCAGCCGCAGCACGGTGGCGTGGAAGTCCCGGATGTGGACGGAGTCCTTCTCGATGTTGTAGCTGTAGTCGTCGGTCTGGCCGTGGATCGCACCGCCCTTGCTGCCGCCGCCGGCCATCCACATGGTGAAGCACCGCGGGTGGTGATCCCGGCCGTAGTTCTGGAGCTTCTTGTCCTTGTCGAGCTGCAACCCGCCCTGGCTGTAGATCGTCCGCCCGAACTCGCCGCCCCAGATGATGAGCGTCTCGTCCAGCATCCCCTTGTTCTTCAGGTCGGTGATCAGGCCGTAGGTCGGCTGGTCCAGGTCCTTGCACTGGGAGGCCATCCGGCCCGTCAGGTTGCCGTGGTGGTCCCAGTTGTTGTGATAGATCTGGACGAACCGGACGCCGCGCTCGACGAGTCGGCGGGCAGTCAGGATGGAGTTCGCCAGCGTGCCGGGCTTCTTGACGTCCGGGCCGTACAGGTCCAGCGTCTTCTCGTCCTCCTTGGAAATGTCCGCGAGTTCCGGCACGCTCGACTGCATCCGGTAGGCCATCTCGTACTGCGCGATGCGGGTCTCCGTCTCGGGGTCGCCGACGAGCTGCAGGTTCATCTCGTTGAGCTTCTTCAGCCCGTCGAGGGTCTTCCGCCGGACCTCGGCCGACACCCCCGGCGGGTTGTTGATGAACAGGATCGGGTCGCCGGCGGCGCGGAACGACACGGCCGCGTGCTCGCCGGGGAGGTACCCGGACTGCCAGAGGCGGGCGGAAATCGCCTGCACCTGGTCCTGGTTGGACGGCTTCGCGACCATGACCACGAACGTCGGCAGGTTCTGGTTGAGGCTGCCGAGGCCGTAGCTGGTCCACGCCCCGAGGCACGGCCGGCCGGTCACCTGGTTGCCGGTCTGCATGTAGGTGATGGCGGGTTCGTGGTTGATCGCCTCCGTGTTCATGCTGCGGATGAAGCACATGTCGTCCGCGACCTTCGCGGTGTACGGCAGGAGCTCCTCGTTCATCCACATCCCGCACTTGCCCTGCTGCTTGAACTTGTACTTGGACGGGGCGATGGGGAAACTCGCCTGCCCGCTGGTCATCGTGGTCAGGCGCTGGCCCATGCGGACGGACGCGGGGAGTTCCTTGCCCTGCTCTTCGAGCATCTTGGGCTTGTAGTCGAAGAGGTCCATCTGGGACGGGCCGCCGACCATGTGCAGGTAGATGACGGCCTTCGCCTTGGGGGCGAAGTGGGTCGTCGGGAGGGCGGCGTTCGTGCCGGTCTTGACACCGGCACTGCTCGACTCGGCGGCCCGGCCGAGCATCGAGGCCAGGGCCGCGCCGCCGACGGACAGGCCCGCCGTACCGAAGAAGTGCCGCCGCGTCTCGAGGCGGTGCCACTCTTGGAACAGGGATTCGTTGACGAAGGAAGAAGCGGGGACTTTCATGGGTGGTTCTCGTTAATAGGTCACTCGCTCCGCGAGTGACGGGAGTCACGGTGGCTTACTCGCGCCAGTCATTGTCGACTGACAGGCTGTGCAACCGTCGGATCAAATCTCGAATAATGAATAAACTCGCCGGCTCGGAGCCTTGCACGCACCGGGTTGTCGGCGATGTACTTTCGCAAGCTGAGAAACTGTTCCGGCGAACGAACCAGATGGTCGTACCCGTCGACTTGCCAGAATCGTCCGGTACGAACGAGTTGCAGGTTGATCGCCCGAGCGGTGAAATGCTTCCAGTTCGTACATTGGTTGAGCATGTCACAGTCGGGCGAAAACGAAACGAGCAGATGCACGTGGTTGGGCATCACGACGAAGTCTGTCACCTTGTAACGGTTGCCGTCGAACCGCAGTAAAGAATCGGAAACGATCGTGGCAATCGACGGCGTACGAAGCACGCACTCGCCGTGGCACTCATCAAGCATGCGGTGCCAACGGGTCGAGAAGCGGTCGTAGTATTCTCGCCGTTCGATAGGCGAGAGCTTTAGTAGCTTGGCTTTCCAGTCTGGGCTATCGGGGTCGATGCCCTGTGCGGTCAACCATTGAGTTCGCTCGTCAAGCCAAGCGGTAAGAACGTCTTTCGGGATGGAATCCCAAGTCCGCCAAGTCACAAACGAGATCGTGTCGGTCTGCGACCAGTGCGGGAGCCGGCGTTCGATGACGCCGACTTCCACCTTGGGATCAAAGAACCGAAAGGGTCGGTTGCTCGGGTCGGGCACGGGGTTACTTCCTGAGGCAGCCGCAACTCGCGGAGCGAGTTGCCTACTAAGTAGGTCACTCGCTCCGCGAGTGACTTCGCAACGAATCCCGAGAAAGCGACGTAGTTCTTTCACCCATGAAGCCGCAACTCGCGGAGCGAGTTGCCTACTTATTCAGCACCTCGTCCAGGTTCAGAATCTGGTTCGCCAGCATCGTCCAGGCGGCGAGCGTGCCGACGTCCAGCTTCGGGTCCGCCTTGGACTCGCCGAACGCGATCAGCTTCGCGGCGGCGTCCGGCTTCGCCTTGTATTCCGCGACGAGGCCCGCGAGCGTGTCCTTCACGACCGGCAGCTCCGCGTCGCGGAACGGCCGGGCGAGGACGCGCCGGGCGAGGAAGTCGAGCCGGGCCTCGTCCGAGTCGCCGGCCTTGAGGGTGTTCTCGGCCAGCACCCGGGCGGCTTCCACGAACTGCACGTCGTTCAGGGTCAGCAGCGCTTGAAGCGGCGTGTTCGTGCGGTCGCGGCGGACGGTGCAGGTCTCGCGGTTCGGGGCGTTGAGCACCTCCATGGCGGCCGGCGGGGCGGCCCGCTTCCACAGCGTGTACATGCTGCGGCGGTACAGGCTGTCCCCCTTGTCCTGCCGGTAGTCGCGGGTGTTGGAGCCGATCATCGCGACCGCCTCCCACACGCCGGTCGGCTGGTACGGCTTGACGCTCGGGCCGCCGATCTTCGGGCTGAGCAGCCCGCTCGCGGCGAGGGCGTAGTCGCGGACCATCTCGGCGTCCATGCGGTACCGCGGCCCCCGGCTCAGCAGGCGGTTGTCGCGGTCCTTTTCCAGCTTCTCCTTCGTCACGGCGGCCGACTGCCGGTAGGCGTTGGACGTCACCAGCAGGGTGAAGAACTTCTTCACGTCCCACCCCTGTTCGCGGAACTCGATGGCGAGCCAGTCGAGGAGTTCCGGGTGGGAGGGCTGTTCGCCGGTGATGCCGAAGTCGCCGGGCGTGCGGACGAGGCCGGTGCCGAACAGTTCCTGCCAGAACCGGTTGACCGTGACGCGGGCGGTCAGCGGGTGGTCCGGCTGGAGCAGCCACTTCGCGAACCCGAGGCGGTTCTTCGGGAGGCTGTCGTTGAACGCCGGGAGGGCCTTCGGGGTGCCGGGGCCGACCTTGTCCCGCCGCTGGTCGTACTCGCCGCGGAACAGGATGTACGCTTCCGGGGCGGACTTCTTCTCGGACATGACGTGGGCGATCGTGCCGCGGCCGCGGATCTGCGTCTCTTCCGCGGTCAACTTCTGCAGTTCCGTCGTCAGCGCCTTCGACTCGGTGTCGAGGTTCGCGAGCCACCAGTCCGACAATTCTTCGAGCTCCTTCGGGGTCCGCTTGTCGGCCGGCTTCGCGATGAGGTCCGCGGTCCGCTGGTTGCCGGACAGCGCCTTGGCGTCCAGAGCGCTGATCGGCCGGCCGTAGACCCGGAGGTCCTTGAGGTGGACGCCCTCCGCGCCCGCGGTGTTGCTCCGCTGGCCGATCTTGAACGGGACCGCCGTTTTCGTCGTGGACTTCAGCGTGTTCGACTCGACGTCGACCGGTTGCAGTTCGCCGTCGAGGTAGATCTTCGCCCCGTCCGGCTTCATGCTGCCGTCGTAGGCCACGGTGAGGTGGTACCACTTGCCGGGGTTCAGCGGGGTCTTCGCGACGACCTTCAGGGCGTCGGTCGGCCAGGCGTTGATGAGGTGGAAGCCGATGCGGTCGGCCTGGACCCAGACGTCCCAGCCGCGGAACTCGCTCCCCTCGTCCATGCGGGCGAGGACCGCGCCGTTCGTGCCGCGCTTGGTGATCTGCACCCAGGCGGAGACCGCGAAGGACTGGTCCTTGTCGAAGTCGCCGACGTCCGGCAGGGTGATCGACTTGCCGGCGCGGGTGGTGTACACCTTCTTGCCGCCCTTGTCGTTCGCCCACGAGGTGCCCTCGTCGACGGGAAGGTCCTGTTCCTTCCCGAGCACCGTGGCGGCGGACGTCTTCCCCTTCCCTTCGGCGAACGGGGCGTGCAGGTGCATCCCGTCGGCGGGCACCTTGCCGGCCACGTCGGTCGGCTTGACCCCCTTCAGCCACGCCTCGAAGTCCGCCTTCGCGACCTTCTTGCGGTCCGCGACCTTCGCCTTCGCGGCGGCCAGTTCCTTCGCCAGCACGGCCAGCCGGGCGCGGTCCTCGGCCTTCGCGACCGTGATGATCGGCGGGGTGTTGTGGACGTTCCCGTCCATCGCCCCTTGCGTCGTGTTGTTGAAGAACGCCGCCATCTGGTAGAAGTCCCGCTGGCTGATCGGGTCGAACTTGTGGTCGTGGCAGACGGCACAGCCGGCGGTCAGCCCCATCCACACCTGATTGACCGTCTCGGTGCGGTCGCGGGTGTACAGGACGAGGTACTCCTCCGCGATGACCCCGCCTTCGTTCGTCGTGATGTTGCACCGGTTGAACCCGGTCGCGACGAGCTGCTCCGTCGTCGGCTCCGGCAGCAGGTCGCCGGCGAGTTGCTCGATCGTGAACCGGTCGAACGGCATGTTCTGGTTGAACGCTTCGATGACCCAGTCGCGGTACGACCACATCTCGCGGAAGTTGTCGAAGTGGATGCCGTGGGTGTCGCCGTAGCGGGCGGCGTCGAGCCAGTGCCGGCCGCGGTGTTCGCCCCACGCTTTCGATTCGAGCGTCTTCTTCACGTAGGTTTCGTAGGCGGTCGGCGAGGCGTCCTTCACGAACGTTTCCACGTCTTCCGGCTTCGGCGGCAGGCCGGTCAGGTCGAGGGCGACCCGCCGGGCGAGCGTGCGGCGGTCGGCTTCCGGGGCCGGCTTCAGGCCCCGCTTTTCGAGTTCCGCCAGAACGAAGGCGTCGATCGGGTTGCGGACCCACGCCTTGTCCTTGACCTCGGGCACGGCCGGGCGGGTCGGCGGGATGAACGCCCAGTGCGGCTGGTACTCCGCGCCCTCGGCGACCCACCGCTTCAGAATCTCTTTCTGGGCCGGCGTCAGCGTCTTGTGCGACTTCTTTGGCGGCATCGCGCCGTCTTCGTCCGGCTTCAGCAGGATGCGAGCGATCGCCTCCGACTTGTCCGGGCTTCCGGGGAGGATGGCCTTCGATTCCATCGCCTGGTCGCGCTGGTCGAGCCGCAGCCCCGCCTTCCGCGCGGCGGAGTCCGGGCCGTGGCACGCGAAGCAGTTCTCCGCCAGGATCGGGCGGACGTCCCGGTTGTAGTGCAACTTCTCCCCGCCGAGGGCGGGGACGGCCAGCGCCACGCTGGCAACCAGGACGACCGACCACCGGGAACCCCGGCAGCGATCGCGACGGACCGGAGACATTGCTGACTCCTCCTGGGTGAGAAACGAACCTCCGGGTGACGCCCGGAGGGGGCGAGCAGACTCAGTGCGAACGGGTCGCATGGCAGGGACGGAGAGTAGCGGTGGGAACGAACGCCACTTCAGACTACCCTCCCGAGAGCCGGCTCGCAACTTGGGAGTGGGGGGAAATAATCGAACGCCAAGTTGACTGGCCACACACGCAATCCATCCCGAACCCCGCCAGAACTGGTCGTATCAAGCGGACTGGAAAGAATGTGACGGCCGGCGATTCTTGTTTGTGGGTTTCCCCGAGCTGATCCAGTTCCTATTCCGTCGTGCTCCCCCCTCGCAGAAGTCACTGCCCAAATCATACCGCACCCCGGTCCGGTCGTCGTGTCCCCGCGGCTCGTGTCGGAAAATCGTTCAGGCCAGAAAGGAAAGAGTGCCCGGGGACATTTCCCTTCTCAGGAAGGCGTCCTACGATTGGGCATCGCCTTGGTTCGGCCGACCGTCTCCGCCCGCCGGACGTTCGGCCTCACATCTGGATTTGGCGACGGGGCTTCTCCCATGGATCATCTCGCCGAGAGCTTTCTGCCCATTGCCGTGCAAGCGGCGGGCATTCTGATGGTCGCCGGGCTGTTGCGGCCGCTGACCCGCGTCGTGCCGGGGCGGTTCGTGGCGTCGTGGTGGGTGGCCTGGGTCGCCCTCGCGTCCGGGCTGCTGTGCGTCTTCGCCGCGATGCACCTGCCGGCGGGCCGGGGACCGCTGATGGTCGGCTACTGCCTCGGGGAGTCCCTGTTCGCGTTCCTGCTCTGGGCCGGGTGCCGGGAGTTCGCCACCGGGAAGCCGCTGACCGCCGCGGACTGGCGGCTGTTCCTTCCGGCGGCGGCGTTCGCCCTGTCCGCCCCGTTCGTCCTGCCCGCGCCGCAGCTGCTGTTCCCGCTGCACATGTTCATCCTGGGGGCGTACTTCGCCCTGGCCCTGGCCGCCACCGCGAACCCGACCCACTGCCCGAGCGGGCCGTCCACCGGGCTGTGGCTGCTGCGGGTCGCGCTCGGCGGGCTGACGGTCCTGGCGTGGCACTACATCCCGTTCTCCGCGTACCTCGCGTTCCACGACGCCACGGCCAGGGTCCCGTTCATCGAGTTCCTGGTCATGCTGGAGATGCTACTCGAAACCGCGCTGGCGTTCGGGATGGTGCTGGTGGCGGCCGACCGGATGCGGGCGGAACTCGAGGCCAAGAACCGGCAGCTGGAAGCCGCCGCGAACGAACTGGCCAGCACCGCGCGGACGGACTCGCTGACGGGCCTGCTCAACCGGCGGGCGTTCGACATGCTGCCAGCGGAGGTGGCCGGCCGGCTGTTCGCCGGCAGTGTGGCAGTCATCGACCTGAACGACCTGAAGCCGCTCAACGACCTCCGGGGTCACGCCGCCGGGGACGCCGCACTGCAGGTGGTGGCCCGGGCGCTCCGCGGCCACTTCCGGGTCACCGACCCGATCTTCCGCATCGGCGGGGACGAGTTCGTCGTCGTCATGCCCGGCTGTTCGGAGGCGGATCTCATGGAAAGGATGGCCCGCATCGACGTCGCCTTGCTGGCGACCCGCCTGCCGGGCAGCGACGGCCCGACGGACTTGCGGATCTCCTGGGGCGTGTCGTCCTTCGACACCGGAACCGACCTCCCCGCCGCGGTGGACCGGGCGGACGCCGCCATGTACCGGTGCAAGGCGGTCCGCAAGCCGAACGGCAGTTCGCGGGAAATGGTGGTCGGGGTCGTGAACCGGATCGCGGGGAAGTAGCCGCTTTGACCGGATGATTCGATTGGTCGTCCTCCCCTCTCTCTGCTGGGGAGAGGGGCCGGGGGTGAGGGGTGAATTTCCAGCCCGGATCAGCGGTTGCCAGAGGTTGAAGTCCAACCCCTCTCCCCAGCGGGGAGAGGGGCAACACCACGGAATCCACGCGATTTGCGTTACTTCCCCTTCGCAGCGGCTCCCAACGCCTCGGTGACGTTGGCGAGCGTCCCGACCGCGACGAACGTCCGGAAAGAATACTCGCCGGGCTTGACCCCGTTCGGGTCCGACACCCGGAAGACGCAGTTCCACTTCACGACCTTTTCCTTCTCGAACCGGAACCGGCCGTACCCCGGCTTCGGGTCCGGGGACCACACGCCCATCGCGAACCGGTCGTCCTTGGTGCTGAACACGACGGGAAGCCGCTGTTCCCCCGGCCCGTCGTCGAGGGCGGCGAGTTTGCCGGTGCCCGGGTCGAAGGTGCGGAACACGGCGAACTCCGCGGGCATGTACCCGGTGACCGCTTCGAACTGGGCGAACGTGTGCTCTTCCGAGGACGGGACGACGAAGGTGGCGCGGTAGTCGATCAGGTGCGGCGAGTCGTTCGTGCCGACGACGACGGTTTTCTTCAGCCGCACGTCGGACAGAACCGTCTTGTTCTTCGCCGGGTACTTCGCCCCCTTCGGCCCCGGCGACGTTTCGTCCGGGGCGAGCCAGAAGGCCATCCGCGTGACGGTGTCCAGGCGGTTCTTTTCCGCCCGGATCTCGACGAGTTCGCTGCTGGACCGCGGCCCCGCCCCGTCCTTCCGGCTGCCGGCTTCGGTCGGGTTGTAGGCCTCGGCCCAGAACGACTTGCGGTCCTTGCAGTCGAAGGCGCACGCGGACTGGAGTTGCCGGCCGTGGTCGAGACTGTCGATGAATTCCTTGCCGTTCCAGGTGACGGAGTGGACCGCCCCGGCCAGGCGGTTCGTGGTCGTGACGACGATCTCCGAGTCCCCCGCCTTCCCCCGGACGACGGCGGTGCCGTCCGGCTTGTCCTTCGCCGCGACCGGAATGAGAGCGAGAAGGAAAGCGAGTCCGAGTCCGAGCCATCGCGCCATCACAGGCCCTTCCAGACAGTCCGTGAAAGAGTTCGCCTGAGATTCTACGCGGCAGAGCCGTCAGATTGCGAACCGCTTCTTGAACGGGCCGATGAACTTCTCTTCTTCCGACCAGTCCAGCACGGCGAAGACGACCCTGGAGAACGCGCCCGCGAATTCCGCGGTCAGCGCCTTCCGGAACAGGTCCGCGAGCAACCCGGGCTCGTTCTTGAACACGCCGCACCCCCACGCCCCGAGGACTGCGGAATCGTGGCCGTGTCCCGCCATGACCGCGAGCACCTTTTCCACCCGTCGTTCCATCTCGCCGGCGATGTCGGGCTTCTGCCGAACGCCGACCGCGCCGGCGTTCACGGCGGGGGCCGTCACGAACCCGCAGAGGTACGGTTTTGCGAGCAGGTCGCCGCCGTCGTCGCGGAAAACGGGGACGGCGGGCGAGTAGACGGCGTAGTCCGAGTACCAGCCGCCGCGCTCGGGGGCGTGGAAGGCGTACATCGGGCTCGTCCGGATGCAGGCGTACAGGCCGCTCGACCGGCACAGCGATTCTTCCTGGGCACGGGCTCCGTTTTGGAAGCCGCCGCCGGGGTGCCGGGCCGAGGCGAAGTTTAGCGCGACGGGGTTGAGCCCCCCGGCCGCGAGCCGGGCCGCGGCGGTCAGTGTCCCCTCGTTCGCCACCTCGAAGACCGTGTCACGGCCAGTCGGGACGACGTGCGGCAGCGGAGACCCTGGCGGGTACTCGACGGTGCCGGCGACCGCGGCCTGCAGCGGTTCGCCAATGTGAACACGGGTGCCGTCCGCGGCGACGTAGTGTCCCTCCGCGAGGATGCGGACGGCTTCGCGGCCCTGTTCGGCGGCCTTGGATCGGGAAATGGTGCTCATGCCGCAGGGACACGCGGGGCGAAGACGAGGTTCACAAACGCACGCGGACCCCCGGTTTGCCCAGGGGTCCGCGTGCGGGGACTCGGGGTCGAGTTTACCGGCTCACGAGCTTGAAGTCGCGGGCGTCTTCGCCGACGGTGATCTTCTTGTGGAAGGTCGCCTTGCCGTTGCCGTCGCCCAGGTAGATGTACCAGTCGCCGGCCAGCAGGCGGGTGTCGAAGTTCCCGAAGGCGTCGGCCGTGACGTACTCGCGGATTTCGGTGTTGGCCGCGCTGACGAACACGACCTTCGCCGCCGGCCGCGGGGTGGACTGGTCGTTCTGCACGACCTCGCCGCGGACGCCGGCCATGACCGGCCGGGACGTCGTGTGGGCGTTCACCTTGCCGAGCGGCCGGGCTTGCGGCGGGGCCGACCGCGGCAGGGCCGTCCCGCCCGAGTTCGTCGGCAGCTGTTGGGGCGGGATGGTCGCGCCGCCTTCCGGGGCGATCGACGGCGGGCTGCGGAGTTCGTCGACCCGCGGGCCGCCGCCCGGGGCCGGGGCACCCGGCGGGCACGCTTCCACCGGGGACGAATAGCTCCGGGTCGGCGGCAGGTAGTACGTCACCACCGGGACGGTTTCCGTCACCAGCCGCTGGGACTGGACCGGCACCATCCGCGTCCGCTCGACGTACCGCATGGAGGTGTTGCACGACTCCTGCAGCCGGTACGAGGTCCGCGGCGTGGCGATCTGCTGCTTGCACCCGGTGCACGGGTCGACGTAGCAGCTGTACGAGTACGACGTGACCGGCTCCCAGTAGAAGCTCTTCGACCGCACCTCGACGGGTTCGAGGTACTTCTCGGGCTTCATCACGGTGACCGGCTCGTAGTAGCTCCGCTGCTGGTACTCGACCTTCTGCTGGGGCTTCTGCGGGCAGGCCGGTTCCGCGAAGTAGCTGACGCGGGGCTGCCGGTTGCAGTCGTTGCAGGTGAGCTGGAACACGTTGTTCCAGCCGGCGGAGGCGGACCCCGCCGACGCCAGGAGGCCCGCCACCGCGACGACGAGCGCCGGCGGTCGGGGAAGGAACGAAAACAGTCGCATGGGTGTCGAACTCCGGGGGGATACGGGCGATAGACGTGCCCGCCTACGTTCCACTGCGACTCCAGGGTACGTTCGGATTTTTTCGACACAACGCGATTCGGCCGCCGGCGCGGTCGTTGTTTCCAGCTGAGACCCCTACTTCCGGCAGAGACGGTACACCCCACAGGAATTCGCCAGAGTGACGCGGCGCGGAGCTGGGAAGGCCGGGGGACCGGCGCGGCCGGCAAACACGCCCCGGTCCGGATGGGAATCAACCGGAATGCGGCCGGAGTTCGACGCTCGCCCGCTCCGCGGCGGCGGCGATCTTCGCTTCCCAGTCCGGGTCGTCCGGGCGGAACGGGAACGTCACGCCGCGAGACGAGTTCACCACTGCCCCGAGGCCGTCCGATCGGTACGCGGCCTTCACGTCGGCCGCCGTCGCGCCCTGGGCCCCGTAGCCGGGGACGAGCAGCCAGCACTCCGGAAGCGCGGCCCGCAGCTCGGCCAGTTCCCGCGGGTGCGTCGCCCCGACGACCGCCCCCACCGCGCCGAGCCCGCACCTGCCGAGCGTCCCGCCATTCCACCGGGCCACCGCCTCCGCGACGTGGCGGTACACGGGCTTGCCGTCGCAGACCAAATCTTGAAACAGCCCCGCCCCCGGATTGCTGGTGCGGACGAGCACGAACAACCCCCGGTCGGCGTGCTTCGCCGCGGTCACGAACGGCTCGACGGCGTCTTCCCCGAGGTACGGGTTCACCGTCAGCGAGTCCGCGTTCCAGACCGGCACCCGCTCCCCTTCGACGAGGTTCCCCGCGAACGCGGCGTCGGCATACGCCTGGGCCGTGGACGCGATGTCGCCGCGCTTCGCATCCAGAATCGTCACGAACCCGAGGGATTTCGCCTCGCGGAGCAGGTCTTCGAGTACCTGTTGCCCGGCCGACCCGAGCAGTTCAAAGAACGCGGCTTGCGGTTTGAGCACCCCCGCAAAGGGCGCGACGAGCGACAACACCCGCGAGCCGAACTTCGCCACCGCCGACGGCCCGCGCAGGTACGGCGGTAAGTCCCGCACCGCATGACGAATCGACTGCGGCAGCATCTCCCACCGCGGGTCGAGCCCCACGCACAGCGGCCCCTTCCGGCGGACGGCATCCGCGAGGCGGTCGGCAAAGTTCGACATGCACTACTCCAGGGGCCAGTGCGACGCGGTGTGTCAAAGTAGGCAACTCGCTCCGCGAGTTGCGGGCTCATGTCCCGAGAAGGCAACACTCGTTTCTGAAAGATGAAGCGCAGTCGCTCGCGGAGCGAGTGACCTACTGATTCGGCCGACCTTTACTCATTGCGTCGCCCCTCTCCAGGGGCCGTTCGGTCGCCAGCACCGCGAGGGCGTAAGCGGGGGCACACGCTGCCAGTTCGGGGCCGAGTTGCTTGGTGAGAGAAATCGCGTCATCGGCCGCGAAGTGGGTTGAGTGAACCAGGAACTCGCCCGAACCAGATGCGATGATCGTCGGAAGCGGTTCAGTCTCCTCGCTCAAAGATTCGAGCCGGTTCACTTCGCCGGTCAACGCTTCGAGATGGTAAGTCGCTCGATCCACGCCGGTCGTGATCTGATTCCGCTGCTGCTCCGCGATACCCTCCGCGACGGATTGGATTACATCTGCACTCATCGTCTCCGCGTCGCCGCCAAGCATTCGGCACATCCGTGCGAAAGCGTAGGGTCGAGTTGCGGGTCGGCCGTCGGCGGTGTCGGTATCGGCTGGATTCTCCGCGATCTGACCAAGAAGCAGGTAGACATCCAGGGTCGTTGCGAAGAACTCGGCTGCGCCGTTAAACCCGAGAATCGCACAGAGCGGAGTCCGGCGAACGCCCGTGTAGATGAGCTCGAAGGTGGTCATACGTTCATAGTCGGTCTTCCCCCGTGCCACGGGTACTCCGTCAAGCAATGGAATCACGTCCGTCGTCGTCGAACCCGTGTCGATCAGAATTGCCGGCCCGTTCGGAACGTACCCGCCCGCATACGTCGCCAGCGCGTGCCAGTTGGCAGCCGCCACCTTGAGGTGGTTTGGCTTCGCCTCGTCCGAAGTGACGAACTTCCCGTCGGTGCTCCAGATTCGCACGGGGAAGCTGCGGGCCGCGCCGAGCATCGCGTTCACGATCGCCGTCACGCCCTGGCGTTTCGTCTCGTAGCAGTCGCACAGTTCGCCGGTCATCGTGACGGCAAACTCCGTCGCGTCCGGGAACTTGGCCACCAACTCGGCCAGCTTCGCGCCGAGGTTTTGCGGCTCCTTCCACAGCGCGAACGGCACCGAGACGGCGCGTTTGTCCGCGGTCGCCGCCTTGAGGTTCGCCCCGCCGATGTCGATGCCGAGTACCACGCTTGCCATGCACCCAGCATACGCGGCCGCGCCGGTTGCGGCGAAGGGACCGCGGCCGTAGCCTATCACGGTTCCCCGACCCTCCCAGAGGCCGCACCATGTCCACCACCCTCCGCTGGGGCATCCTCGGCGTCGCCGGCATCAACCGCCGACTCATCCCAGCGTTCCGCGCGTCCAAAACCGCCGACTTGGTGGGCATCGCCAGCCGGTCTCTGGAAAAGGCCACGAACGCGGCGAAGGCCGACCACATCCCGACGCCTTACGGCAGCTACGAAGCCCTGCTCGCGGACCCGAACATCGACGCGGTCTACATCCCGCTTCCGAACAGCCTGCACGACGAATGGACCCGAAAAGCCGCCGACGCCGGGAAGCACATCCTTTGCGAGAAGCCGCTGACCGCAACTGCGACCGAGGCAGAATCGCTGGTGGCGTATTGCCGGTCGAAGAAGGTCCGGCTCATGGACGGGTTCATGTGGCCGCACCACCCGCGGACGCACAAACTGCGACAATTCCTGGATTCTGGAGCCATCGGCGAAGTGAAAAAAGTCGTCGCCGCGTTCACGTTCAACCTCGACGGGTTGCCGACGAACAACATCCGGATGCAACCCGAAGCCGCGGGCGGGAGCTTGCTGGACGTGGGTTGCTACACCACGTTCGCGATCCGCTGGTGGATGCGGGCGGAGCCGGTGAAGGTATACGCGCGGGCCGAGTACGTCAACGGCGTGGACGTGGCCGTCAGCGGCGTCTGGACGTTCGCGGACGGCCGCACGGCGCACTTCGATTGCGGCTTCACGCACCCGCTGCGGACGTGGGTCGAGATCGTCGGCACACAGGCGGTGGTCCGGGTGCCGAACATGTGGATCCCCGACGAGAAGGCCGCCTTCCAGGTCGTCCGTCAGAACGGAGATTTCGGCCAGACCATTGAGGAAATCGAGACGCCGGGCGAGAATCAGATGGTTCACATGCTGGACGATTTTTCCTCGGCGGTGTTCGGCGGCCACGAGTGCTACCCGAACCCCGACGAGGCGGTGCGAACCGCGAAGGTGCTCGACGCGCTGGCGAAGTCCGCGAAGGAAGGGCGGGAAGTGACACTCTAACGGTTAGCCGCGAGGCGGAGCCGAGCGCGGGCGCTCCACCCAATCCGGCGAGCGAATCTGGCAGGACGCGCCCGCGCTCGGCTCCGCCTCGCGGCTAACCTTGTGGGACCGAACATGCTCGACTTCGCCGAGACGAACTGGCTGTCCCTCACGCTGTTCGCGGCCGCGGTGGTACTCGCGGCTCGCAAACGGTGGTGGCTCGGCGTTTCGCTCGCGATTTTGGGCGGCGGCGCGTTCCTGCCGAAGTCCGCGATCTTCGACATCGGCGAAACGACGGTCCGGCTGCCGGGGCTTCTCGCGGCGATGGCGGCGACGGGGTTCGCGCTCGCGGTGCTGGTCCTCGTGTTCGCGCGGGCGTGGTCGTTCCGCTTCGCCGTGCTTCTGGCCGGCGTCGCGCTCCTCGGCGTCGGCGGGTTGGCCACACGTGCCACCGGGGCAGGGATCGTCGAAGTCTTCCGAGCCATTCGACACCTCGAGTTCGTTCGCCCGGAATGGCTCGCGTTGTTGCTCTTCGTGCCGGTCGTGGTGCTGATGAGCCGGAAGAGCCTGTCCGGGCTCGGGCCGGTGCGGAAGTGGCTGGCGGTCGGGGCGCGCGCCGCCGGGATCGCGTTGCTCGCAATGGCCCTTGCCGAGCCGCGGGTGAAGCGGACCAGCGAGAACGTGACGGTACTCTTCGTCGTCGACCGCTCGTTCAGCGTGCCGCAAGACCTCGACCCGAACAAGTCCGTCGCGGATGCCGTCGACCGGCGGTGGGAGTCCGTCCGCGGGTTTATTCAGGACTCCGTGGCGAAGCGTGGCGTCGCCCACCGGCATGACCAGGTCGGGCTCATCCTGTTCGGCCGCCGGCCGCGCCTCGCCCTGCCCCCGGCCGCGGTGCAGACCATGCCCGTCGACGAGCGCATGGCCGGGCCGATCGACGGGAACTACACGGACATCGCGGCCGCCCTCAAGCTCGCGATCGCGTCCTTCCCCGAAGGCAGCAGCAAGCGGATCGTGCTGATTTCCGACGGCAACGAGAACATCGGCGCGGCCGAGGAACAGGCCAACATCGCGAAGAAGAACGGCATCCCCATCGACGTGATCGCCCTCGCCCCCGGATTCCGGAACGAAAGTGAAGTGCTGGTGCAAGCGGTCGACGCGCCGCAGGGGGCGACCCAGGGGGCACGCCTGCCGGTGCGGGTGCTGATCCGCAACGCGAACCCGACCCGCCTCGTCGACGGCTACCTCGAACTCCTCAAGGTCGGCATCGGCAACGACACGACGGTCGAGATCGAGGAAAGCCCGCAGGTGCTGGACAAGTCGAAGCCGCCGCTGGTGCGGCTGCTTCCCGGCCTGAACGTCTTCCGCTTCCGCGACCGTGCCGACCCACTTGGCGACTCCGCGTTCTCGTACCGGGCCACGTTCGCCCCCGTCCGCTCTGCGCGAAGCGACGGCTCGGACGTGGTCGCGGGGCTCCCCGGCGACCGCCCGGCGAACAACCGCGCCACCGCCGCCGTCGTGTCGCGTGGGCAACGGCGGGTGCTGTTCCTCGACGACACCGTTGGCCGCGGGTCGCCGCACCAGCACCTCATCGACTCGCTGCGGAAGGCGAAGATCCGCGTCGACCGGCTCGCCGCCGACAAGTTGCCGCCGGACAAGGGCGACCTCGGCGTCTTCCTCAGCAACTTCGACTGCGTCGTCATCGCGAACGTCCCCGCCGAACGCTTCAGCGGCGACCAGATGGAGACGCTCCGCACCACCGTGTACGACCAGGGCTGCGGCCTCGTCATGGTCGGCGGGCCGGACAGTTACGGCCCCGGCGGCTACCAGGGAACCGCGGTCGAGGCGGCACTGCCGGTCGACTGCGAGATCAAGGCGATGAAGGCGGCCGGCAAGGGCGGGCTCGTACTCATCATGCACGCCAGCGAAATGGCCGACGGCAACAAGTGGCAGAAAGAGATCGCCAAGCTCGCGATTCAGCGCCTCGGCCCGAACGACATGGTCGGCGTCACCGATTACGGCTTCTTCAACAACGGAAACGGCGTCAACTGGCAGATCCCGTTCCAGGACGTCGGCGACGACAAGGCCCGGCTACTCGCCAAGATCGACAAGATGGCTCCCGGCGACATGCCGGACTTCGACCCGTTCCTGAAGGCGGCGGCGGACACGCTTTCAGACCCGCAGCACGGGCTGAGCGTCCGCCACTGCATCCTGATCTCCGACGGCGACCCGCAGTTCGCCGCCGCGGGGAAGGCCGCGGTTGCGAAGATGGCCGCCAACGGCGTCACCTGCACGACCGTCGGCGTGGCCACGCACGGGGGGGCGGAGAAGAGCCGCATGAAGGAAATCGCCGAGGGGACGAAGGACGGCAGCGGCCGGGTCGGGAACTTTTACGACGTGACGAACCCGGCCCAGCTCCCCGCGATTTACATCAAGGAAAGCCGCCGCGTCAGCCAGATGTTCATCTACGACAAGGTGTTCGAGCCCCAACTCAAGCTCCGCGGCGGGCCGAGCGAGGGGCTGCCGAACGTGCTGCCGCGATTGCACGGGTTCGTCCGCACGACGAAGAAGGAGAACCCGCTCGTCGAGATGCAAATCGAGGGGCCGCAGGTCTTCGACCAGAAGTTCCCGGTGCTGGCGTCGTGGCGGTACGGGCTCGGGAAAGCCGTCGCGTTCACGGCCGACGCCCGCACCCAGCCGGGCAGCCCCGAACTGTACTGGGACCGCGACTGGGTCGGGTCGGACGTGTACCAGAAGTTCTGGGAGCAGTCGATCAACTGGGCGATGCGCGAAGCGGAACGCGGGAAGCTGACGCTCATCACGGAGTACCGCGACGGCCGCATCCGCGTGACCGCCGACGTGCGCGACGAGAAGGACAAGCCGATCGGCGGCATGTCGCTGGAAGGCCGGGTGACGTTGCCGCGACCGCCGGGGCCGGGGGAGAAGCCGCCGGTCGTCGAGTTCAAGCCGAAGGGCGCGGGGATGTACGAGGCCGAGTTCGCGGCCGAGGAAGCGGGGTCGTACTTCCTCAACGTGCAGGCCCAACGGCCCCAAGTCGGACCCGACGGCAAGCTCATCCGCGACAAGAACGGCAACCCCGTCATGGAGGTGTACGACGCCGCCCGCGCCGGGGTGACGGTGCCGTACTCGCCGGAGTTCGCGGACCTGGAGAGCAACACGCCCCTGCTCCGCCGGCTCGCGGACATCTCCGGCGGCACCTTCCACACGGAAGACCCCGCGGAGTTGAAGGAACTCGTCAAGACCGCGGAGAGCTTCCGGGCCGCCCCCGAAGCGGTGAAGGCACTGCTTCCGTTCTGGTTCTGGCTTGTCTTCGCGGCGGCGATGCTGCTCGTCTTCGACGTGGCGACCCGGCGGATCTCGCTCGAACGCGCGGAAGTCGCGACCTTCGCCCGGCGGACGTGGGCCGCGCTGCGAGCGACGCCCGACGAGGAGGGTGAAGCCGCGTCGCTGGGTCGGTTGCTGCAACGGAAGCAAGCCGTCGCCGACACGATCGACCGCCGTCGGGCCGCCCGCCGGTTCACCCCCACGGGGGAAACCCCGGACGCCGCCCCCGCCGGTGCGGACGAATTCGCCGCGCGAATGCCGGGCTCCCCGTCAACGGGAACGGGGCCAACAGCCCCGCCCACTGCGCAACCCCTCGACGACGGCGACGACCCGTTCGAGCGGCTCCGCAAGGCGAAGGAACGGGCGAAGCACCAGCGGCCGGACCGCGAGGGGTAAGGATTTGTAGGTCGGGTCGAGTCTTCGAGGCCCGACGGGAAGCGCAACGTCGGGC
>CAYUHJ010000128.1:0-17820 GCA_964444365.1 uncultured Alcaligenaceae bacterium | reverse complement strand
CGTCAGGGACTTCCCCCGCCGCTCCGGGTGCAGCCCGGCCCGGTGCAGGGCCTCGTCCGCATAAATGTTCCCGACCCCGGCGACCACGGTTTGATCGAGCAGGATCGCCTTCAGCGTACGCGCCGTGCCGCGGACCGCGGTGCGGAAGGCCGCCGGGTCGGTCGCGTCCGGTTCCGGCCCGAGGCGGGCGTCGAGGAACGCTTCCACCGCCGCCGCGTCCGGGAAGAGTTCGACGCTGCCGAACCGCCGGGTGTCGCGGAAGCGGAGCTGCGTGCCGTTGGCGAGGTCGAAGACGAGGTGGGTGTGGTCGGGCACGGCGTCCGCGGCGGGGTTCACGGTGAACTGCCCGGTCATCCCGAGGTGGACGAGCAGGCGCGGGTGTGTAGCCGCGACGCGAAGCGGAGCGCGGTCGTCCCTCGCGCTCCGCTTCGCGTCGCGGCTACACGTCAGCTCCACCACGATCCACTTCCCCCGCCGCGAAATCGCCGTCACCGTCGCACCCGTCACGGCCTTTTCCCACGCCTGATTCCACGGCCGCCGCAGCTGTGCCGCCCCGACGCGCACCCCGGCGACCGTCTGCCGGACGAGCAACGGCCGCAGGTCGCGGACGACGGTTTCGACTTCGGGAAGTTCCGGCATGTCCGAACCATCTCACGCCAAGCCGCAAAGACGCAAAGTGTCGAACCCGACCGGATCGACTCGTCTACTATATCCCTGACGTTCGTGGTTCTTCTTCGCGTCATTGCGGCTTTGCGTGAGGTCCTCCGGAAATGACAGCCACTCTTCCCGACGCCCGCGGCCGGTTCGGCCGGTTCGGCGGCCGGTTCGTCCCCGAAACCCTGATGTTCGCCCTCGACCAGCTCGACGCGGCCTACCGGGACGCGAAGGCCGACCCCGCGTTTCGGGCCGAGTTCGACCGGCTGATGCACGACTACGTCGGCCGGCCGAGCCGTCTCTACTTCGCGGAACGGCTCACGAAGGAGGCGGGCGGCGCGAGGATTTACCTCAAGCGAGAAGACCTGAATCACACCGGCGCGCACAAGATCAACAACGCGATCGGCCAGGCGATGCTGACGAAGCGGATGGGCAAGTCCCGCGTCATTGCGGAAACCGGGGCGGGGATGCACGGCGTCGCCACCGCGACGGCGGCCGCCCTGTTCGGCATGACGTGCCGGGTCTACATGGGCAGCGAGGACATCCGCCGGCAGGAACTCAACGTCTTCCGCATGCGGGCGATGGGGACCGAAGTGTTCCCCGTCGAGAGCGGCAGCCGGACGCTCAAGGACGCCACGAACGAGGCGATGCGCGAGTGGATGAGCACCGTCGAGGGGACGCACTACATCATCGGCAGCGTCGTCGGCCCGCACCCGTTCCCGGCGATGGTTCGCGACTTCCAGAGCGTCATCGGCCGGGAGGCGCGGGAGCAGTGCCTGACCCAACTGGGGAAGTTGCCGGAGGTCGTCGTCGCGTGCGTCGGCGGCGGGTCGAACGCGGCGGGGATGTTCTACCCGTTCGTGCAAGATGCGTCCGTCGAACTGGTCGGCGTCGAGGCGGGGGGCCGGAACCCGAAGCCGGGCCAGCACGCCTCCACGCTGAGCCTCGGCAAGCCCGGCGTGCTGCACGGCAGCTTCAGCTACGTCCTGCAGGACGACGACGGCCAGACGGCGGACGTCCACTCCGTGTCCGCCGGCCTGGACTACCCCGGCGTCGGCCCGGAGCACAGCTACTGGCACGACACGGACCGGGTGCGGTACACCAGCGTCACCGACGACGAGGCCCTGGACGGGTTCCACACCTGCGGCCGGCTGGAGGGGATTTTACCGGCCCTGGAGACCTCTCACGCCGTCGTCGAGGCGATGCGGATCGCCGCGAAGCGGAAGCCGGAGGAGGTCGTCGTCGTGTGCTTCAGCGGCCGCGGCGACAAGGACTGCGCGGAAGTGGCCCGGCTGATGGCAGAAAAGAGCCGCGAACGCAGGTGAGCGGCTGGCATTTTCAGACGAGTCGCTACGCGTCGGGCGGTGGGGCTTGCGTTTGCATGTTGTGATGTAGGTCGGGCCGAGTCTTCGAGGCCCGACGTTGCGTCATGTCGGGCCTCGAAGACGGGCTCAGTCGCGCGGCGGACGTGTGTAACAGCAACAACTGAGCCGCGGTCTCGCTGGAGTGAGCGGCGGCTTAGGTGGGCGGAAGCGGACCGCTCACTCGCGTTCGCGGCTCTTGAGTCATCTCGCTGACTATTCCCCGTACACGCGGGTCGACTCTTCCTTCACCACGCTCGTGGTCAGGTGCCGGCTGTTCAGTTCCGCCTTGAACCGCACGTCCCCGGCGGCGACCGCCTTCACCTTCACGCGGTAGACCACTTCCACGTTCGGGGCCAGTTCGCGGACGGGCTCGAACTTCACCTGCGTCAGCCCCGGCAGGTTCGTCGCGGTGTGCCCGACCGGGCCGGTCGCGGAGACGAGTTGCAGCGCCCCCGGCAGCGGGCACGACACGACGACGTTCGCGTCCGCCTTCGTGCCGGTGTTCGTGACGCGGATTTCGTAGGTGGTTTCCTGCCCCTTCTCGACGGGGTCCACGGCATCGACCGTCTCCATCCGCAGGGCGGGCACGCCGTCGACGGTGGCGGTGAAGCTGCCGGTCGCCTTGGCGTTGCGGTCGCCGGTCACATCGGCGGAGAACGTCGCGGTGCCGGCCGCAGTCGGAACGCCCGCGAAGGTGTAGATCGTCGATGCGCCGGGGGCGAGTTCCGGGACGTGGCGGGTGCCCATCCCCTCGGGCCGCCACTCGGCGGGGACCGGGGTCGAGACGGCGACGTTTTTCACCGGGATTTCGCCGACGTTCTCGACGCGGACGGTGTACGTCGCCTTGCGGTTGACGAGGAGATCCTTGGGCCCGGTGACGGTGACGCTCAGTTTCGGGGCGATGACTCGAACGGTGGCGCGGGTGGTTACCCGTTGGCCATCGGCATCTGTCGCGGTGAGTTCGTAAACCGCGTCCCCCGCACGCTCGATGCATTCGTCAACGGTCGCCGCTTCAGAGGTTTTCGGTGCGAGGCTCTTGAATGCACCTCTTTCCTGGGTGCTCGGCAAGTGGCTCTGGAAGACGACCGGTTGGAAGCGAGGGAGATCGTCGATTCGCTTGACTTCGTACTGCACGAATTCGGCCGGGGCATTTCCCGCGTTTCGCACAGTCACTCCGACTTTGAACGAGTCGTTCACCACCACCGATTTCGGGGCGTTCAGCACCACTTCCAGCTTCGGTTCCTTCACGTCCACCTTCATCCCGGCGGTGCCGGTACACGTGACCCACGCCTGGCACTTCCCCTCGCCGCGGGCGGTGTGGGTGAGCGTCATTTTCAGCGGCACGGACTTGCCCGCGTCCAGCGTGCCCACGTCGAAGACCCAGACGCCGTCGGTTTCGCGGGCGGCTTCCGGGGCGGTCAGCTTCGCGTGTTGCGGCGGGCGGACCTGCACGGCGACGGCCTGCACCGGGTGGGCGCAGACGTTCCGCACGGTGAGCGTGTACTCGGCGGGGCGGTTGACCCGCACGTCCGCGGGGCCGGTCCACTCCAGGGCGACGGCGGCGTCCGCCTTCGCGACCGGCAGCGGACACACCGGGCACTCCGCGGCGGCCGGCTTGGTCGCCGGCCCGAACCCGACGACCGCCGCGACCGCGACGCCGGCCATCGCCGCGCCGACCGAAATGCGCTTCCACGCCGCCATGCGAAACCCTCCGACCCGTGGGGGAACCGACACGAACCGGGGGGCAGATAAACGGGCGAAGCCGCGGGGTCAAGGGCGCGTGCGCGGGGGTGTGCCTCCCGATTTCTGGCACAAGTCGGGACAGCCTGTCCCGACCAGTCTCTCGATGGACATCCGAAGAATTCGCCACGGATGAACACGGATGAACACGGATCGAAGCCAACCACTTTTCCTTCGACACGCCCGGTCAACGATGCTCAACAGGGATTTTTTCCGATCCGTGTTCATCCGTGTTCATCCGTGGCTCGATGTTGCACCTTATCCAGAGAGCGACCAGTGCGCGGTGCGAGGTGGAGGCTCAGAAGTCGTAAGCGATGCGCGTCCCGAACGAGTGGATGCCCCCCTTCGTGTCGGGGATGCCGCCCTCGCGGTAGACGTAGTCGTAGTTGAACTGCATCTTCGTGTTCGGGTTCCAGTACCAGTTCACGCCCAGCGTCACGTCGTTGAGCACGCCGCCGTTGATGCCCTTGTCGTCGCAGTCGAGGTACTGGTACCGGGCGGCGAGTTCCCACGCCCCCCAGCCCTTGACGCACCAGGTGCCGTGCTCGAAGGCGAAGTTCGTCTTCGGGATCACCCGGTTGAACGTAGCCGACTGCGGGTTCCAGGTCCGGTGCTCGCCGGTGAGGAAGCACATCCCCTCGACGTAGTACCCCTGGTAGAGCAGCGTGCCGACGTTCGGCCCCTTCCCGACGCTGGCGTTGTGGATGAAGTTCGTCGTGTACTCGGCCTGGACCGTCCACCGGCCGTAGGTCGCCGCGGTTTCGAGGTTGCACAGGTCCTGCGAGGTGGCGGTGATCGGGTCCGTCAGCGCGATCAGCGGCAGGAGGGGCAGCGGCGCGCTCCGGACCGAGTTCCGGACGCTGACGAGAACCTTGCCGTCCACCGGGTCGCGGTGGCTCATCGCCCCGCCGACGTGCCACATCCGCTCGTCTTCGGGACAGTACACCGGCAGCGCCGTCACCCGGCCGGTGACGGCGTAGTCCCCGTCCCCGATGCCGTAGCCGAACAGGTTGCTGTTGTTCTTGAACACGCCGACGGCGGAGTAGACGCGGTCGTCCGCCCACGTCCGAAACACGGAGACGCCGGGGTTCCGGCCGTTGTTGAACCGCGAGTTCTGGGAGAAGTCGAACAGGTACGACCGCTCCAGGAATTCCAGGTAGCGGGCGTCGTTCAGGTGCTCCAGGCTGAACGGCTCCTTCTGGTTCCCGATCCGGACGTTGCCCACGAACGGCACGTCTTTCACGGTGACCCACATGTCCAGCGGGCCGGGGGTCAGGAACGTGGTGGCCGGGGTGGCGGGGACGGTCGAACTGAACCCGTTCGCGAACTCGTAGTACGCCATGTAGTCGACGTTCTTGTACAGCGTCCCCTCGGCGAGCAGCCGCAGCCGGCGGGGCGTGACGCCGTCCACGAACGCGCGGTCGCGGTCCGGGAAGTTCTTTTGCCCGGCCGGGGTGCGGTACCACGCCCCGTCGTAGTGGACGACGCCGCCGAAGTGCATCGTGAAGTCGGTGTCCCGGGACTGGATGAACAGCCCGTTGTTCCAGTAGAAGTCGAACTTCGGCGACGACGCGGCCGGCGGGCCGGCGGGGGCAGGCGAGGCGGCCGGCGGAGAAGCGGGGGCGGCCGGGGTCAGGGCCGGTGCGGCGACCGGTTCGGCGGTCGGCGGCGCGACCGGGACGGCGGGAAGGGCCGCCGGCGGGGTCGGGATCGGCAGCGGGTCCGGGTCCGCGAATGCGGCCGCCGACACCCCCGCCGCCAGCGCGAGTACGACGACCCACCGCCGGGTCGCGAGACCGAGCCCGACCATGACCTTCCCCCAGGACCGCCGGAAGCGGGCGAGTGATACCGTCCGCCGCCGGCGTGTCCAGCCGAGTTTTCGGGCGACCCGCCGGGGCCGACTTGCGGGGGTCCGGCGGACGTGCCATAATGCGGTACGTCCGGTGGCCGGTTGCGGTGTCCGCTCCTTCCCTCCGCGTGGCCCGTCATGCACGATCCCATGCTGGAAGACATCTTCGTCGTCAGCGGCCGCCTCCGGCCGGACGTCGCCGACGAACCCACCACCCGGGCCCTGCGGGAGTCCCTGTCCCACGCCCGCGACACGAACTGGGACAGCGTCCGGACCCCGCACCTGTTCATGGGCCTGCTCGCCGCCCCGGACCCGGTCG
This sequence comes from uncultured Alcaligenaceae bacterium, assembly GCA_964444365.1. Lineage (GTDB taxonomy): Bacteria > Planctomycetota > Planctomycetia > Gemmatales > Gemmataceae > CAYUHJ01. Next base: position 11,894 of record CAYUHJ010000128.1, on the reverse strand, counting down.
TGTTCAACTGGGCGACCCGCCTCGGGGCGGACCTCGGCAAGCTCCTCGACCAGTTCCGCGACCTCTTCGACCAGGACGGCGAACCCGTCCCGCCCATGCTCCTGAACCGCGAGTTTCTCTCCGACAACGTCATCCGCGTGCTCCGGGACTCGTGGGTCCGGGCCAAGGAGTGCGGCCGGCAGCAGTTCACCCAGATGGACCTCCTCATCACGCTGTTCACCGTCCCGAACAGCATCGTCGCCGAGTGCTTCGACCGCGTCGGCGTCCCGTCCGCCCGCCTCGCCCAGCTGGCCGTTCTCGCCGAGAAGGAAGGCTCCGGCGTGTGAAACCCGTCGGACGCGGGTCGGGTAGATGCTCCCGACCGCACCCGTTCCGGGATTCGCACATGCTCCCACTTCCACACGTCCACCGCCGCGGGTTCCTCGGCCTCGCCGGGCTGTCCGGCCTCGGCTGGCTCACGCCGCTCGGCCGGACCCTGGCCCGCGCCGCCGAACGGAAGAACTCGCCCGCCAAGTCGGTGATCGTCCTCTGGATGGCCGGCGGGCCGAGCCAGCTCGAAACCTTCGACCCGAAGCCCGGCACGGACATCGCCGCCGGCACCGCCGCCCGCGACACCGCCGCGAAGGGCGTTCAACTGGCCGCCGGGTTCGAGCAGATCGCGGACCAGATGAGTCACGTCGCCCTGGTGCGGTCGCTCGTCAGTCAGGAAGGGGACCACGAGCGCGGGGCGTACACCCTGAAGACCGGCTACCGGCCGGACCCGACCGTCGTCCACCCGTCCCTCGGGGCGCTCGTCTGCCACGCCCTGCCGGACGCCACCGTCGACATCCCCCGGCACGTCTCGATCCTGCCCGGCCAGTGGCCCGCCCGCGGCGGGTTCCTCGGCGCGGAGTACGACGCCTTCAAGGTGTTCGACCCGGCGGAAAAGGTGCCGGACGTCTCCCCGATGGTCGACCCCGCCCGGTTCGCCGACCGGCTCAAGGACCTCGACGTGGTCGAGGACGCCTTCGCCCGCGGCCGGGTGCGGAAGCCCGGCGGCCAGCGCGAGACCATCGACCGCGCGAAGAAGCTCATGAGTTCGGACCAGTTGAAGGCGTTCGACGTGTCCCTGGAACCGGCGAAAGTCCGGAAGGAGTACGGCGACACCGCGTTCGGCCGCGGGTGCCTCGCCGCCCGGCGGTTGCTGGAGGTCGGCGTCCGGTGCGTCGAAGTGACGCTCGACGGGTGGGACAGCCACGCGAACAATCACGCGATCTGCAAGCGGCTCGTCGGCGAACTCGACCCCGCCTTCGCCGCCCTGATCCGCGACTTGAAGCAGCGCGGCACGTTCGACGACACGGTGATCCTGTGCGTCGGCGAGTTCGGCCGCACCCCGAAGCTGAACCCCGCCGCCGGCCGCGACCACTGGCCGCACAACTTCAGCGCGGCCCTCGCCGGCGGCGGCATCAAGGGGGGCGTCGTCGTCGGCGAGACGGACCCCAATGGCGGGAAGGAGTCCCGGCGTCCGGTCCCGGTCGCCGACCTGCACGCCACCGTGCTGAAGGCGCTCGGCATCGACCCCGAAAAGACGCTGAAGACCGGCATCGGCCGCACCGTCAACCGCAGCGCCGGCACGCCGATCGGCGAGATTCTGGGCTGAATGATTCCTGTTCTCATGCGTCTGCCACATCCTGCTGACGCCCGGCACAGACCTCGGGAGCCTCTCGTCGAGAGGTGCCCGCCGAGGCTTTACTTGCGAATCGGTTTGTCCCACATCTGACGGTCTCTCGGCTCCCGTTCGCAGCTGAAAGACTTCCGACGGACTGCGACCTCAGATGCTTCGCAGCCCGCCTCGACAATTCAGGCGGGCGCGAAGGAGGGGCAGGGGGGGTCCGAAGAAACGGGTCAAAACGGTCGCGCACCTGTTGGCATTCCGACCGGGCATGAACTAGAATCGCGTTCGTGGATTCTCCCTCATCGTTGACGTGCTCCTCCGTCCGAGTGATCGCCCGATGACTTCCGACTCCGTTTCCAGTTTCCTCGACCTGGCACGGGCGAACCGCGTCCTGCTCCCGGACCTGGTCGAAGACCTGTTCCGGCAGCAGGACGTCCCCCAGCAGAACCTCGCGTCGCTCTGCGATTTTCTGCTGAACCGCGGGGTCATCACGCCGTACCAGGCGAACCTCATCAAGTCCGGGCGCGGGTACGAGTTGAACTTCGCCGGCTACCCGGTCATCGGGGAAGGCGGCACGTTCGTCGGCGGGACGATTTTCAAGGCGCTGCACCCGTCCCTGCGGACCCCGGTCGTCATCCGCCGCATCCGGACGGACTGGCTGAACCCGGCGGACAACGCGGCGGCGTACATCACCCGGGCGCAGGCGGCAGCCCCGGTCACGCACAAGTACCTCGCGAACCTGCTCGACGCCGGGGCGTACGGGGACGAGCTGTACGTCGCCCTGGACCCGGTCGAAGGGGCCGACCTCGACACCCTCGTCCGCGACATCGGCCCGATGCCGGCCCCGCTCGCGGCGAGTTACGTGTTGCAGGCCGCCCAGGGGTTGCTGGCGGCCCACGACAAGGGCGTGTCGCACGGGCACGTCCGCCCCGGCTGCCTGTTCGTCGGCCCGCTGTCGCCGATGTCCAAGACCCGGCCGGACGGCACGCCCCGGATGCGGCCGTCCAGCTCCGCGAAGGTCAAGGTCTGCGAACTCGGCCTGACCCCGCTCCGCCCCGCCCTCGCGGGCTGGCTGACGGACGCCGCGGCGAAGCTCGAACCGGGCCTGGAGTTCACCGCCCCGGAACGGGTCGAGGCCCCCAGTTTCACCTCGTCGACGCCCGCGTCCGACGTGTACGGCCTCGGGGCGACCCTGTACTTCCTGCTCACCGGGAAGTCCCCCGTCGAGGCCGCCACGAACGGCGAACTCCTGACGAAACTCCGCGGCGAGGTCAAGTCGCAGCTCGAAGCCTTGCGGCCGGACGCGCCGCCGGCCCTGTCCGCCCTGGTGCGCGGGATGCTGGCGAAGGACCCGGCCGCCCGGCCGCCGGTGTCGGCCGTCGTGGACCTGCTCTCGGCCCTCGCCACCCCGCCCGGCGGGGCGAAGCCCGCGGCCGCCCCGAGCCCGGCCGAGCCCGTCGACCTCGCGGTCGTCCCCGGCGAACGCCCGGTCGACCTCGCCCCGGCCCCCGCGGGCGGGTCGGTCGTGTCCCTGCTGCCGTCCGGGGAAGGCTCCGAAGTGCGGACGGTCAACACCCCGGACGCCCCCGCGCCCGGCGAAGGGCTGACGCCGCAGCACTTCCAGCAGCCGTACCCCGAGTACACCCCGCAGGCCTACGCCGCCTGGCCCGCCCAGGACCCGAACGGGTACGCCGCCCCGGACACGAACTACGGCTGGGGCAGCACCGACGCCCCGTCCTACGGCGGCTCCCCGAGCGCGATCTCGGAACCGTCCACCCCGCGGGCACCCAAGGAGCCGGAAAAGAAGGGCAACCTCACCCTGTGGCTGATCCTCGGCGGCACCTGTCACCTGCTCGCCACCGCCGGCATCATCTACCTGCTGTTCTTCTCGGGCGGCGGCTCCGACGACTCCCCGCAACCGAAGAAACCCCGCCCGCAACAGAAGGCCAAGGACAAGTGAACCTCTGCGTCAGCGAGGCCTGCACCCTGCCGACCTCCTTCGCCGACGACGTGGCCGGGTTTGCCGCCGGCGGGTGCCCGGCGATGGAAGTCTGGCTGACGAAGCTCGAACAGCACCTCGAAACCGCGTCCGTCGCCGACACCCGAAAACTCCTCACGGACGCCGGCGTCACCCTCGCGGCCGCCGCCTTTCAAGGCGGCTTGCTGCACTCCCAGGGGGACGCCCGGAAGTCCCACTTCGACCACTTCAAGCGCCGGCTCGACCTCTGCCAGCAGCTCGCCATCCCGACGCTGATCGTCGCCGGGGACTTCGCCCGCCCTCCGACCCCGACGGACGTCCAGCGGGCCGCGGTGTCGCTGATCGAAGCCGCCCGCTGGGCCGCCGGGTTCGGCGTGACGCTCGCCCTGGAGTTCCGCGGCACCGACCGGTTCTGCAACAACCTCGACACCGCCATCAGCCTCGTCGAGTGCGGCGAGCCGAACGTCGGCGTCTGCCTGGACGTGTTCCACTACACCGCCGGCCCGAGCAAGCCGGACGACCTGGACCGCCTCACCGCGACGAACCTCGCCCACGTCCAGTTCTGCGACGTGGCGGGCGTGCCGCGCGAACTCATGTCCGACGCCGACCGCGTCTTCCCCGGCGAGGGGGACTTCCGCCTCGGCCCGATCGTCGACCGCCTCCGCGCCATCCGGTACGCCGGGTGGGTGTCCCTGGAACTGTTCAACCCGATGCTCTGGAAGGCGAAGCCGAGCCAGGTCGCCGAACTCGGCCGCACCGCCCTGCAGCGGGTACTCGGCGTCACTTCTTGACCGTCTGCTTCAGCAGGACGATCCGCGTCGGGCCGGTCTCGGGCCAGCGGAAGGCAACCTCGGCGGGGTTGTCGCGGTCGTGGAACACGTCCATCGCGGCGGAGTGCCGGGGCGTGGCCGAGTGCGGGACCTCGGGCTTGCCGGCCCTGTCCAGTTCCAGCACCGCCCACCGGACGCGCGGCTCGCCGGGGTCGGGGGGGATCGCTTGCAGCGTCCGGCCGGAATAGAACGCGGCCCAGTCGAAGGGGTCGATCAGCGCGTCCGAGTCGTGCAGCACCCCTTCCTGGGCCAGATACCGGCCGATGTGAACGTGCCCGACGCGGTTCTCGTGCAGCGGCTTCAGCGTCGCCGGGACGCACGCCGCCACCAGGATCGCGAGCACGAACCCGGCCGCCGCCCGCTCGCCGACGACGTCCCCGAGCACGGGGAGCCGCTTGACGAGGGTGCCGACCTCGGCGATGCCGACGGCCGCGAAAAAGCAGCCGACGTACACGATCGAGAGGGTGTGGCGTTCCGACAGGTAGTTGCTCTTCAAGCCGAGGACGACGAGAACGCCGCCGGTCAGCACCGCGAACACGAGCGGCACCGCCAGCCACGGCTCCGGGCCGAACCGCCTCCGCACGAGCAGCAGCCCGAACACGGCCAGCGCCGCCGGGACGTAGAACCCCGCCTTCATCGTCTCCTTCACGAGCGTTTTCGCGACCCACGCCGGCTTGGAAGCGTCGGCCTCGGGCTCGTACCACGCGGCGAACAGGACCGGGGAGTCGGCCGTACGCGGGGCTTCGGCCCCCTCCGAGACGACCTTTTCGCGGATGTTGAACTTCTCCAGGATGTTCATGCCCGCCGGCTTGTTCGTCACCCGGCCGATGACCAGCATGTACGGCAGCGCCAGGACGCAGAACCCGACGGCCAGCGCGGTGAGCCGGCCGGCGGTGAGCGACCGCGGCCACCGGCGGAACCCCAGGGCGGCGGCGACGCACGCGGTGGCGAGCCCGGCGACGGCCCCCTCCGGGCGGACGAGGTACGCGGCCCCGCTCGCCATGCCGGTCAGCAGGAACGCCCCGACGCCGGGGGACTTCACGGCGCGGGTTCCGAGCAACAGCGCACAACCGATCGACAGCGTGTAGAGAGCTTCGGTCAGCCCGTCCGAGAGCAGGTGGGCAGGCACCGGTAGCACCTGGAACAGCACAGCGGCCGCGAACCCGGCGAACTTGCCGAACATCGTCCGCCCGAGCCAGTACGTCGGGAACACGAGCAGCACGGCGGCGACGAGGCTGGCGATCTGGGTGCTGAGGAGCATCTGGTCCGGCAGCGGGGCTGACGACACCGCCCGCACCCCGGCGGACGCGAGCCACACCGCGACGGGGTAGCCGGGCGGGTGCTGGCTCTCGCGCAAGACGTCCACGACCGTTCGGGTCGCCCCGGCGGCCGCGCCGACGGCGGGGTTCTCGAAGTTCAGCGCCTGCCGGGCGAACCCGACGCTGTCGCGGGCCGTGACCCCCGTGTGCGCCACCAGCCACCCGTGAACGGCGACCGCGACGACGACGAGCCCGGCCAGGATCTTGCGGTCGGTCGTGTCGGTCACGCGGCGCGGGGCGACGGTTTCGAGTCGTCCGCCAACAAGAGCTTCCATGCGTGGCCTCGCAGTGTCGAACGCGGAGCGAACCGGCGGCGGATCGTAGAAGAGATGCGCCCGCGGCGTCAAGCCGGGCTGCAAGGCGAGAAGCGTGGGGCGGCGAGTCCAGTTCGGATTGCCTGGAAAAGGTGATAGCCGAGTCCAGATTCTCGAATCGGCTCCGCCACTGGACCCCTCAGATTGGGGGAAGCAGGATTGGCTGCCAAAACGGCGGAACGACGGACTCGCACCCTGTCGAACTCGATTCGCAAGTCTCGATCCGGAAGCGACTTGCGACGACAGATTTCGGCCGACGTTCGCGGCGCGTGATTTGCTCAACGCAGCGAACCACCACTCATGGAATCGCACCGGCGCGGCCTAACCCGCTACCCTGATCCGAACCGAACACCTGAAACCCGAACCATCCCGGAGACTGACACATGGCTGAAGAAAAGATCATCGGCATCGACCTGGGCACGACGAACTCCGTCGTGGCCGTGATGGAAGGCAGCACCGCCAAGGTCATCACGAACCAGGAAGGCAACGCGATCACCCCGTCCGTGGTCGCCTTCGCGAAGGACGGCAACCGGCTCGTCGGCGACCCGGCCAAGCGGCAAGCGGTCACGAACCCGACGAAGACGATCTACTCCATCAAGCGGTTCATGGGCCGCCGGCACAACGAGGTCGAGTCCGAAGAAAAGCTCGTCCCGTACAAGATCACCGGCGGCGCGAACGACCTCGTGAAGGTCGACATCGACGGCAAGCAGTTCACGCCGCCGGAAATCTCGGCGATGGTGCTCCGCAAGCTGAAGGAGGCCGCCGAATCGTACCTCGGCCAGACCGTCCGCAAGGCGGTCATCACGGTGCCGGCGTACTTCAACGACGCCCAGCGGCAGGCGACCATCGACGCGGCCAGCATCGCCGGGTTCGACACGGACTGGGAGATCGAAGACCCCAAGACCGGCAAGAAGACCAAGCAGCGGATGCGGATCATCAACGAGCCGACGGCCGCCGCCCTCGCCTACGCGATGGACAAGAAGAAGGACCAGAAGATCGTCGTGTTCGACCTCGGCGGCGGCACGTTCGACGTGTCCGTGCTGGAAGTCGGCGAGGACGGCGTCTTCCAGGTGAAGTCCACCAACGGCGACACCCACCTCGGGGGCGACGACTTCGACCAGGTCGTCATCGACCACATCGCCGAGGTCTTCAAGAAGGAAAACGGCGTCGACCTGCGGAAAGACCCGATGGCGATGCAGCGCCTGAAGGAAGCCGCGGAACGGGCGAAGAAGGACCTGTCCCAGCAGACGAGCACGAACGTCAACCTGCCGTTCATCACGGCGATCGACGGGGTGCCCAAGCACCTGGACCTGAGCATCACGCGGGCGCAGCTGGAGCGGATGGTCGACCACCTGCTGCAGCGGTGCAAGAAGCCGGTGCTGACGGCGCTGCAAGACGCGGGCCTGAAGGCGAACCAGGTCGACGAGGTGGTCCTCGTCGGCGGGATGACCCGGATGCCGGCCGTGCAACAGCTGGTGAAGGACATCTTCGGCAAGGAAGGGCACAAGGGCGTCAACCCGGACGAGGTCGTCGCCGTCGGCGCGGCCATCCAGGGGGCGCAACTGCTGCTCGGGTCGAAGTCCGACCTGTTGCTGCTCGACGTCACCCCGCTGACGCTCGGGATCGAGACCCTCGGCGGCGTGCTGACCCCGCTGATCCCGAAGAACACGACGATCCCGACGAAGAAGAGCAACGTGTTCACGACGGCCGCTGACAACCAGCCGTCCGTCGAGGTGGAAGTGTTCCAGGGCGAACGGCCGATGGCCGCGGACAACCGCCGGATCGGGCAGTTCTCCCTCACCGGGATTCTGCCGCAGATGCGCGGCGAGCCGAAGATCGAGGTGACGTTCGACCTGGACGCGAACGGCATCCTCAAGGTGTCCGCAAAGGACCTGGGCACCGGCAAGGAGAACAGCGTCGAGATCAAGCAGTCGAGCGGCCTGGACCAGGCCGAGATCGACAAGATGAAGCGGGACGCCGAGCTCCACGCGGACGAGGACAAGCGGAAGCGCGAGTTCGCGGACGCGAAGAACGAGGCCGAGAACAAGGCGTTCCAGTTCGAGAAGCTGCTGAAGGAGCACGGCGACAAGGTGTCCGAGGCGGACAAGGCGGCCGTGAACCGTGCGATCGAGAAGGCCCGCGAGGCGTCGAAGGGGTCCGACCTGTCGGCGGTGAAGCGGGCGACGGAAGAACTCGACACCGCGGCCCAGGCGATGGCCCGGGCGATGCAAAGCCAGGGGGCCGGCCCGGGCCCGGAGGCCGCCCCGAGTGCCCCGAAGAAGGGCGGCGACGACGTGATCGACGCCGAGTACGAGGTGAAGTAAGTCCGACCGTAGGGTGGGTCGAGCCGCTTCGGCGAAGACCCACCGGTCCGGGCAACAAGTGATGGCCACTCCGGTGGGTCTTCGCCGCAAAGCCGGCTCGACCCACCCTCCGATTCTCCCCTCGTTTCACCCCGGCTTGACAACTTCCGACCGGCGGTCCCATACTGCTCGCCTCACAGGGAGGTGAGTCGGACGTGGCACCACCGGTCGGCCTCGCATACCAGACCCCGCACGGGCACCTGTTCCTCGGCAAGGCCGAGGACGCGCTGGCGTCCGACGCCCTCGCCCCCTGGCGCGGTCACGTCCAGCTCGTCTTCACGTCGCCGCCCTTCCCGCTGGCCCGGAAGAAGAAGTACGGCAACGAAGTCGCGGACGCCTTCCCCGGCTGGCTCGCCGGGTTCGCGAAGCCGCTGGCGGACATGCTCGCGCCGGACGGGTCGATCGTGCTCGAACTCGGGAACGGCTGGGTGCCGGGCACGCCGACGGTGTCCACCGCCGCGATCAAGGCGTTGCTCGCGTTCCAGGAGGCGGCCGGGCTGCACCTGTGCCAGGAGTTCGTCTGCTTCAACCCCGCCCGGCTGCCGTCGCCGGCCGAGTGGGTGACGGTCCGACGGACCCGCGTGAAGGACGCCTTCACCCGCGTCTGGTGGATGTCCCCGACGCCGCACCCGAAGGCGGACAACCGCAAGGTGCTGACGGAATACAGCGACAGCATGAAGAAGTTGCTCAAGAAGGGCACGTACACCGGCGGCAAGCGGCCGTCCGAACACCACGTCGGCACCACCTCGTTCCTGACGGACAACGGCGGCGCGATTCCCCCGAACGTCCTCGCCCCGCCGGACAGCGACTGCCTCAACTCGGTGCTGCCGATCGCGAACACGGTGAGTTCCGACCGCTACCACCGGACCTGCCGCGCGGAAGGCATCCCCCGGCACCCGGCCGTCATGCCGGAGGCCCTCGTCGAGTTCTTCGTGAAGTTTCTGACGGACGAGGGAGACACGGTCCTCGACCCGTTCGCGGGGAGCAACACGACGGGGTCGGTGGCGGAACGGCTCGGGCGGAAGTGGGTCGGGATCGAAGCGGACGCGGGCTACGCGGACACGTCCCGGGTGCGGTTCGACCCGCCGCACGAAGTGGCGGGGCCGAAGGCGAGCGGCGGGGCGTCAGCCCGCCGTGGCCGGGCCACAAAACACGGCGGGCTGCCGCCCCGCCCCTCGCAGGCGGGCTTACCGAGTAAGGGATGTCAGTCCGCAATCCGCTTCTTGGGCTTTTCCGTCGCGCCGTCGAGGTGGTCCGGGAACCGGTACTTGAGCGCCTGCAGGAAGTCGATCATGTCCGCGAGGTCGCGGACGTGGATCGGCGTGCCGCCCTGGCCGGCCCCTTGCGTCAGGTACGCGACCTCCTGCACGCTACACCAGTCGATCGCGGCGCGAACGGCGCTGTGAATCTCTTCCAGCCGCTCGACCGGGTCCGCCCCGCCGCCCTTGCCCATGAGCCCCAGGAACGCGGCGGCCCCGAGCCAGTCGCGCGGCTCTTCGGGGTTGTCCTGCCACCGGCGGAACTCGGGGCGGTTGATGTAATTGGTGGCGGCCTCGTACAGCTCCCGCACCGTGACCGGCTTCTTGCTCGGCTTCGGGGCCCCGGTCTTGAGCCGGGTCGCGGCGCTGCGGCCGAGCGGGGTCATCTTGTAGAAGTTCGGGCGGACTTTTTCCAGGAACTTGAGCTGCACCGGGCTGCTCGACTTCTGGCCCATGATCTCGGACATCACCCGCTTGTGGTCCGGGTAGGTCTGGGCGTACCCGCGGAGCCCGAACCGGAACCGGTCGCGGGACCACGTGGCGACGGTCAGGTCCCACTCGGAGAACTCGGTCCGGCCGGCGGACGTGAGGTCGTCCGCGGCGAGCAGGATGATCTGAGCGGCAGTCAACTTCTGTTCAGCAAGAATCATTGTGGCAGGCCCTTAGCCCCGCCGGCGTCACCGAATCCTAGCGCGGCCGCGAGTCGTACATGGTGTGGCACCCCGCGGAAGCAGCGGGGGCGGGTGGTCGTCCGGAACGCGGTCTTCAACCGATCCCTATATTTCCCGGATTCGGCCGCCGAGCGGAAGCCGTACCGGGGGAAAAACCGTCAATTCGCGAGCTGGGATGTGGGAAATCTGCCGGCCGTGCGAGCTGAGACAGTCGAAACTTGTCAGCTCCCGTCACACCTTCACACCCGCCACGTGCGCCGCCACCTTCGCCACCTCCGCCGCGACCGGGGTCCGCTTGAACCGGTAGACGCCGTCGCCCGGGGCCAGTTCCCCCGCCTCGTCCGCGCGGTACTGCTCGGACACGACCAGCACGAACTGCCCCGGCACCGCCTTCCGCAGCCGCCTCAGGTGCGCCTCCAGGTCGAGCTTCCGCCAGAACCCGAGGATCTCGACATAGACCTCCTTGCCGGTCTTCGCGTGCGTCAGGGTGAAGTCCGGCACCCACGTCACGCCGTCCGCCTGGACCGGGTTCGGGTCGGCGCTCAGCACCCAGCCGGGGACGGTGTTCCGGAAGTTCTCCGCGAACACGTCGAGCTCCCGCGGCGTGTACACCCCGAAGTCCGGCGTGTGCGACCGCAGCCCGTCCGTGCCGGCGAGGGCGAACGTCTTTTCCTTCCGGTCCGCCCCCCACCGGACCTCGGCCTTCAGGTCGAACGCCTTGCAGTGGAGCAGGGCCGGCAGGAACAGCGCGAGCTGGAGCCCGTACTTTTGCGTCGCGGCGAACAGGCTCAGCGGGCCGTCGAGGTGAAGGGTGTAGCTGCCGCCGTCGGCCGGGCGGATGGTGCAGATCAGCCGGTGGAACTTGACCGCCCGGAACAGTTGCCGGAACCGGGCCGGCGACTCGCCCCAGACGCGGACCTCCATCCCGGTGCAGCGGAGCAGGACCGCCTGCGCCAGCGCGACGTTGTACCGGTGCAGCAGCTGGTCCGGGGTGCAGTCGTCGAACTTGAGGATCCGCTGCTCGTCCTTCAGGTCCGCGAACAGGGCGCGGTCGACGGCGTCGGGCGCGACGCCGAGTTCGGTGCCGACGGCGGCCAGCACCGCGGTCCGGTCGAACGGCGTGCCGGACTTGGCGGCCGCGGCGTGGTGCAGCGTGGACAGCCGGAACGCGGACTCCCGCACCCGGTCCGGCGGCAGGTCGGACCCGACTTCGTACTCGCACCGGTCGTCGAGCAGTTTGGCGAACCCCTGCGGGATCAAGGTGGTCGGCCCGTCCCCGACGAGTTCGGCGACCTCCGCTTCGAGGTCCCCCCGCGTCCGCCCGGCCGCCTCGCGGAAGGCGAACAGCAGCTGCTCGGCGAGCCCGAGCAACTCCTCCGAGCGCGGGTTGACGTACGCCGGGATCAGCCGGTTCCGGGCGAACTTCACGCGGACGAGTTTGCCAGTCAGCATCGGAATTCACCAAAGCGTTTCCCTCCCCTCTCCCCGTGGGGGAGAGGGTGGCCG
>CAYUHJ010000127.1:0-17841 GCA_964444365.1 uncultured Alcaligenaceae bacterium | reverse complement strand
GGGTGAAGGCGTGCCGGGGGGCGAGCTCGCGGGCGACGGCCGGGTCGAGCCCGGCCTCGGTCAGGGCGGCGACCACGTCGGCGTGGCGGACGGCGGCGCCGGAGCAGGACCAGCTGATGACCTCGCCCAATAGCCGGGTGCCGGCGGGCACCACGGGCGGGGCGGTGCGGGAAGCAATCACGACGGCCTCCTTTCGATGCGTGGGGAAACGGGACGAACACGCCCGCGCGCACGCCAACCGTGGCGGGTGCGTCGTCGCGGGCGGCGAGTCAAGCGGCGGGTCAGAGAGACAGGGCCCGGCCGACGGCCGGGTCGTCGGGGGACAGGGCGGCCACCCGGTGGCACTCGTCGCTGACGTGGGCGAGGTCGCCCGGGTCGTTCCCGATCACCAGGGAGATGACCCGGGCACCGACCGACCGCTTCCAGGCGGTGAACCGGGCCGCGAGGTCGGGCGGGATTCGGCAGAGCGCGTCGGTCACGAACACGACGTCGGTGACCCCGGCCGGGGCCCCGAGCCGGCGGTAGTAGTCGGGCAGCTCGCGGATCGGCAGGTCGAGGGACGACCCGCGGCCGATGAAGGCGACCAGCCAGTCGGCCAGCCGGTGCTCGTCCCACCGGCCGGGCGGCAGGGCCAGGAGCCGCTCCCCGGAGTCCCCGGAGTAGGCGCACAGGCCGACCCACCGCCGCTGCCGCCGGGCCACCCAGGCCAGCGCGAGGGCGAGCGCCTTCGCCGTTTCCGCCTTCGCCCCGTGCATCGACCCGGACTCATCGACGACCGCGATGACCGGGCCCCTCCCGACCGGCTCGACGGCGTGGTGGTCCCGGCACAGGGCGGTCCGTTCGGCCACCCGCCGCAGCGCTTCGAGTTCCAGCTCGGGGACCGTGAGCCGGGCCAGCTCGGTCGGCAGGAGCCGCCCGACGTCGCCGCCGGTGGTCACCCCGACCACGTCGTCGTAGCCGTGGGCGGCCTTCATCCGCTGCTTGCTCTGCGCGACCCGCCGGAACCGCCCGGCCAGGTCGCACACCCGCCGCAGCCCCGGGTCGGACCGCACCCGCCGGAACAGCGCGGCGACTGTCCGCGGGTCGTTCGCCCCCGGTGCCCCCGGCCCGAGCCCGAGGGCGGCCGCCGCCTCCCGCAGTTCGCCGACCTCCTTGCCGGCCCCGGCCACCGCCCGCCCGACCGCCCGGAGGGTCGCCATCTCCGCGCCGGTGGGGTCGGCCGCACCACCCGCCCCGGACGCCCGTTCTCTCTCCTCCTCGTTCCTGAGTGTGGCGAACTGCTCGGCGAAGTGGGTGGCGGCGATCCCGGCGGCGGTGTCGTCGAGCCGGGTGGCGGCGTGCAGCGAACGGTACTCGGGGGTGTCGAGCAGTTGGGCGAGGAACTGGTGCCGCCGGGGGTCGGCGCACGACCCGACCAGCCGCGGGTCCGGGTCGAAGCCCGCGGCGAAGAAGTCGGCGGCGGCGAACTCGTCGGTATCGGCCGTCCGCAGCCGGTCGCTCTCGGCGAGCAGCTCCCGCCCCCGCCGCAGCCCCCAGGCGTCCACCGCCAGGGCGGTCGGGCTGGCATCGGCCGCGGGCGCGGTCGGCCCGGCCGCGGTGACCACCGGCGGGCCGGCGGCCGGGTCGGGCGACTTGCCGTCCAGGTCCAGCAGCTTCAACAGGTCCTTCGGGTCCATGTCCTCCTCGGGTCGGGGAAACGGGGGTCAGGGGCAGTCGGGGAAGAGCGGCGGGCGGTCGAGCCCGTCGAGCCAGTCGGCCCACGCGAACGACCGGCCGAGGCCCTTCACGCTGGTCAGGTTCGGCCTCGCGTTCGCCTCGACGGCGAGCGCCCGGGCCAGCAGCCGCGGGTGGTGCTCCCGGAGCCACAGGATCTCGGCCCGCTTCGAGGCGGGGCAGAAGAAGCAGCTGCTCTTCGGCGGGACCGGCAGCCCGGCGTCCCGGATCGCCCGCTCGCACGCCGCCCGGTCCATCCCCCACTCCATGAGCGGGTAGAAGTACGCGAACACGTTGGCGTCCAGCCACGCCTCCCGCGACGGGCGGCGCGGCTTCGGGTCCCCGCCGGCCGCCGGCCGGGCCCAGGTGAGGCGGTGGTGCTCGCCGGCGTCGAGGCCGACCGCCTTGACCACCCCGGCGTACGTCCGCCGGCCCTCCCCGGCGTCGAACCCGATCGCGCGGACCACCCGCCGGCCGGCCAATGCCGCGCAGGGAAACTGCCGCAGGATGTAGGCGTCTTGCGGCTGCCGCTTCCACTTGACCGAGCAGCTCTTCCCGCCGTAGGCCAGGCTGGGCAGGGTGCCGGTGTGCAGGCACTGGCCTTCGAGCGTCCGGTACGGGGCGGTCTTCGGCTCGTACCGGACGGTGACGACAGGCGGGAACCCGACCTCCTTCAGGTAGGACTGGATGACGGGCAGGTAGGCGTACGTCTCCGGCTTCTCGCCGCCGGTGTCGGCGAACAGGATCAGGTCGGGGGTGATCCCCCGCCGGGCGAACTCGACGAGCATGGCGGTGCTGTTCACCCCCAGCCCGTAGGCCACGACCAGCGGCCAGTCCGGGCGGGGCCTGTCGGTGCTCATGCCTCCTCCTCGGTGGGAACGGACGAAGTGACCAGGGGCGCCGTCCGAACGGCGGCCGGGGTCGCGGGGGTACGGACCGCGCCGTCGGGTCACGCGCCGGGGTGGCCGGCGTCGTACAGCCGCGCCCTGTGCAGCCGCCCTGCCAGCCAGTCGTGGTTCAGTACCCAGTGCCACCCGGGCCCGAACGCGACCAGCGGGGTAACCCGGTCGAGGACCGCCCCGCAGTGCGGGCAGTGGTAGGCGGGCGTGGCCGGGCCGAACGTGTACTGGTCGAGGTCCAGCCCGGCGGCGGTGACCGCATCGACCGGGGCCCGGCAGGCCGGGCACGGGGCGGGCGAGGACTCGACCGCCAGGACGTGCCGCTGCTGCCGGTCCAACGGGGACAGCGTGTGCGGCGGGGCGCGCAGCAGCTCACGGTTGGTCATGGTGACCTCCGGGGTGAGGGTGTGGGACGGAACCGGGGTGAGGCCGGGGCGGGTCAGACGGCTTCAATGGAGGCGAGCTTGAGCTTCCGGAGCTGGTCCTTCACGTACGCGCGGGCCTTCTCGACCCGGCCGTTCCCCGTCAGCCCGGCGAGCTGCCGCTCGACCTCGGCCAGCTTGGCGGCGGCGGTGGCGGCGCTCGACAGGTTGCGGACGTCGGTCCCGGCCAGCACCTGCTCGACCTCGACCAGCAGTCCGGTCACCCGCATCCCGGTCGGGTTGGCCACCTTCCCGATCACCCGGGCGCAGGCGGCCGGCTGCTCCTCGGGGTCGTCCCACAGGACGTGCTGGAGGACCTCCAGGTGCTCCAGCTCGACCCGGTCGGCCCCGGCGAGCCAGGCGAACGCCCGGGCCGCCCCGACCGCCTTCCGCTGCCGCCGGTCGCCCGGCCGCACCCCCTCCCGGGCGAGCTCCCGCAGGACCTCCTCCAGCGCCTCCCGCGCCCCGTCCGCCCACGGGAGTGCGGCGGCGTCCCGCTGCGCCCGGTCCACTTCGGCCGGGGTGAGCGTGGTGGACAGCGCCGGGGTGAGGTCGTCGGCCCACAAGAGTCGCCGGCGGCCGTCCCCGGACAGGACGGGCCGCACGGCCTTCCGGAACAGGAAGCGGTCGAACACCGCCCCGAGCTCCTTGCCGCCCTCGAACGCGCTCGGCCACTCGTTCGACGCCGCGACACACAGCCGCAGGGGGACCGGGCGGGCGACCCCGCTCCCGTCATCGAACGTCCGCTCGTTGAGGATGCGGAGGAGGGTGTTCAGGATCGCGCTCGACGCCTTGAAGATCTCGTCCAGGAAGCAGACGTCGGCCTCGGGCAGCCGGCCGGCGGTGACCCGGACGAAGCGGTCCTCCTTGAGCCCGGCGAGCGACACCGGGCCGAACAGCTCGTCCGGCTGGGTGAACTTGGTCAAGAGGGCGGTGAACCGGCGGCCGGCCATCCACCGCGCGACGCTGTCGAGGAGTAGGCTCTTGGCGGTCCCGGGCGGGCCGACGAGCAGCACGTGCTCGCCGGCGACGAGCGCCGTCAGCACCAGGTCGATCTCGTCGTCCCGCTCGACGAGCGCGGCGGCGAGCTCCGCGCGGGCGGCCAGGAACTTGTCCTGGACGGCCGAGCGGGACGGGGGGCGGACCAGCTTCATGCACCTTACCTCCGGTTACGGGTCAGGGAACGGCCGTCCGTTGGCCGGGGCGTCGGGACGAGGCGGCGGACGGCTAAACGCCGCCGCCGTGGGCGCGGGACGGCGGAACCCGCGAGCCCCGATGGCTAGCGGGTGGGTTCACTGGAAAGTGCCAGGTTTCCGGCCGAAAGTAAGCTCTTCCGGGCTGGTCGGCGGCGGGATCACTTCGCCAGCGCCCACACCCGCACGCCCTTGTCGCGCTCGCCGCCCGAGGCCAGCCGGCGGCCGTCGGGGAAGAAGGCCAGCCCCGACACCCGCCCGGTATGCCGCCCGGCGGTCTCGGGCTCCCGGCCGGGCGCCTGGACCTCCCAGACCCGGACCACCCCGTCCCCGCCGCCGGCGGCCACGTACCGCCCGTCCGGCGACACCGCCAGCGACCAGACCAGCCCCGAGACTCCCTCGGTCCGGCCGAGCTCCCGCTCGTCGTCCGTGCGTGCGTCCCAGACCTTCACCCAGTTGACGTTTCGCGTGCCGGTCTTGAGCCGCGAGGCGTACACCACCCGCCCGTTCCCGGCGAAGCAGGCGCGGAGCCCGGCCAGGCGGCGGACCTCCTTCCCGGTCTCCACGTCCCACAGGCGGACGGCGCCGTCGGAGGACCCGACGGCCAGCTGCCGCCCGTCGGGCGACACGTCCACCGTCAGCGCGCCGAGGTCCCCGTGGGCATCGACCCCCAGCACCACCTTCCCCCCGTCGGCCTCCCACAGCACGGCCCGCCGGTCCTGCCCGCCGGACGCCACCCGCCGGCCGTCGGGCGAGAACGCCACGGCCCGGACCCGCCCCCGGTGCCCCCGGAAGCAGTACAGCTCCTTGCCCGACGCCATGTCCCACACCCGGACCGTGCGGTCCGCGCCGGCGGTCGCCGCCCGCCAGCCGTCCGGGGAGAAGGCGACCCCGGCGACCTCCCCGTCGTGCCCCTCGAACCGCCGGACCTCCTTCCCGGTCCCGGCGTCCCACAGCCGGGCGGCCTTGTCGTCGCCGGTCATCACCCACTTCCCGTCCCGCGAGACCGCGACGGCGTGGACCGGCCCGCCGGGCAATTCCAGTTCGCGCGGTGCGTCCGCCCGCCCGTCGCCCCCGCCCGCCTTCACCGGGTTCGTCGGAGGCGGTCCGGCTTCTTGAGAGGGGCGGTCGGCCACCACCCCGACCGGCTGCGTCGAGTCGGGGCCGCCCCCGGTCGGAGCAGCGGTGTCGGGCTGCGGCAGTCCACCCGGCTGCCCGGCGACCGCGCCAGGCGGGCCGCCCTCCGGCCGGGCCGAGTTCCCGCAGCCGAAGACGAGCAGGACGAGCGTGAGCACCGGGAACACCCGGGCGCAGATCAAGGACCCGGCTTTCGTCATCGTCATGATTTCTTCCCTCAAACGTCGGTAGCGGCCCGGGGCCCGTTTCCGCCGGATCTGGGCCGCTACCGGGGTACTCGTGGGCAGGTAACACGAAATAGGGGGTATCTGGTCCCACACGCGCACCGTTCCGCCGGCCGGCGTGGTACAGGGCAATGAACGAGCAGCTGGCACCCGAAGAGGGAGGCTGGGCGCTGCCCGAACCGAGGTCGAATTGCCACAGGCGTAGCTGTGGCGGGCGGCTACTGTCCCGCGGCAGGTGCTGACTTCCCCGGCTTCCACTCGTGGACGCTTGCCAGCGTCCTCGGCTGCCCCGTGGCCGGGTCCGTGACGGTGCCGGTCAGGTCCACGCGCTCGACGTTGCCCTCGGCCGGGACGTTGACCACCTTCTCCACCTGCGGGGCCCAGTCGGTCCAATAACGGGCGAACTCGGACCGCTTGCCGTTCTCGTAGAAGACCACGAGCTTGACGTCGCACCTGCCGAACGACACGGTCGAGGCGTTCTTCAGCCGCAGGTCGTGCGAGAACGCCCCCTGGTCCTTCCGCACCTGGATGGCCTCCGGCGGAACCTGGCGCTTCTTCTCCTCCTCGATCCGACGAACCTCCTCTTCGAGCTGGTGGGTTACTTCCCGCTTCGCGGCAATTGCCCCGGCGTAGTTCCAGGCATTCCGGACCACGAGCCCGACCAGCACGAGGGCGACGACGCCGCCGAGCCCGCGAACGACCCACTTCGACGGCGGGCTTCCCGGGGCGGGGGTGGACGTCCCCGGGGTCGGCGCGGAGGGGGTGGGGCCCGGCCCGGCCGGCATCAGGCCGGGGACATCGGACGCCGCCCTCCAGCCCTGGTCGCCTTCCTTCAGCACGAGGTCGTGCGGCCGGACCGCCCCGTCCGATGTCATCTGCTGGAGTTGGGCGAAGCCGAACGGCCCAAGCCGCTGGCCGTCCCGCGCGCAATACCACAGCGATTCCGGCATCAGCTGTCCTCCGGTTTGAGGGGGTCACGATTTCCCATTTTGGGAAATCGTACTTCCCAATTTAGGTTGCCGCCATCGTGTCCCGGTGGCGGATGGAAAAGAGCCAGCACACCCGGCAGTACCAGAAGGTGACGAAGGCCCTGCGGGAGGCCCGCGAGGCCGCGGGGCTGACCCAAGCCGAGGTCGCCGAGAAGCTCGCCGTGTACGCCTCGTTCGTGTCGAAGGTCGAGAGCGGCGAGCGGCGGGTCGATGTCGTCGAGTTGGCCCTGATCTGCCGGGTGTACGGTGTCGAGCTGATCGCCTTCCTGCGGTCC
Source organism: uncultured Alcaligenaceae bacterium (assembly GCA_964444365.1). GTDB lineage: Bacteria > Planctomycetota > Planctomycetia > Gemmatales > Gemmataceae > CAYUHJ01. The sequence continues at coordinate 10,989 of CAYUHJ010000127.1, read as the reverse complement.
GCCGGCCTCTGTCAGTAGTTCCCCGTCGCCGCGCCGATGTCGATGGCGCTCAGCCCCGTTCGACAGGAATGCTTCTTCTCTTCGGTGCGGGCCAAGAAACGGAAACTTCACACCGTGCCCGAACCCGGCCCGGCCATATCCGCCACCCGTTGGACTTCGCCAACGCCACCTGCACCCAGTTCCTGCCCGATCAACTTCGGGGCGGTCGGGCCGACGCCCGCGACGAGTTGACCGCCCACACCATGGTTCCGGTCCGGAACCTCGCCCGGCGGATGTCCCGCGCGTTCCCCGGGCTGTGGGCCGTTGTTCGACCGACGCCAAGCCGACCACGGCACCCGTCGATGCGCGCGTTCGTGACAGCGGATACGACCGCTGCCCGGTGCGCCTCGCCCGCCACGGCGGCGGTCCCGGGCGGGGTTGCCGGGCGACCCCGAAGAGGTCACCCGGCTACCAGCCGCCGTCGCCGGGGTCGGCCCCTGACGGTCATCGAGCGTTGGCGATGACTTTTCACACAGGATCGTGCCAACGGCCCCGCGCGTTGGCGTCGAACGACCGGCGGTGTGCTGACGGAGGCGTCGAAGGCAGCAGCCCTCGTAAATGACAGTGTTGATACGTCCCAGATCAGGAGTCTGGTGTTCTCGGCGGACGTGACGTCGAAGGAGCGGTGACGGGTGACGGGCGGCTATTATTCTGTAAGCGAAGCGAGTGAGCAATCGGGGGCCGGCCCCCCCGGGCCGGTCACCGATTTGCGCAATCTCTATGGAACATAGGTAGAGAGGAATAGGTGGATACTTCTTCCGTACCGGATGAGGCATCCCGACAAGACCTCGTGTCGCCGGTTTCGAATTCGAAGTCCATCGCAGACCGCAATTTGTGTCCCGAGCAGTCGTTGTCCGCGCCTTTAGACCTGTTCGAAACGGCTCTTCGACGTCGGAACGGAATCGGACCCTATCCGTGCCAGTGCCACGACTGATCCAGGGGTACGAGCAAGCGGCACCGGGGGCGAAACCAAGTGAGTGTCAGTGACCTGTTCGACGCCAATCTGAATGGCATCATGCGACCGCAGGCTGTCGCGGCTGGAGTCGGGCTCGGAACCCCACCCCAGCGGCGGGTCGAGGCGCTGCGCGGCGGGCAGAAATGACCGGCAGTGGCTGGGGATCATGAACAACCCTCACGGAATACCCACGCCACGAAGTGCAAATTCGCCACAGCGAAACGGCACGCCGTCCTCGAACAGATCAAGTCGTGCTCGACCGGGTTGCGCGGGCCGAATGCGCCCTCCACCGGATGTCGCAGTAGGTTCCACCAGCTCGGTCCGCGAGGGGCCGGGGGGAGGACTGGCGGGACGACCCCTTACCAGGATTACCCCACTTGCCCATCCGGCCCCGTCGGGGTGTATGTCGGGGTGGCGTTCGCCCCACCCCTGCCTTGTGCGACACGGTCGGGAGTGCCGTCGGACTGCGGAGAAAAACGGCCACCCGGGCGTAGGCCGCCCCGGGTGGCGGGCGCGTTGTCTCCCATCTTGCCGTAACCCCGATGGTTCAGGCCACGGTGGTCTGCCTGATGGGGGTGACCCCGCCGCACGCCACCGTGATCCGCCTCAGGTCGGCGTACAGACTACCGGCCGTTTTCAGCAGTGCCCGTGACGCTTCGAGCGCTGCCCGGTAATGGGCGGCCTCGGCGGGGGTCGGCACCTGACCCTGGGTGAGGGCGTCGAGGGCGCGGGCGATGACCTCGCCGGTCACGGCGTGCCGCCGGATCAGCCGCCGGCAGTCGGCGGCCAGTGCCCGGGCCTGCACCCCCGGCCGGTGGCCGGGGATCGGGGACGCCGGCCGGCCCCCGTGGGCCCACCCGGAGCCGAACCTGTCGTCCTTCCAGAGCCGCACCTGGCGGCTGGTCATCTGCACCCTCGTCAGTTCGGCCTCGGCCCGCCGGCGGTCACCCCCCTTGAGAGTCAGCAGCTGGCACACCTTGTCCCAGCCGACGCCGGCCCGGGCGAGCCGCTCGGCGTCCGCCCGGCGGTACTGGGTGGCGAACCTCATCACCCGGTACAGGTAGCTCGTCGTGACACCCGGGTGGGCGGCCACCAGTTCGTCCAGCTGGCGGGTCCGGTCGTCGGTCCCGGTCGGGCAGCAGTCGAGGGCGAGGTTCCCGAGCGCGTGATACCACATCAGTCCGGTCCGGCGGGTCGCCAGGTGCCGGGCGTACGCCTGCTGTGGCGTCAGCCCCGGCTTCTTCGCCCCATCCCTGCGGGTGGCCTCGTCGGCCCCGGTCGGACGCTTGCCCGACCGGGTCAGGTTCTTCGCCGTCGTCTTCCTCGTGGTCATGTCGTCCTCCGTGACGAAAGGGAAAACAGGTTCAACGGAAACTCAGCCCGGCTCCCAGCCCGCTGCGGCCCTTCCGGGGTGGCTTCGTGCGCCCCACCGACCGGGGCTCGGCGCGGCCCGGCGCGGGGCTAACGTCGAGCCGATGGGCCTCGGTCGGTTCAATCGCCTCCAGGAAGATCTGCACGTTTTCCGCCCCGATCAGGGCCGAGAGCTTGGCCACGCTCAGCCGCTTGCTCCGGACGGTGCGGACGTCGGCCGCGAGCGGCCCCGGCTCGACCCCGGCCCCGGCCGCCAGCAGGTCCATCAACCGCTGCCGCAACTCGCGGTGGCGGCGGACCTGCTCCCCCAGGGCGACGTACTCGGACAACATCCGCTGGGTGATCGGCCCCGGGCGCGCGGCCGCGGGCCGAAGGCCATTCCGGTTCAGATGCATCTGGTCCACGCCGTTCTCCTCTTCGAGGCCCCCGGTCGGGGTGGGTTCGGATCAGTGTCGTGGGGGCGGGAGGGCGTCCCGCCCCCACGAGGGAAAGAGGGACTTCGCCGTCGAAGCCCCACGCACGGTGACCGCGCGAGCGGGTCACGTCCTCAACGTCCTCCCCTGGCCTTCTGACGGGCGGGCCGCAGGAGCTTGGTCTCCCACGTCTCGTACGCCGAGGCCCACGTCCGTCTCAGGTGTTCGAGGGGGAGCTCCCTGAACCCCATTCGGCGGGCGGTGTGGAGGACGTCGGTGAGGGTGACGTCACTTCGCGAGGCATCGAAGGCCGGGCCGACGGCGTTGAACCACCCCTCCAAGACGGCTTTCGCCGTCACGGGCGGGTTGTCCGTGTCGTGAGCGCGACGAAGGTGGTCCCGGAGGTCTTCCAGGGCGGTGTCCGTGGCCTCGTAGCTGAGCTTCCCGTTGGACAGGGAGACCCTGAAGCCGAGCAGCTCCGTGGTCATCCCCGCCGGCAGGTCGATCAGGTACTCCCCCTCCGGCTGATCCTTGAGCGACAGGCCCAACCGGCCGAGGAGGTCCCGGCACCGTTTCATCACTTCGCGGCCTTCGTACACGTCCCTGGCCAGGCACGGGAGGTTGTCCACGTACCTCAGGAGGAACGGCATGCCGGGGGCGTTCGGCCAGTGGAGGTCGAAGCCGACCGACATGTACAGGTCCAGGAGCAGCGGCGAGATCGCCAGCCCCTGGGGGAGTCCGAGTGTGTTGTTCTCCGCGCCGCGCACCAGGGTCTCGACCAGCCACAGCATGTGACCGTCCGAGATGTACCGGCCGAGGACGGCCATCAGCCCGTCGAGGGGCACCGACGGGAACGCCCGCTTCACGTCGAGGTTCAGCAGCGGGCCGTAGTCGCCGAACTCGTAGACGGCGGCCAGCTCGGCGAGCAGGGCCTGAACGCCGCTCCCGTTCCGCGACGTGCTGAAGGTGAGCGGCGACATCAGCGGGCTCAGGACCGGGTCGAGAGCGGCCCGGAGGGACGTCGCCAGCGCCCGCTCGGTCAGCACCGCGAGCAGCAGCTCCCGGAACGTGCCGTCCTTCTTCGGGACGGGGGTTGGCCGAAACGGCAGCGGGCGGAAAGAGCGGTCGAGGACGGCCGCCCGCTGCCGCCCGAACGCCCGGGCCGCCTCCTGCCGGCCGAAGTCGGGATACCGCAGCCCGTCGATCCCCGGGGCGTGCCCGCCCGCCCGGCGGTTGCGCTCCAGGCAGGCCATCAGCCGGTTGACGGCGACCACGTCCGGCACGGTCAGCGGGCGACCAGTGCCGTCCCCCGAAAGGTCGAGACGCGGCGCCCGCCACGGGGGCGGGGTCCGCGCCGCCCAGCTGGTGGCCCGCATCCAGCGCCAGCGCGTACCCAGCGGGGTGTTGGTGAAGCTCACGGCCGCTCCCCCCGGTCGATGACGAGGGCCCGGAACCGCTCCCAGGCGGCCACGTCGAGGTCGGCCCCGCCCCGGGCCCACCCGGCCCGCAGGTACGCCCGCCGCCGCATCCGGGACCACAGGGCGGGGAGCGGGTGCCCGCTGTCCTCGACGTCCACCAGCAGCAGCGGGCGGGGGGTCGGCTCGTCCGTCTCCAGCCACCCGTGGGGGAGCGGCGGCAGGCCGCGCCCGGGGGCGGCCCGGACCACCACGTCGAACACCCCGCCGGCGATCCTCTCGACGCCGAGGGCGGTGGCGATCACCCCGGCGTTCGGGGTCTGGATCGGGTCATCGCCGTCGAGGCCGGTGACGACCGGCCAGCCGGGCAGCACCCGGCCGAACGCCTTCGCCTGGTCCACCCCCTCGACCAGCACCAAGACGGTCTTCGGGGTGAAGTTCGAGGACGGGGTGATATTCGTCTGCGGGACGCCGTTCGAGTACCCGATGCAGTACGCCTGCCCGGCCGCCGTCCTCGGGAACTCCCGCTCCACCACGGCCCGGTCGCCGGCCCGCAGCAGGCGGGCCAGGCGGGCCAGCCGGCGAGCGCGGATCGGGTCCGCCCACACCGCTTTTTTGACCGCCAGGTCGTCGGCCCCGGCCGTGATGTCCGGCATCAGCGTGATGGGCTCGGTAGTGGTCACCACCTTCCGCTCGACGGCCCCGTGCCGGGGGACGACCACTTCGTCCGGGCCGTAGACCTGCCACGCCCGGACCTGCTCGAACGGCGACAAGGTCCGCCCGCGGGACAGGAACCCCATCACCTTCGCCGCCGGCCGGACGCCCGCCAACCGCTCCATCAGCCCGACGGCCCGCGGGCGGCGGGGGTCGGGTTCGTCGGCGGGCCGGTCCTCCCGCTCCCAGACGTCGTGCGGGATCAACTCGTCGGTGAGCGGGTCGGCCCAGGTGCCGTGCAGGGCATCGACGACCAGCACGAGGTCGGCCCGGTCGATCCCCCCGCGCCCGCTCGTCCCGAGGGTACAGACGGTGACCCGGCCGGCCTCGCCGGGGTGGCGGCCATCGACCATGACGGCCATGATGCCGGCGGCCGCCATCCGGCGTAGAAGCCGTTCTCCCTCCTCCCGCCGCCGGACGACTACGACGGTGCGGGCGCCGGGGTGGGTGGCGCACACCTGTACGACCAGTCCGAGTGCATCGACGGCCGCGGGCTCGTACCGGACCAGCACCCGCCGAACGCCAGCGAGACTGGAGACCACTGATGGGTCGGCGGTCCCGGCAGGGGCGACCGGGTCGGCGGTCGGCATCCCTGCGGCGTCCCTGACGGCGAACGAAACGCCGGCGGTCTTGAGCCGCCCGAGGACGACCGACTCCAGCCCGGCCCACACGACCAGCCGGGGCCGGTTCGTGAGACCGCAGCCGAAGCCGTACAGGGCGTGCAACGGGAGGCCCAGTTCGGTGCCGACCGTCGCGACGGGCTGCAACCGGCGGACGACCAGCGGGGCGAGCCGGTCGGTCACCGGGTCGATCAGCACGAACGGCCCCGCGCGGGTCACGGACACGGGCGGCTGGGGCGGCTGGGTGGCCATCACCGCCCCCCCGAGACGCCGTGACCGCCGCGCGGGGCGCCGGGAGCGGAGACGCCGCCGGCCCGCCGCCGGCCCGTCCGGCGTTCGCACGCGACCTCCGCGACGAGGTCCTCGATGGCCCCCTCGGACCGCGGGGCGGCCCGGAGCCAGCGGGACAGGTGGGCGTACGCCTCCTCGGCCGGGCCGCGGTCCTCCTCCCGCAGCGCGAAACAGTCCTCCCGGCCGCGGGCCTCGGCGGCGATGGCGTGGATGCTCGCGCGGATGGCCCGGGCCGCCCCCGCGGCGGTCTTCCTCGACCCGCCGGCCGGGCCGAAGAACTCCTCCCGCACGGACTCGAACGACGCGCCCCGGGCGAGCCGGGCGGCGAGGCTAACCTGCCGGCAGGCCGGGAGGCCGGACGCCGCATCGACGGCCCGCTGGGGGAGCAGGCCCCGGCAGGCGACCTCGCCGAGGGCGGGCGCCAGGTGCAGCAGGTTGACGTCCCGTTCGAGCGTCCGCGGGGCCCGCCCGAACGCCTCCTCGATCAGGCTTTTCCGCTGCGCCGCCCGCTCCCGCCGCCGGGCGGGCGGGGCCTGGCTCGGCCGGCGCGGCGTGCGGGTACGAACCCAGGCGTCGTACAGGGTCGCCCCGACGAGCCGGGCCTGGTGCGGGTCGGGCTTGCGGCGGTCGAGGACCGCCCGCCGGTGCAGCCCGGCCGCCTTGAGCCCCAGGTCGGCCTCGATCAACCCGTCGCAGCCCGGGCACGGCCCGACCTCGACCGTGTCCACGCCGGCCTCCTTGGCGGCGGACAGCAACTCGTCGCCGTACAGTACCCGGTTGCCGGCCACCACGAGCGAGTACGGCTGCCGCCCGGCCCGGAGTTCCCGCACCAGCTCCTCGCGGGGCGGTTCCGCCCCCGGCGCGACGTGGCGGTAAAGGTGGAGGAACACGAGGGGCCGGAGGTCCGCGACCCGGGCGCGGGTCGCCTCCGGCCGGGGCGGGCGGTCACCCCCACCGGGAGCGGGGCCGGGGGTCGCGAGACGATCACGCATGGCGTTCTCCTGTCAGTGGTGCCGTGGTGTTCGCTGTCTTGGTGTCGTGAGGGGTGGCCGGCGGCGGGGTCAGCGAGCGCGGCAACGGGGAAGGCGGCGAGGGCCCCTTAAAGTCCGAGCTTGTCCAGGGCGTCGTTCGCCCGGCGGGCACGGGACCGGGAGGAGCGCGGGGACGAAGCCGGTTCGGGGTTATCACCGGCCGGGGCGGGTTCGGCGAACCGGGCGAGTGCCTCGACGGTCGTGTACCAGTTGCCGCCGATGCGGACGGCTTCGAGCCGCCTCCCCCGGACCCCGCGGAGAATCCACCGGATGACGGTCGAGGGGTGGGTCGCCCGCCCCGGGCGAGTCGGGGGAACCAGGCGGGTGACCTGGAAGATCGAGAGCAGCGTTTCTTTGTGGATGTCGATCATCGCGTGCTCCGGCACGGGTTGCTCGGACTTGCACGCGATGTTGGCAGATGCCGGTGGAAAGGCTAACGACAGGATCGCGGAAAAAGTGGCAAAGCTATTCCAGATACTCGGGCCTGATCCGGGTGCCCGTGCCAGTGATGGAGTCGATCAGCCCGGCAAGGATTTTGTGTTTGATCCGTTTCTGAATGCGATCTGGTCGGCTGAACCGTACGCCGCGAAATTCCGCCGCTCCTGCGGCGATCTCCTTCATCTTCTCCCCGATGAGATCACGCCCTGTCCAGTCCCTCCGGCGGATCATCGCCTCGAAGTAGAGGCACACATCCACCTTCTCGTCGTATCGCTTGCCGTCCAAAAAGATGTGCCCCAGCCTCCACGCCGTACGCAGCCGCGGTGCCCGGCTCCTTTTCAACCGCCGCTTGCAGGCCTCCTCCTGCTCACGTCTGGCACGCTCTATCCGAGCAACTACCGTCTCCAGCCAGTCCCGTAGGACGGTCAGCTCTTGTAACTCTTGGTCCCCACTCAGCTCGTTCATCGGGCCGCGATACAGCCGGCGGGGATAAGCAGGGGAGGCCCGCCGGCTGCTGAGGTTCTCGATCATCAGGTGGGCGTTGCCGAGCGCCGACCCGCGCCGGTCGTTCCAATACGTCGGGGAGATGCGGCCCTCGTCGAGGTAGTAGCGCTGCATCCGGATCGCCCGGTCGATCCAGTCCCGCGCCGCCTCGGGGCCGAACCCCGCCGGCGGCGCGGCCCAGTTGAACGGGAGGCCAGACCCGCTCTTGACGCCAGCGGCCGAGAACCACCCGTGAGGAGGCCAGGGGCCGGCGCCGTCGTCTGCCCCGGCCGGTTCCATCGCCGCCAGGAACTCTGCTGCGGTTTTCGGTGCTTTCCGGCCCATACTTACTCCGCTCATGTCACCGAGACACATGCCCGGGCTCGTACCCCTGTGGAACGTGTGGGGTTCTTTCCTCTTCGACCCTGTAGCCGGTTCTCGGAACGGGACCCTCCCTCCTCACCCGAGCTGTCCCATTGCCTCCCGAGCCGCTTCGCGGTCGAGGTCGGCGTACACCTGCGTCACGCCGAGTTCCCGGTGGCCCAGAACCACCTGCGCCTTCTCCAGCCCGAGTTCCCTGCGGATGCGGGTGGCCGCCGAGTGGCGCAGCTGGTTGGGGGACCAGACCGGGACGCCGGCCCGCCGACACCCGCGCTGCAGCTCCTGCCGATAGCCGGCCACGGTGTAGTGCTTCCGCGGGGCCGCCGACTTGCCGGGCGATTCCGGCCCGTCTGCGGTCCGGGGCCGCTGGCGTGGCGGCCGGCCCGGGCGGAACAGGTAACCGCCTCGGGCGGCGGCCAGTAGCGGGGCGAGCTCGACCTGGGCCCTCGGCCCGAGGAAGACCACCCGCTCCAGGGCCTCGTCGTCGGCTTCGTTCACGTGCTCGGTCTTGTACACCCGCGGGCGGTACTCCCAGACCGGGCTGGTGCGGTCGATGTCGCACGCCCGCATCAACACGACCTCCTGCGGGCGGCACCCACAGAGCCACTGCACCCGGGCCATCGCCGCCACCGCCGGCGGCACGTGCTTCAGCGCCGCCTCGAAGTGTTCCCGGGTGATGGGGCGGACCCTCGGCTTCTCGCGGGCCGCCGAGCGGTGCTTCTTGAGCCCCGGGGCCTCCCGGACCGCGGCGTACACCCCGGCGTCGAGCAGCTGCTCGGCCACAGCCCACCGGAACACCCGCTTGATCCGGCCGACCTGCTTGTTGATCGTCCGCCGGCTCAGCCCGACCCGGACAACCTTCGTCTCGAACGTGGGCTTCCCGTCCGGCCCGATCACCTTCACCCGGCGGGTGACCGGCTGGCGGACCATGGCCTCCTGCAACTCTTTTATCGCGAGCGGTCCGACTGCGGCGACGGGGAGACCGCCGCAGTGGCGGCGAAGAAGCCGGAGGGCCTGCCGGAGCGGGTGGTGCTCGCCGGTGGGGCGGCCGTTCTTGACGTAATACCCCGTGGCGAACTTCCAGTAGCGGAGGATCAGTTCGGCGACGAGGAGGGGCTCGGCCACGGCCGGCGACACCGGCGCGGCCGTGGAAGCGTTCGGGGCGGACGGGGGCGGGGAGCTTCGACGCGAAAGGATGTCGGCGAGGACCCGGTCGTAGGTGACCCGGCTCTCGGGGGTGCCGAACTTGCCGAGGTAGTACGACCGCCCCTGGTGGACGACGACCGCCTGACCGGAGGCTTTGTGGAGTCGGTAGGAGGGGAGCTTGTGACGGGGCATGGCGTGCAGATCCTACGCTGGAAGTGAGTAGGACTACTCACTTGCGAGGGACTCTGCCGCACCCCCGACCGCCGGAGGGTACGCCCCAAGGGGCGTTCGGCTAAGAACTTAAAACAAGTCGGGCTGACAGGATTCGAACCTGCGACCTCTTGGTCCCGAACTCTGATAGGATGCTCAACAGGCCAAATGCGACCACATCAGAAGTATAGCATCAGACTCACTTTAGGTCTAGCCAAGTTGACCTCGCTGGGGCGTCCAAACTGACCGTTTTCGTCAGTTTTTGCCCCTTTTGGGCTGGGTAAACGGTCACGAAAACTGTCACGGTCGTGACGAAACCAAGAGGTGGGGTCACCTCGACACATCTGGCTGGAACACGCTGATAACCCACCGTACCCCGGAACTCCCCGTTAATCCGGCCGACCGCCCACCCCGCTTCCTTGAGCCGTCGCGGCACGCAAGCCAACCGAGAAGGGCGTGTGGCTTGCTCCGAGGGCTTCGGCTCCGCGAAAAATGTGGCCGTCCCGAAACCTACCGACCGTTAAGTAAGTATCGACAGGCATGGTCCGATTCCACCCAGTGGGGCAATCGCATGAGAGCGTCTTTAGCGTTTGTGTTCGTGATGGGCTTGGGTCTTGCCCCGATCACCCGCACCTCTTCCGCCGACGAGAAGTCGAAGGTGGTCGAGAAACCGGCGATCACCTTCTCCCTCCTCGACCTGGGCGGGAAGCCGCACGCCCTCGACCTGAACGACGCCCGCCAGGTCCGGGCGTTCGTCTTCCTCTCCACGGAATGCCCCGTGGCGAACGGCTACCTGAAGACGCTCAATGAACTCGGCACCCGGCACCCGAACCATCTGGAGTTCTTTGGGGTCGTCTCCGACCCTTCGGTCACTCGGACCCAGGCGGCGAAGCACTTCAGCGACTACCGAACGACATTCCCCGTCCTGTTCGACGCCTCCGGGCTGCTGGCGGCGGCGTTGAAACCGTCCCACGTCCCGCAGGCGTTCGTGCTGGACCGGGACGGCAGGCTCGTCTATCGGGGGGCCATCGACAACGCCTGGGAGGCGATTGGGCGACGGAGGCCGAAGGCCGAGAAGCACTACCTGGCCGACGCCGTCGCCGCCGTCGTGGACGGCCGGGCGGTCGCCGTCCCGGAAACCACGCCGGTCGGGTGCCTGGTCGAGACGCCGCCCACAACGGGCGACAGGTCGAAGGTCACCTACGCCCGCGACATCGCCCCGATCATCCAGGCCCGGTGCCTGAACTGTCACCGCGACGGGCAGGCCGCTCCGTTCGCATTGGCCGATTACGACCAGACCGCCAAGCGTGCCAAACAGATCGTCCGGGTGACCCAGGACCGCGTCATGCCGCCGTGGATTCCCGCCCCCGGCCATGACAAGTTTGTTGGCGAGCGGTGGCTGACGGATCGGGAACTCGACCTGCTCAAGACGTGGGCCGAAACGGGGCGGGCGAAGGGCGACGACGCCGACCTGCCGCCCGC
>CAYUHJ010000126.1:3821-17852 GCA_964444365.1 uncultured Alcaligenaceae bacterium | reverse complement strand
CCCCAGACCACCCCCACCCTCACCCTCCCCCCCTCAAGGGGGAGGGGACCAGAACTCCGAACGAGATCGAATCGGCCAGCGGAGGGGAGCGTCCGGAGCGGCGTGTCAGGTTTCCCCGGTTCGGTCGTCCCCTCGGCGTCGTCGGTCCGGGAAACCCGTCCAGGTGCCTGCCATGGTCGACCGCCCCCCTTCGCGCCCCCTGTCCCGCCGTGCGGCCCTGGGCCTGCTCGCCGCGTCCGCCGGTTCCCCGTTCCTGGCCGCCGAGGACAAGTCGAAGGCGGACGTCGAGGGGATGGTCGACCGGGGCCTGGAGTGGCTGAAGAAGCAGCAGCACGCCGACGGCCACTGGGAGATCCAGGGCGGCGCGCACCCGACCGCGATGACCGGCGTCGCCGGGCAGGCGCTGCTCATGGAGGGGAGCACCCTCCGGGAAGGGAAGTACTCGGACCAGGTCGTGAAGGCGGTGAAGTGGTGCATGGGCCGCGCCCAATCCACCGGCCAGCTGGGCAACCCCCGGAACCCGCAGGAGCAGAGCCAGTACATCTACGGCCACGGGTTCGCCCTGCTGTTCCTGGCGTCCGCCTACGGCCAGGAGGAGGACGCCGACACCCGCAAGAAGCTGGAAGGCGTCCTGCAGCGGGCGGTGAAGTACTCCGGCAACGCCCAGACGAGCAAGGGCGGCTGGGGGTACGTGTCCGCGAAGGAGATGAACGACTTCGACGAGGGGTCCACCACGATCACCCAGCTGCAGGCGCTGCGGGCCGCCAAGAACGCCGGCATCACGGTGCCGAAGGAGATCATCGACAAGTCCACGAAGTACCTGAAGGACTGCACCACGAGCCGGGGCGGGATCATCTACCAGCACCCCGGCGTCGGCGTCACCCCGCCGGCCGGGGCCGAGTGCCCGGCCATCACGGCGGCCGGCGTGGCCTGCGCGTTCAGCAGCGGCCAGTACAACGACGAGTACGCCAAGAAGTGGATCCGCTACTGCAAGGACAGCATCCGCATCGCCCAGGGGCAGTTCGGCGGCAACCCGTTCTTCCCGTACCTGACGTACTACTTCGCCCAGGCCATGTACGTCCTCGGCGACGACCGGTTCGCCCAGATGTTCCCGAACGACCGGGACCCGCTGACGTGGTCGAAGTTCAAGGAGAAGATGTTCGCCCACCTCAAGGCGACGCAGGCAAGCGACGGCAGCTGGCCCGGCGACAGCGTCGGCCCGATCTTCGCCACCGCGGCGAACGTCAGCATCCTGCAACTGGAAAAGAACGTGCTGCCGATCTACCACCGGTGACGCGCGGCACAACACACTCAGGAGTGACGCAGTAGAGGGGTCTGGGAATGGCTTTTCTCCCCTCTCCCCGCTGGGGAGAGGGGCGGGGGTGAGGGGTGAACCTCCATCCCGTTTCAGCGATTGCGAGTGGGTCAAGGTGTTCCCCTCACCCCTCACCCCTCTCCCCAGCGGGGAGAGGGGGACAAACCCGCTCCAGACACCAACTCCGTAACTCCTAACACTGTCACCGACACGGACACCATCACTGCTTTCACTTGAACGGCAGTGATGGTGTCCGTGTCGGTGACAGTGCAGAAGGAAGTCAACACCCGGCCCGCGGTTCGGCTTGCCCGCGGGCGCGGGGGCGGTTTACACTCCGCGCATGTTCGCACCCCGAATCGCCGTCCCCGCACGGCTGCTGTCCGTTCCCCCGCACCTGTGGCGGCGGCTGTTCTTCGCCGCGATCGCGGCCGTCGTCGTAGGGTCCGGCTACCTGCACGCGGTGAAGGCCGAGAAGCCCAGCCGCCTCGGGACGCAGACCCGCAGCGCGTTCCTCCGCTGGCGCGAGCAGCTCCAGGGCCGGCCCGCGACCCACCCGGCCGGGGAACTGCTCGGGCTGAAGCAAGGGGCGGACATCTACCGCCTCTACAACTTCCCGACGCCGCCGATCACCGCGCTCATCCTCTACCCGTTCACCGAACTGCCGCCCGTCGCCGGGGCGCTGGCGTGGTTCTCCGTCAAGGTGCTGCTCGCGGGGCTGTCGCTGGTGTGGGTGTTTCGGCTCGTGGAGGACGCCGGCCGGCCGCTGCCGGAGTGGGCGAAGGCGGTCGTGATCCTGCTGAGCCTGCACCCGATCCTCGGGGATCTGTCGCACGGGAACGTGAACCTGATGGTGGGGTTCCTCGTCTTCGCCGGGCTGGAGTGCTTTCGCCGACGGCTCGATGTTGCGGCCGGTTTGGTGATCGGGCTCGCCGTCGCGTGCAAGGTGACGCCGGCGATCCTGCTGCCGTACTTCGTGTGGAAGCGCGCCTGGCGGGCGGCGGTCGCCACCGGCGTCGGGGTGCTGCTCTGGACGTTCGTGGTCCCGGGCGCGGTCCTCGGCTTCGAGCGGAACGTCACCTTCCTGCACGGCTGGTTCGACGGCATGGTCCGGCCGTTCCTGGTCGACGGCAAGGTGACCCCCGAGCACGCGAACCAGTCGATCCCCGGCCTCGTCAACCGCCTGCTCACGAATCAGCCGTCGGACTTCGCCTGGGACGAGGCGGATCAGCCGTTCGGCACCGAGTACCACAACGTCGCGGACCTGTCCCCCGCCGAGGCGAAGTGGGTCGTCCGCGGCTTCCAGGCGGCGTTCGCGCTCGCGGTCGTGCTGCTGTGCCGGGCACCGGTCCACCGGCCGACGGACGCCCGGCAGGGCGTCCGCCTCGCGGCCGAGCTGTCGCTGATGGTGCTCGGGATGCTGCTGTTCAGCGAGCGGACCTGGAAGCACCACGCGGTCACGCTGATGCTCCCGTTCGCGGTGCTGCTCGCGTTCCTCACGACGAGCGGGGCGTCGGACGGGTTGAAGCGGTTCGTCGGCGGGGTGCTGATGGTCGTGGGCGGGCTCGCGTTCGTGCCGAGCTTCCTGTCCGAACACTGGCAGGACGAGGCGATGGCCTACGGGTCGCACACGGCGGTGTTCGTGCTGCTGGCGGTCGCCGCGTGCGTCGTGATGCGGACCGGCCGAGCGGCGGGGCATCCGCCCTCAGTGGCCGGGGGTTCGAGTCCCGCGGCAGGGTACTGATACCGAATCGCGTGGATTCCTCATTCTTTCTCCCCTCTCCCCGCCGGGGAGAGGGGTTGGGGGTGAGGGGTGAACCTCCAGCCCACATCAGCTACTACGAACGGGGATTGGTCGAACCCCTCACCCCCGGCCCCTCTCCCCAGCGGGGAGAGGGGAGCCAAGATCGCGAATCCAATCCACTCGGTATGACACCCCACCCCCGGCGGGGGACCGATACCCCACCCCCGGCGGGCTGACGCCGCGCCGCTCGCCGCCTTTTGACCGCCCCCCCGTTCCGGGTAGAGTGTCGGAGTCCCGCCCTCTCACCCCGGTCGCCGCATGACCCCCGTCCTGCTCCTGTCCTTCGTTCTCGCGGCCGAGCCGCCGAAGCCGACGCCGGAGGCCGTCGCCGCGGTCGCCGGGGGGGTCGCGGTGCCGACCGCCCGCACCGCCCCGGACGTCTCGACCGACACGCCGACGAAACCGCCGGACGTGCCCCCCGAACTGGCCCCGTGGACCCCCCGGCAGCCGACCGGCAAGGCCGAGCCGTGGGAGAAGATGACCGACAAGGACTGGGTCGACCCCCGCCTGCGGGCGACGGACACCGGGCCGTTCTTCGACGCGACCATGCGGTACACGCACGAGAAGGCCCCGGTCACGGTGTACAAGTCCGTCGGGGTCCGGCTCGGCGAGAAGCGCGACGCCGGGGTGATGTTCGACCGCAACACCCTGCGGCTCGCGGCCGGGTGGACCGGCGGGTTCCTCCACCACAGCGACAAGCGGTTCGGCCTGCTCAACACGCCGACCCCGGCCGAGACCGCGGCGGTGCTCTTCACCACCCCCGCCGGGCCGGGCTGGGCGGACCCGGACGGCAAGTGGGGCGCGAAAACCCCGCGGTTCACGGCCCCGCTGCCCGGCGACTGGGCCAAGTACCGCGGGCTGTACGTGAACGGCGATCGGGTGGTCTTCCGGTACACCGTCGGGAAAACCGGGGTGCTCGACACGCAGTCCGCCGAGACGATCGCCGGGGTGCGGTGCGTCGTGCGGACGCTCCGCGTCGACCCGTCCGACAAGCCGCTCACCCTCGCCGCCGGCTGGCTCCCCACCCCGTTCGACGGCTCCCACCAGGGCCGGGACGTGCGGCTGTTCGAGTGCGCCCGCGGCAAGAAGGGCGCGACCGTCCTCGCCGTGAAGGCCGACCCGAAGGCCGTGAAGGTGGCCCAGGCGGCGGACAACGAGGTCCACGCGACCCTGGCCGAGTCCAAGGACCCGCGGACGGTGCAGGTCGTGTACGCCAGCGCGGACGTGCTCGAAGCCGCGAAGCTGGCCGCCGCCCTGGAGGAGCTCCCCGCCACCGACCCCGCCGCCCTGACGAAGCCCGGCCCCGCCCGGTGGGGCCAGCCGCTCCAAACCAAACTCGAACGCGGCCCCGACGACGGCCCGTTCGCCCTCGACACGCTGACGATCCCCTACGACAACCCGTACAAGGCCCTGTTCTTCTGCACCGGCCTCGACTTCCTGCCCGACGGCCGAATCGCGATGTGTACCTGCCACGGCGACGTGTGGCTCGTGGCCGTCGACGAGAAAGCGGACAAGGTCACGTGGAAGCGGTTCGCCACCGGGTTGTACCACCCGCTCGGGTTGAAGGTGGTCGACGGGAAGGTTCACGTCCTCGAACGCGGCCAGCTCACCCGGCTGCACGACTCCAACGCCGACGACGAGGCCGATTTCTACGAGTCCGTCAACGCCGACTGGCACCTCGGCGGCGGCGAGCACTCCTACGACACGTCCCTGGAAACCGACCCCGACGGGAACTTCTACTTCATCAAGACCGGCGACACCGACACGCCGACGGGCGGGTGCCTCATCAAGGTCGGCAAGGACGGCGCGACGTCCGAGGTGTTCGCCACCGGCTTCCGCCACGCGATCGGGCTCGGGGCGTCGCCGGCCGGCGTCATCACCGGCGCGGACCAGGAAGGCAACTGGATGCCGGCCACGCGGATCGACGTCTACAAGAAGGGCGGGTTCTACGGCGACATGCGGGCCCACCACCGCGACGTCCCGCCCACGACCTACGACCCACCGCTGTGCTGGCTGCCGCGCGAAGTCGACAACTCCGCCGGCGGGCAGGTGTGGGTGCCGAAGGGATCCTGGGGCGAACTTGGCGGGCTGCCGCTGCACTTCTCCTATGGTCGGTGCAAGCTGTTCGTGCTGCTCACCCAGGAAATCGGCGGCGTCACCCAGGGCGGCGTCTGCGACCTCGGGTTGAACTTCCTCTCCGGCGTCTGCCGCGGCCGCTTCCACCCGGACGGCCACCTGTACGCGTGCGGCCTGAACGGTTGGCAGACTGCCGCGAAGAAGGACGGCTGCCTCCAGCGCGTGCGGGCCACCGGCAAGCCGCTCGACATCCCGGTCGGCATGAAGGTCGTCCCGGACGGCGTCGAGCTCACCTTCTCGCGGGCCCTGGACAAGACCGCCGCCGAAGACCCGGCCCGCTACCGCGTCGCGTGGTGGGGCTACCGCTGGACGAAGGACTACGGCTCGAAGCGGTACAAGGTGTCCGACCCCGAGCAGGTCGGCCAGGACGACGTGGGCGTGTCCGCCGCGAAGCTCCAACCCGACGGCAAGACCGTGCGGGTGGTCCTCGACGGCGGCATGAAGCCCGCGATGCAGGTGCAGGTCGGGTTCAACGTGACCGCGACGGACGGGAAGAAGGTGGTCGGCTCGGTGTTTCTGACGGCGCACAAAACGGGGAAGTGAGCCGCTTCTCCCGAAATCCCCTCAAGTCCCCCAGCCGCGGGTGCCGACAACCGGTGGGCGGCCGTCGCTCCGGCCGCGTTCCGCACCCCCTGCGCGCCGCACCATGCCCCGGAACGACGACCCGCCCCGCCTTCCGGGGTACACCCTCGACCGGCTCCTCGGCGGCGGGTCGCTGTCGCTCGTTTATGCGGGCACGGACACCGCCACCGGCAAGCCCGTCGCGCTGAAGGTCTTCCGCAAGTCCGCTGTCCGCGACCCGTGGGCGGCCACGTTCGTCCGCCGGGAGTACCGAGCCGGCCTCGCCGTGAAGCACCCGCACCTGATCCGCGTGCTCGGCGGGAACGTCCTCGTCCAGCCGTGGTTCCTGGTGCTCGAACTGCTCGCCGGCGAGTCCGCCCGGTTGCGGCTCACCCGCGGCGGCGTGCTGCCGCCCCCGGCCGTCGTCGCGGTCGGCCGACAGGTGGCCACCGCCCTCGCGGCCCTGCACCGGGCCGGGTTCGCCCACGCGGACGTGAAGCCGGAGAACGTCCGCCTCGTGTCGCCGGGGAAGGCGAAGCTGCTCGACCTCGGGTTCGCGCACAAGGCCGGCGAGAACCAGTCGATGCACGACAGCGGGCAGATCCTGGGCACGCCGAACTACGTCGCCCCGGAGATGTGCGTGAACCCGCCGCAGGACGGCCCCCGGGCCGACGTGTTCGCCCTCGGGGTGACGCTCTTCGAGCTGCTCGCCGGAACGCTGCCGTACCCGGTGGAGGAAGTGGACGACGTGATCCGCCGCCGCGCCACCGCCCGCCCGGCGGACCTGCACCGGCACGGCGACTTCCCGCCGGGCGTGCCGGAGGTGGTGGCGAAGCTCATGACCCGCGACCCCGCCCGACGGCCGACCGCGGCCCAGGCGGCGGACGAGCTCACCGCCCTGCAAATCCGGCTGATGAAGAAGGCGGGGTGAGCCGTCAGGCGAGCGCCGCGGCGAAGGCGGCGACGTCCGGGCAGGTCGCCGCCGTCCGCACGAGCGCGTCGAGCCGGGCGAGGTCGGTCACGCCGGCGAGCGCGTCCCGCACCTCGTCGGGCACGGCCCCGAACCGGGCTTCCAAGAACGCGAGCAGCGTGACCCGCGTCGTGCTGACGCGGGTTTCCGCCTGAACCTTCACCCGCTCCTTCTCGCGGGCGAACTCCATCAATTCGTCGAGGACCGGTGATTCGATCATGGTGTCCCCTCCTCCAAACAGGGCCAAAAGCCCCTTGGGGTCGTGCGCCAGTCCCGCCAGGATCGCGGTGACGGCCAGCAGGGTCGACCGCTCCGCGCGGTCCGCCACCGCGTTCAGCCGGTCCCGGCAGGCGAGCAGGAGTTCGGCCCGCGGCCGTAACGACCGGGCCAGCGGCACCCAGGGGATCAGGCCCGGGTCGTTTCCCGCCAGCAGCTCGTCCGCGTCGACGTCCCACACGTTGACGACCGGCCACCGGGCGGTGAACGCCGTCGTCCCCTGCCGGCTGCGTCGGGTCGCCGTCCCCGAGACGGTCAGGTTTCCCTTCGGCTTCAGGATCAGGCACACGACCTCCGCCATCACGCCGCGGGAGAGGTAGATCGCCGCGAGATCCTCGAAGACTTGCCGGTCGACGTCGCTGTCAGGGTACGTCTCGATCTCGACCAACACCAGAGTGGATTGCGGTTCCTCGGGGAACCAGACCTCGACGAGCCCGTCCGGGAGGCGTCGGGGGGCGACCGTTTCCGAGGCGAGGGCCTTCCACGCGGTGAACCCGTCGACCCCGCCGATCCGGAGGATGGCGTCGCCGTGGTGTTCGACGAGCCACTTCGCGGTCCGGTCGTTCCCCTGACGCATCACCCGCCCCCGCGGCCGGTCACTTCGCGTCTTTCTTCGGCTTCGCGGCCTTGGCCGGCTTGCCCTCCGCGGCGGGGGCCGGCGTCTCGGCCTTGGCCTCCGGCTTCGCCTCGGACTTCGGTTCCGACTCCGCCTTCGCCGGCCCTTCCGCGTCGGCCTTGGCCTGCTTCTGGTAGCTGTCGCTGCGGTTGTAGTCCGTCTCGTAGAACCCGGACCCTTTGAACACGATCGCCGCCCCGCCGCCGATGAGCCGGCGGAGCTTGTTCTTCTTGCACTTCGGGCACTTCGTCAGCGCGTCGTCCTTGAAGGACTGCCACTCCTCGAAGGCGTGCTCGCAGGCGTCGCAGACGTAGTCGTAGGTGGGCATGGGTGGGGTCGTCTGTTACTTGGGGAAACGAGTCCGTTCGCCGAGCCGGTTCAGTCGGCTTTCTTCGGCGTGAACGGGGTGTACCGGTAGTACACTTCGAGGGTGAGCAGCGCCAGGCTCGTCGTCCCGAGGCGGCCGCAGTGGCTGCCGACCATGCCGGTGTCGGCGTCCCAGCTCCCGGACGTGGCTTTCCCGTCGGGAATCTGCAACCCGACGAGCAGGTCCCGCATCGCGGGGTTCCACTTCTTCTCCCAGTCCTCGCCGCCGACGCCGTGGAACACCTGGGTGGCGTAGTAGTAGTAGTACATGTCGAACCGCTCCTTCCGCGGGAGCCAGTTCTTGGTCAGGTACGCCGTCCCGGCCGTCATCCCGTCGTGCTTCGCCTGCCACCCGTCGAGCTCGGCACGGGTCAGCAGGCCGATCGCGGTCAACGACGGGCGAATGTTGTTGCGGTCCCGGTAGCCGTAGGTGCCCTTCGTCTTGCCGTCGCACACCGTGTCGAGGAACGCCGACACATTCTTCTTCGCGTCGGCCGGGACTTTCAGGTCCGGGCACAGGGACGCGGCGTAGAGGGCCTGCGCCTGCCAGCCCACGATCGACGTGTCCCCCTCGCTCCTGGACAGCGGGTACCCCCAGCTGCCGTCCTTGCCCTGCACGGCGACGATGAAGTCGACCGCCTTCTGGGCCGGCTCGCGGTACTTCGGGTCGCCGGCGGTGGCGTGGGCTTCGCACAGCGCGAGGGTCGCGATGCCGTGCGAGTACATGCCGCTACAACCCTTGAAACTGCCGTCCTTCTGCTGGTTGGCGATCAGGTAAGCGAGCCCGGCGGCGACGGCCTTCTGGTACTTTCCGTCGATCAGGATTTTCGCTCCTTCGGGTAGCTTCGCGCCGCCGTCGAGGATCGAGGTCGCCCGCCGTGGAGCCTGGGCTTGACCCGCGCCCAGAAAGGGAAGCAGGCCGAGGCCGGTGCCGGCGATCTTGTCCTGACTGCTGGAGCCGTCGAGGACCCAGGAGCCGTCCGCCTTTTGCTGCTTCGCGAGCCAGACGAGCCCGGCCCAGACGGCGGCTTCGGATTCGGCCGTGGCCCCGTCGTCCTTCGCGGCCTTCACCCGGTTCCCGCCGAACCGGTTGGCGTAGTGGGGCGGGATGTCGCTCTTCTTGTCCGCCGGCACCGGGGCCGCGAACGCCCCGCCGAGCGCGCACGCCGCCGAAAGAAGCCCGACCGCGAGGAACGTCTTCATACCGCCTCCGGGAAGGGACACAGACGGAACCTACGACGCCTCGGCCGCCACGATCACGCTCGCCGGGCGGAGGACGCGGTCGTGCAGGACGTAGCCCTGCGAGAGCACCTGCACGACGCCGCCGGGGGGGACGTCGCCGCCGGGTTGCTGCATGACGGCCTCGTGCCGGTTGGGGTCGAACGGCGCGCCGGGGGCGACGTCGATCTTCGTGACGCCGTGCCGCTTCAGGATGTCGTGCAGGAGCGCGACCGTCGCGGAGACGCCCTGCGCCAGCGGCCCGGTGTCGCCGGCCTTCTTCGCGGCCTCGACGGCCCGGTCGAGGTTGTCGAGCCCGCCGAGGAGGTCCTTCGCCAGCGGCTCGTACCAGTACTTCTTCTGGCGGTCGTGGTCCGCCGCGAGGCGTTTCCTCGCGTTCTCGAAGTCGGCGATCAGCAGCTTGTAGTCCGCGGCCTGTTTTTCGAGCTGGTCGACCCGCGCTTGCAGGGCGACGTCGCCGACGGCCGGGGTTTCGGGGGTTTCTTCGGGGTTCATATCAATCCAGCAGAAAGAATGTTCTTCTTGTAGGGTGGGTCGAGCCGCTTCGGCGAAGACCCACCGAAATGGCAACCGCTCCCTGCCGGGACCGGTGGGTCTTCGCCGAAGCGGCTCGACCCACCCTACCGGAAATCACTTCTCCTCGCCGCCGAGCCAGTCGCGGAGCTTGCCGAAGAAGCTCTTCTTGTGGGGCGCTTCCGCGGGCTTCGCCGACTCCAGTTCCGCGAACTTCCGCAACAGCTGTTCCTGCTCCGCGGTCAGGTGTTGCGGCGTGTCGACGACCACTTGCACGAGCAAGTCGCCCTTCCGCCCGCCGCGGCGGCCCGGCAGGCCGTGCCCGCCGAGCCGCAGAATTTCGTGGGTTTGCGTCCCCTTCGGCAGTTCGTGCGTCACGGTTTCGCCGGTGAGCGTCCGCAGTTCGATCGGCCCGCCGAGGGCGGCCTGTGCGAACGTGATCGGCCACTGGCAGATGAGGTTCTGGCCGTCCCGCTGGAAGAACTTGTGCTCCTTCACCCGCAGCACGAACTCCAGGTCGCCGCGCGGGGCCCCGGCGTCGCCGGCGTCCCCCTGGCCGGGGTAGCGCATCCGGTCGCCGGTGTCGATGCCGGGCGGGACCTCGACGTCGATCGTCCGCTTGCCGACGACCTTGCCGTTCCCCCGGCAGGTGCCGCACGGGTCGGTGATGACGACGCCGGACCCGTTGCACGCCCGGCAGGCGGTCTGGACCTGGAAGAACCCTTGCCGCTGAATGACGACGCCCTGGCCGCCGCACCGCCGGCACGGGCTGGGCTTGGTGCCCGCCTTCGCGCCGCTGCCGTGGCACGTCTCGCAGTGTTCTTCCCGCTGGATCGTGACGGCTTTCTTGACGCCGGTCGCCGCCTCGACGAGTTCGATGTCGAGCACGACTTGAACGTCCCGCCCGCCCTGCGGCCCGGCCCGGCGGCGGCTGCTGCTCGGCCCGGCCCCGCCGAAGAAGCTGCCGAACATCTCGCCGAGCAGGTCGGACAGGTCGACCGACTGCGCCCCGCCGGCCCCCATCCCCTCGACGCCGGCGTGGCCGTGGCGGTCGTACCGGTCGCGCTTGTGGGGGTCGGACAGGACTTCGTAGGCCTCGGTGCATTCCTTGAAGAGGACCTCGGCGTCCTTGTCCCCGCCGTTGCGGTCGGGGTGGTACTGCAGCGCGAGCTTGCGGTACGCCTTCTTGATCTCGTCCCCGGACGCCGTCTTCGTCACGCTCAGGACTTCGTAGTAGTCGCGCTTGACGGCCATATCGGGAGTCGCAAGACGGGATCGGGTTCCGAGACGGTGTCAGGATACCAGTTTAGCCGCGACGCGGTAGCGGAGCGCGAAGGTTGCCCCCCGCGCTCCGCTACCGCGTCGCGGCTAACCGGGAACTACGCGATCGCGCCCGTGACCGGGGCCTTGTCGTCGTCCGCGTCGATCTTCGTGATCATCACTTCCGTCGTCAGCATCAGCCCGGCGATGCTGGCGGCGTTCGTCAGGGCGGACTTCGTCACCTTCACCGGGTCGATGATGCCGGCCTTGACGAGGTCTTCGTAGTCGCCGGTGTTGGCGTTGTACCCGACGTTCGGGTTCTTCTCCCCCTTCGCGCGGACCTCGTCGGCGACGACCGCGCCGTCGACCCCGCAGTTCGCGGCGATCGTGCGGATCGGCTTCGACAGGGCGCGGGCCACGATCTCGGCCCCGATCCGCTCGTCCCCCTTGAGCTTCTCGGCGAGCGCTTCCACCACGGGAACGCACCGCAGCGGGGCGACGCCGCCGCCGGGGACGATGCCTTCCGCGACGGCGTACCGGGTCGCGTGCAGGGCGTCCTCGACGCGGGCCTTCGTCTGCTTCATCTCGGCTTCCGTCGCCGCCCCGACGCGGATGATGACCACCCCGCCGATCAGCTTCGCGAGCCGCTCGGAGAACTTTTCCTTGTCGTAGCTGGACTCGGTCTGCTCCATCTGCGTGCGGATTTGTTGCACCCGCTCGTCGATGGCCGTCTTGCGGTCCTTGTCGAGCTTTTCGCAGATGATCGTCGTGTTTTCCTTGTCCACCACGACCTGGTCCGCGGAGCCGAGGTGGGCGAGCTCGACGTTTTCGAGCTTGATGCCGAGGTCCTCGGAGATGAACGTGCCGCCGGTGAGGACCGCGATGTCGCCGAGCATGGCCTTGCGGCGGTCGCCGAAGCCGGGGGCCTTCACCGCACACACGTTGACCATGCCGCGGAGCTTGTTCACGACCAGCATCGCGAGGGCTTCGGCTTCCACGTCTTCCGCGATGATGAGCAGCGGCCGGCGGACCTGGACGACCTTCTCCAGCAGCGGCAGGAACTCGCGGACGTTCGACAGCTTCTTCTCGACGATCAGGATGACCGGGTTCTCGGCCTCCCACTTCAGGTCCGGGTTGTCCGCGGCGAAGTACGGCGAGATGTACCCCTTGTCGAACTGCATCCCCTCGACGAACTCGCGGACCGTCTCGGAGGTCTTGCCTTCCTCGACGGTGATGACGCCGTCCTGGCCGACCTTCTCGAACGCCTCGGCCATGATCTTGCCGATCTTCGGGTCGTTGTTCGCCGAGATGCTGGCGATGTTTTCCAGGTCTTCGCGGCCGCCCTTGTCGATCGGCCGGATGGTCCGCTTCAGGGTGTCGAGGTGCTCGACGGCCTTGGCGATGGCCTTGTCGATGCCCTTCTTCACGCCCATCGGGTTGCCGCCGACGCTGATGTGCCGGAGGCCTTCCTGGTAGATCGCGAGGGCCAGCACCGTGGCGGTGGTGGTGCCGTCGCCGGCGGTGTCGCTGGTCTTCTGGGCGACCGCGTTCACGAGCTTCGCGCCCATGTTCTCGAACGGGTCGGACAGTTCGACCTCCTTCGAGACGGTCACGCCGTCCTTGGTGACGGTCGGGCCGCCGAAGGACTTCTCGATGATGACGTTCCGCCCGGTCGGCCCGAGCGTGACGCCGACGGCCTTGGCCAGCTTCTCGGCCCCGGCCAGGAGCTTGCGGCGGGCGTCGTCGGTGTACAGCAGTTGCTTCGCCATGTATGTATGCTCCAGAGTTCTCACACAAAGTCACAAAGTCACAAAGAGAAAATCAATCGGGATTCATTCTCAATCTTTGTGTCTTTGTGACTTTGTGTGAGATTGTTTGATGGGTTGAGAAAGTTCTTACTTCGTGAATTTCGCGAGGATGTCGCTCTCGCGGAGGATCTTGTACTCTTTGCCGTTCACTTCCACGTCGGACCCGGCGTACTTGCCGAAGAGGACCGTGTCGCCGACCTTCACCGCGACCACGGAGCGCTCGCCGCTCTCGCGCTGCCGGCCGGGGCCGACCGCGATGACCTTTCCTTGCTGGGGCTTTTGCTTCGCCGTGTCCGGCAGCAGGATCCCGCCGCTGGTCTTCTCTTCGGCCTCCAGCCCCTCCACGACGACGCGGTCGTCGAGCGGGCGGATGGTCACGGGGGCGGCTTCCTTCGTCTTGGCCATGTTGAGACTCCGTGTATGAATGTTGAAGTTGTATGTATTGGATTCTTGTAGGTCGGGCCGAGTCTTCGAGGCCCGACATTGTCACCGCGTCGGGCCTCGAAGACTCGGCCCGACCTACAAATCAGTCGGCTTACATCATCCCGCCCATGCCACCCATTCCGCCCATGCCACCCATCTCGTCGTGGTGGTGGTGGTCGTCGCCGCCGGCCTTCTTCTTCTCGGGGATGTCCGCGATCATGCTCTCGGTCGTGAGCAGCAGGCAGGCGACGCTCGCGCCGTTCTGCAGGGCGCTTCGCGTCACCTTGACCGGGTCGATGACGCCGGCCTTGCGGAGGTCGGTGTACTCGTCGGTGTCGGCGTTGTAGCCGTAGTTCTTGTCCTTGCCCTTGAGGATGTTCGCGACGACGACGCTGCCGTCCTCGCCGGCGTTCTCGGCGATCATGCGGGCCGGCATTTCCAGCGCCCGGAACAGCACCCGCAGCCCGGCGTCCTCGTCGCCCTGCAGCTTCTGCTTGTCCAGCACCTTGCGGGCGTTCAGCAGCGCCACGCCGCCGCCGGGGACGATCCCTTCCGCGATGGCCGCCCGGGTCGCGTGCAGGCTGTCCTCGTACAGCGCCTTCCGTTCCTTCATCGCGGTTTCGGTCGCGCCGCCGACCTTCAGCTGGGCGACGCCGCCGGCCAGCTTCGCCACGCGCTCCTGGAGCTTCTCGCGGTCGTACTCGCTGTCCGTCTTTTCGAGCTCGCGGTCGATCAGGGCGACGCGGC
>CAYUHJ010000126.1:0-3811 GCA_964444365.1 uncultured Alcaligenaceae bacterium | reverse complement strand
TCGGACTCCTGCACGTTCTCCAGCTGGATGCCGAGGTCCTTGAAGATCGCCTTGCCGCCGGTGAGGACGGCGATGTCTTCGAGGATGGCCTTGCGGCGGTCGCCGTAGCCGGGGGCCTTCACCGCACACACTTGCAGGATGCCCTTGAGCTTGTTCAGCACCAGCGTCGCGAGGGCTTCGCCTTCGATGTCCTCCGCGATGACGACCAGCGGGGCCTTCTTCTTGGAGACGGTTTCGAGCAGCGGGATCAGCGCCTTCACGCTGGTGATCTTTTCTTCGAAGATCAGGATGTACGGGTTGTCGAACTCGCAGGTGACGGACTCGGGGTTGTTGACGAAGTGCGGGCTGAGGTAGCCGCGGTCGAACTGCATCCCCTGGACGACGTGGACTTCGGTCTCGGCGGTCTTGCCTTCCTCGACGGTGATGACGCCGTTGGTCGCCCCGACCTTCTTCATCGCCTCGGCGAGCTTCGCGCCGATTTCCTTGTCGTTGTTCGCGGCGATGGTGGCGACCTCGGTGATCGCCTTGTTGTCCTTCGGGTCGACGGGGTCGGCGAGCTTGTGCAGTTCGGCGACGACCTTCTCGACGCCGGCCTGGATGCCGCGGACGACGGCCATCGGGTCGCTGCCGCCGGCGACGGCCTTCAACCCTTCGCGGAAGATGAACTCGGCGAGGACCGTCGCGGTGGTGGTGCCGTCGCCGGCCACGTCGCTGGTCTTGGAGGCGGCTTCCTTGACGAGCTGCGCCCCCATGTTCTCGAACGGGTCGGACAGTTCGATGTCCTCGGCCACGCTCACGCCGTCCTTGGTGACGGTGGGCGAGCCCCAGCCCTTGTCGAGGACGGCGTTGCGGCCGCGCGGCCCGAGGGTGGCGCGGACGGCCCGGGCGAGCTTGCTCGCGCCGGAGAGGAGCTTCTGACGGGCGTCGTCGGAGAAGGTAAGCTGCTTGGCTGCCATCCGGCGGTCTCCTGGGATGCAGTATGGGTACGAAGGGACAGTTCGGTGTGCCGGTCGGGAAGCAACCCGCGTGCCTGTCCGGTGCGAACGGCGCAACCCGTTTCCGGGGAAGCAGTTCCTGCGAGTGACTTCCGGGGCTCGGCGAAGAAAATGCCGGAATGGCAGTGCCGGCGCGGACTTGCGGCGTCGGATTTGGCAGGCCCCTGGCGAACGGGCGTCAACCGCTCGCCAGGGGCGTGAACAAGGCGAGACTCGCGGCGCTCGGTCCCCCTCACGCCGGCTTCGCCGTCCCTTCGGCCACCGCCTTCAGGTTCGCGAGGCCCTTTTCAAAGTCTTTGCCGAGCATCCGGTCCATGTTCATCACCAGGTCGAACGCCTTGCCCATGAACCCGTTCGTGCCGGACATGGTCCACGTCACGAGGGTGCCGGCGGCGGCGGGCGTGAGGGCGAACTCGGACCGGTTCACGACCTTCATCGGCCGGAGGAATTCGAGCCGCAGCGCGACCCGCTCGCCGGGGACCGACTCGATCACGGTCATCTTCCCCTCGCCGACCGCGCTGTTGCCGTTCCAGGCGTGGCTCGCGCCGACGCCCTCCGGCGGGCCGTCGTAGGTTTGTGTCATTGTGGGGTCGAGCTTCGCCCACGGGGACCACGCCTCCCACCGGGGCAGGTTGTTGATGTGCCCGAACACCGTCTCGGGCGGGGCGGCGATCGTCGTTTCCCGGCTGATGGCGAAGTCCGCCGGGCGGATCGCCACGAGGACCGCGAACACGAGCGCGACGAGCAGCAGTCCGCCGGGGACCGCGAGCAGGATCTCGAACAGCGTCATGGGTCGGTTCCGGAACGGGGGCGGGCGACGCCGGCAGTGTACGACCCGGCGGCCCGGGCGGGCATCCGATTCGTCCCGCACGGCCGGCCCCGCGGGCCGGCCGGAACCGGCCCGTCTGCCCGCCGCGGCCGGGATCGGATAGCATAATCGCTCGCACCCTGATTTCGCTCAACCGGAACCGTTCATGGCCACCGTCGCGCCCGAGCCCGTCAAAGACTTTGCCGTTCCGCACCCCCGCCGGTACATGCCCACCCTCGCCCGCACGCTGCTGGCGTTCCACCTGCTGCTCCCGCTCGCGCTGATCCCGTACTGCTTCGCGTGGTGGAGCATCCCGATCGTGCTGCTCGGGAACTGCCTGTTCGGCTCGATCGGCATCAACCTCGGCTACCACCGGCTGCTGACGCACCGGTCCCTGGAGGTGCCGAAGTGGCTGGAGAAGGTCTTCGTGCTGTGCGGCGTGTGCAGCCTGGAGGGGTCGCCCGTGACGTGGGTGGCGACGCACCGCGCCCACCACCAGCACGGCGACGAGCCGGGCGACCCGCACAGCCCGGTGAACAATTTTTACTGGGGGCACATGGGCTGGATCTACACCGTGAACCCGCAGCTGATGTCCCTCGGCACGCTGGAGAAGTACGTCCCGGACCTGCTGGCGGACAAGTTCATCCGCAAGCTGCACCGCAAGAACCTGTGGCTCCGCATCTACTACCTGCACGCCGCGCTGCTCGTCGTGGCGGCGTTCTTCGCGGGGTGGGCCATCTTCGGCGAGCTCGAAGACGCGGTGCAACTGGCCGCCCAGATGTTCGTGTGGGGCGTGGTCGTCCGCACGGTGTACGTGTGGCACGTCACCTGGCTGGTGAACTCGGCGGCGCACCGGTGGGGCTACCAGAACTACAAGACCGGGGACGAGAGCCGGAACAACTGGGTCGTCGCGGCTCTCACGAACGGCGAGGGCTGGCACAACAACCACCACGCCGCCCCCCGCAGCGCCGCCCACGGCCACCGGTGGTGGGAAGTGGACCTGACGTACACGTTCATCCGGTGCCTGGAACTCGTCGGCCTCGCGAAGCAGGTCGTCCCGGTGAAGGTGGCCGCGTACAAGGCGGTCGAGGAGAAATGACACGGGCGAGCGTCACCCGTGAGGGTGACGAGTTCTCCACGCCCGAGGAACTCGTCACCCTCACGGGTGACGCTCGCCTTCACAACCCCTTCGCCGGGGTCACGTCCACGGTGAGTTCCTTCCCGTCGCGCACGACGACGACCGCGACCGTGCGGCCGGGCTTGACGTGGGCGGCCGCCGCGTACGCATCGGCCACCGTGTCCGCCCAGCGGCCGTCGATCGTGACGAGGCGGTCGCCGACCTTCAGGCCCGCGGCGGGGCCGCCGGGCGAGACGCCGGATACGACCACCCCGTCGTCCGACTTCGCCATCTCGAAGCCCCACAACCCCGCCGGAACGACGACCTTCGGGGCCTTCCCCGCGTCGGCGGCGGCTTGCAGGCGGCCGACCATGTCCTGCAGGTAGTCGCCGGGCTTGTACCCGTTCGGCGTCAGCGTCAGCGTCTTCGCCTGGTAGTCGATCGTCATCGCGTACCGGGCGAAGAACGGGAACCCGACGATCCCCTCGATCGGGCCGTGGTCCTTCTCGAAGGCGGCGGAGATCGCCTTCACGGTGGGGTGGTCCATGATCATCGTCGGCACCTTCTCCGCGGTCGCGTCGCCGATGGTCAGCGGGTCGGCGAGGGCGGTCGCCGGCCCGGCGAACAGGCCGCCCCCCTTCGCCTTCAGCCCGGCGGCCTTCGCCAGCCTGGAACTGACGAGGTTGAGCGGGGCCCCGGTGTCGAAGATGAGCCGGTACGGGCCTTTGCCGTTGACCGTCGCCTCGACCATGATGTGCCGGGACGGCAGCATCGTGAACGGGACGGTGATCGGCTTCGGCGGGTCTTCTGCGCGAGCGGGACCGGCGAGGGCGAACGCGACCACGAGGGCGAGAACCCCGTGTAGCCGCGACGCGCAGCGGAGCGCGGGAC
>CAYUHJ010000125.1:15530-17880 GCA_964444365.1 uncultured Alcaligenaceae bacterium | reverse complement strand
CCCCGACCCTTCTGGTCCCCTCCCCCCTTGGGGGGGAGGGTTAGGGTGGGGGGTGGAAGGCTCAGCCCCCAAGCGACCCCCACCCCGACCCTCCCCCCTCCCAGGGGGAGGGAGCAAGAGGTCCCCCGACCCTTCTGGTCCCCTCCCCCCTTGGGGGGGAGGGTTAGGGTGGGGGGTGGAAGGCTCAGCCCTCAAGCGACCCCCACCCCGACCCTCCCCCCTCCCAGGGGGAGGGAGGAAAACCGGGTTGCTTTTCACTCCGATTTCAATCGCCGTCAGCGCCCGCCGCGCGTCGCCGTCGCACACCTCCGCGAGGAACGCCAGCGCCTCGTCGGTGATCGTCACTTGCCGGTCACCCAGTCCGCGTTCCGTGTCCGCGAGTGCCCGGCGGATGACCGTCTTGATGTGCTCGCGCGTCAGCGGCTCGAAGGTGAAGATTTGGCTGCGGCTCAGCAGCGGGCTGTTGATCGAGAAGAACGGGTTCTGCGTCGTCGCGCCGATCAGGATGATGACGCCGTCTTCCACGTCCGGGAGGAGCACGTCTTGCTGGGCCTTGTTGAAGCGGTGGATTTCGTCGAGGAACAGGATCGTGCGTTCGCCGTGGTCTTCGAGGTGCTGCCGGGCGGCGAGCAGGATTTCGCGGACCTCTTTCGTCCCGGCCGACACCGCGTTCAGCGGCACGAACCGGCTCTTGGTATGGTTCGCGATGACGTGCGCGAGGGCAGTCTTGCCGCAACCGGGCGGGCCGTAGAAGATCAGCGAGTTGATGCGGTCCGCGAGCAACATCCGGCGAAGCAGCTTGCCGGGGCCGAGGAAGTGCTCCTGGCCGACGTACTCGTCGAGGGTTCGCGGCCGCATCCGAGCGGCGAGCGGGCGGGCCTTCTCGCGGTTGTTCCGGCGGGCGGATTCAAACAGGTCCATGAATAGGTCCTACGGCGCGACATCGACGGCGAAGAACGGGTCCGCGACCTCGCCGGCCTCGGTGGCGGCTCCGACCGCGAAGACGTGTCGGCCGGGTTTCAGATCGGCGCGAAGTTTCACGGTGAACTCGCGGGTTGTGTCCTTCCCCGGTGTGCTGTCGGCGTCCCATACTTGATCGGGGAAGCCGCCCCGACCGCGGAGCGTGACCTTGACCTTGCCCCCCTTCCCGCCGGGGGCGCTGGCCACCGTGACGAGCACCCTCACGTCGCCGCCCGGCTTCGCGGCTTGCAGGCACGGCTCGGCGTGGACGCGGTGGGGGTTCCAGTCGTCGCGGTGGACGCCGCTGGGGGAGATGGCGTCGGCGGCTTTCCCGGCGGCTTCGCCCCATTTCTCGCGGCGGCGGTAGTCTTCCGGATTGAACACGTAAGGCCCGCCGTGCTCCGCCAAAATCCAGTCCGGGGCGATGTCGAGGACCTTCCGCGCGCTCGTGCCGTAGGCAACGGGCGTGCTGCGGTTCAGGCCCATCCAGCCGCCGCTCCCGGAGAACTGGTTCTGGTGGAAAAAATTGTCCGCGGTGAAGACGCACTTCTTGCCGTCGATGCTCGTTTCGATGCCGCAGGTGAACGCCGTCTGGCCCGGAAGGGCGTGGAATTTCAGCGTGTACTCGCGCCAGGTGGCGGTGTCGCCGTCCTTCAGCACCTTGTCGAACGCGATCGGCCGGGCGTCGAGGAACGGGGCCCGCAGGCGGAACGGTTCCTTCAACGGGGTGACGACGATGTCCAGGCCCCACACCTTGAACGTGTCCTTGCCGGGCAACACATGCACGCCGTCGTAGTGGTCGTTGTGGGCGTGCGAGAACGCGACGACTTCGATTTCTCCGAGGTTTTCCGCCTTCCGGAGCCTGTCCACCTGCTCGACGAGCGTCTTGCCGAACGGGTCGAGCACGAGGCACGCCTTCTTTTCCTTCGACGTGAGGACGTAGGTGTTGCCGGTGATCCAGAGGTGCTCGGAGACTTTTTCCCACGGCTTCTGGCCGATGCTGGCGACGTGGTCTTTCGGCACCAGGAAGTCGTATTGCGGCGGGTTGCCGAGGCGGTTCGTGAACCGCTCAAAGCTCTTCAGGAACCCCGCTTCTTCGACGGCGGTCGCGCACTCATCCAGCAGTTTCGGTACGTTCTCGCTCACGACCGGGCCGCGGGCGGGGAACAACCCGACGGGCTTGAGCTTCGCCAACTTGCGGAGCGATTCCCCGGCGGGTTTCAGGCCGACGTCGGTCCAGTGGTCCCAATCGGTCGTGAACGGCGTCGGCACCTTCCCGTGCCCGGTGACGGCGTCGCCGCAAAACACGAGCGGGGCGGCGTCCTTCTTTGCGAGCGCGAACGCGACGTGGTCGCGCGAGTGACCGGGGGTCGCGACGGTGGTCAAGGTC
>CAYUHJ010000125.1:0-15520 GCA_964444365.1 uncultured Alcaligenaceae bacterium | reverse complement strand
CCATCGGCGAGGGAGAAATCGACGCCCGCGACGCCGACGGGCACGGTGAAGTACGCGGTTCGCGAGCCCTTCAGGGGGATCGACTCCTTCCAGAACTTCGTCACCGAATCGGGCGCGAGCCACTCGGCGGATTCTTTCGGGGCCCGCACCGGTACCTTCGCGGCCACGAACTCCGCGGCCCCGGCGGTCGTATCGCGGTGGTGGTGGGTGAGCACCACGGCCGACGGTTTCGCGGGCGGAGCAAGTTGCTCCGGCCCGGCGGGTGCGTCGATCAGCACGGTCTTCCCGTCCGCGACGATCAGATAAGCGGCGGGGACTGCGTCGCACCGGTAAACGGCGAGGGTGCCATCGCGGTGGACCACGGTCCAGCCGGGGTGCGGCGCGTCCTTCGTGGACGCGAACCACGCGGCAGCGGACAGCGCGACCACACAACCGAGCGCAAGGATTCGGGCGAACATCCTGAAACTCCCGGACGAAATTCGCGGCCGAACGAGAAGTGAATCGTCGCCGGCCCTCCGGGTCGCGTCAAGGTCCGTAGAAGTTCTGGGGAAGTTCGGGTGCCAGAGGCTTGATTTCGCGGGGGGGTTCGGGTTCTACTAGGCTCACAGTTGGCGGTGGGCAGTGGGCAGTGAGCAGTACGAAACGTGCTGGACTCCCCACTGCTCACTGCCCACTGCCAACTGGAGAAAGGGTGATGGCGGCGGTCGCCGACTTCTTCGAAATCACCCCCCGCAACTGGCGGGACC
Source organism: uncultured Alcaligenaceae bacterium (assembly GCA_964444365.1). Taxonomy (GTDB): domain Bacteria; phylum Planctomycetota; class Planctomycetia; order Gemmatales; family Gemmataceae; genus CAYUHJ01. The sequence goes on along the minus strand of CAYUHJ010000125.1, from coordinate 14,774 downwards.
GCATCGCCGTGTCCACGGACATGATGCGCGAACTGAGCCGCTACGCCGACCCGGACGAACTCTATCACGTCTACGCCCGGCGGATGAGCCAGCTGTACCCGACGGCCCGGCAAGTCTCCGTCTCCCGGCGGGGGCTCGAAAGCCCGCTGTTCCGTGTGACCCGCTTCAACTTGTGGAAGGACCAGCTCAACCCGTACCGCGACACCCACCGGCTGCCGGTGCTCTCCGGCGGCGTCGTTGCGGACCTGCTGTACGGCGACGAACCGCGGGTGATCGACGACCTCGCGATCCACCCCCACGACCCCGCCTCGGACTTCCTCGGCGGGCAGGGGTCGCTGCTCGCGATCCCGCTGTTCGACAGCGGTGTCGCCCACAACATGATCATCGTCACCCGGGAGGAACGGGGCGCGTTCCGCCGGGAACAGGTGCCGGAACTCGTCTGGATGACGAACCTGTTCAGCCGGGCGATGCAGACGCTGATGCTCTCGGACCGGCTGCGCGACGCCTACGACTCCGCGGACTTCGAGTTGAAGGCGATCGCGGACCTGCAAAACAGCCTGCTGCCGTCGGCGGTGCCGCAGGTGCCGGGGCTGGACGTGGCCGTCCACTACCGCACCGCCAACCACGCCGGCGGGGACTACTACGACTTCCTGCCGCTGCCCGACGGCAAGCTCGGGGTGCTGGTCGCCGACGCGAGCGGCCACGGCACCCCCGCCGCCGTGATGATGGCGATCACCCACACCCTCGCCCACTCGACCCCGGAACCGCCGACGAAGCCGGGCGCGTTCCTCGGCTACTTGAACGATCACCTCGCCCGGCGGTACACGCAGGTGAGCGGCAATTTCGTCACCGCGTTCTACGGCGTCTTCGACCCCGCCGCTCGAACGCTCACTTACGCGGCGGCCGGGCACGTCCCGGCGCGACTCAGCCGGGGCGGCGAGTCGCACTGGCGGCCGCTGATGGCCGCCCACCGGCTCCCGCTCGGGGTGCAGGCCGTCGGCGAACTGTACCCGGAACAGACCGTGAAGTTCGACCCGGCCGACCGGCTCGTCCTGTTCACCGACGGCATCGCGGACGTGGTCGACCCCGCCGGCGACCCGTTCGGGTACGACCGGCTCGACGCGGTCCTGAGCCACGCCCCCAACTCCGCCGCCGGCGTCGTCGCCGGCGTCCTCGAAGCCCTGGACGACTTCGCCGACGGCTCCGCCCCGTCCGACGACCGCACCCTGGTCGCGGTGCGGGGAACTTTACTCGTCAGCGGTTCGCCCTGACGGGGGCGCGTCGAGTAGACGGCCGCGAACCGCCTGAACGAGATCGGACAGGTTCTGGACGAGCGGCACGCCGTACCGGGCGCATACGACTTCGACGTTGCCCCGCCGCCAGTACCCGGCCGGGCAGCAGACCACCAGCTTGCCGCTGCGGGCGAACAGCCCCAGTTCCAGCAGCGTGATCGGGGCCTGCGTCGTCGGCGCGAAGTACACCGCCACCACCGTCGCGAGGTCCAGCCCGTCCAGTTCCCACTCGACTTGCCCGCGAAACAGATGGTTGTCGATGGACTGCACCCACGACGCGTCCCACTCGTCCCGCCGGGGATTGAGGACCGCGACGGACAAGTCCGCCAGCGCCCCCTCGACGACCGCTTGCCAGGCCTCGGCACGGCCCATCTCGATCGACCCGGCGAGGAACACCGACCGCTCGCCATCGGCGAGGAGAAGTGGAGCGGGAGGTTTGAGGATGCGAGCCATTGGTTACGCCTTTCCGCTGATGTTCTTTAGCGGATAAGCGACTGGAATCGTGAATGAGACTCTCGACACAGTTGAACGCGACTCAGTCGATCCATTCTTGAGGTTAATACCACCAATTCCCAAAACTGTGATTCCCATACCGTGGTTGCCTTGTTTCTCTTCCGCACTTACGGCCACATCAAAAGTAAGTGGGAATACCGCCGCACCGTTCTCGGCAATGTACAACATTTGTCCCGCGACTTGGGCACCATCTTGAGGCTTTGGATTCACTCGAACCCATTCCCCTGCGAGTTGTTCTTGTGATTCTTTCACTCCCAATGTTACTTGAATGATCGCCTGGGCAACAAAGTCTTTGAGTTCCATACGTCTCTCTTGGTTCGGTTTCAAATGAGGAATCTCTTTCCACACATCTGTATTCGCTTGAGGCTCGACGGGATTTTACGTCCAGTTCCCGTCCGAATCGCTCTCTACTTCCGACCCCTTTCCCGGAGCTACCGATGCGCCTGGCCGCTCTCGCCCTCGTCGCCTTTGTCCTGTCTGCGTCGGCGGCGGAACCGCCGGGGTTGCCGAACGGGATCAAGCTCGAAGACCCGCCGGCCGACCCGAAGGCCGCGAAGGTCGTGCTGATCGCGGGGTCGAACTACTTCAAGCCGGGGGAACACGAGTACCTCGGCGGGGTCGCGGTGCTGCACGACCTGCTCAAGCAGTCGCCCGGCGTCGCGCCCGTGGTGGCCGTCGACTGGCCCACGAAGACCGAGACCCTCGCCGGGGCGAAGGCCGTCGTGTGCCTCTTCGACGGCGGGGAGAAGCACGGCATCCTCAAGGGGGACCGGCTTGCGGAGGTGACGAAACTGGTCGACGCCGGGGCCGGGCTCGTGCAACTCCACCAGACCGCCGACTACCCGAAGGACTTTGGCGACCGCGCCCGCGGGCTCGTCGGCGGGGCGTGGGAGCCGAAGCACTCGCAACGGGCCCACTGGGTCACCGAGTTCAAGGACTTTTCCGACCACCCCATCTTCCGCGGCGTGACGCCGTTCAAGATCGACGACGGCTACCTGTGGAAGATCAAGTTCGTGCCCGGCATGAAGGGCGTGTCGCCGCTGCTGCGCACCGTGAACCCCAAGGGCAAGGACGACCCGAAGGCGGACGACGCGATCATCTCCTGGGCCTACGACCGGCCCGAGGGCGGCCGGGGGTTCGTCTTCACCGGCGGGCACCTGCACAAGAGTTTCGCGGAAGAGGGCTACCGCCGATTCCTGACGAACGCGATCCTGTGGTCCGCCGGCGTCGACGTGCCGAAGGCGGGGGCACCCGTGGTTCTGGACCCGGCGGACCTGCCGAAGTATCAGGCGAAGCCGCCGGAGAAGAAGTGACGGTCCGCCCGCTATAATTCCGGCATGATTCACGCGGTTCGCTGCCCGAGTTGTCAGAACTTGTCGCGCGTCGGGGCCGGGGACCTCGGCAAGACGGTCGCCTGCCCCCACTGCGGGCGGCCGTTCCCGGCGGAAGACGTCGACGCCCGCCGAGATGAGCCGCCGACGATCCGCCCTCGCCGCGGGTGGAACCCGCCCGCGGCCCCCGTTCCGCCGAAACCGGTCGCCGTCGAACCGTCCCTCATCGACGACGGCCGACTCGAGTTCGAGGACGACACCGCCCTCCCGTCCGGCACGCTCGTCGGGCTCGCCCTGCTGCCGTGGGCCGTGCCGATGCTCTGGCTGTTGCTGCCGATGTTGACCGGGAAGGAGCCGATCTTCTCGTTCGCGGCCCCGACGGCTCTGGCGTTCGGCGCGTTCGGCCTGTGCCTCGGCGTCGGGTTCACCGCGAAGTGGAGCCACGGCACGAAGGTGAAGGTGATCCTCGCGATCACGGTGCTGACGTTCGTCACGGGCGGGCTGATGTTCGCGGTGAAGAAGGAGTGGGTGGAAGCGGTCCGCCGGCACTTCGGCCGGGGCGAACTCGTCTGGCAGCCGTTCACCCCGCCGGACCGGGCCTACGACGTGAAGTTCCCCGGCAAGCCCCGGCACGTCGAGACGCCGCTGAAAGACTGGAACCTGGCGGCGTTCCAGTACGCGGACGAGGCGCACAAGACCCTGGACGTGTTCGTCGTCGCGCACGGCCCGCCGCCCGCCGCCGCCGGGGACGCCGACGCGGACTGGTTCGAGACGGCCAAGAAGGCCGTGGTCGCGGCCAGCGGCGGGGAACTCCGGAGCGAACGGCCGCTGACCAACCCCGGCCACCCCGGCCGCGAGTACGTCCTGAGCCTGGGCGACGGCGTCACGAACCGGATCGTCCGCGTGTTCCGCATGCGGCCGCTCAACAAGCGGGACGCCAAGGCGTTCTACCTCGCCGCGGAAGGCCCGTTCCTCGCCCCGACCGCCCCGGACGTGCAGCTCTTTTTCTCGTCCTTCTCGGTAAAATAAGGCATTGTTCCGAAGCAGCGTCCTGATTTCTCATTCTTCACCAGGAGCCGCGAACGCAAGTGAGCGGCTCACTTCCGCCCAGGTGAGGCTGCCATTCTCCGCAGGAAGCGAGCCGCTCACTTGCGTTCGCGGCTCTCAAGAACACGAACACTTCGGTGAACGCTTCCCAAGCTCGTCACTCCGCGGGCAGGTAGGCCCGCCAGCGGCCGATGTGCTCGACGGCGGCGGCCCCGGCGCGGTCGGGCTTCCGGGAGGTGATCGCCCGCGCCAGGGCCCGGTGGGACTTCACCGCCAGGGCCCGCGGGGCGACCATCGCCTCGGCGTTGCGGAACGCGGACACCAGCCAGAACTCCGTCAGCGACCGGGCGGTGAGCCACGCCGCGAGGAGCCGGCCGCAGTCGGCGGCGCGGACGACGGCCTCGTGGAACGCCACGTCCAGCCGGGTCAGGTCGCGGAACGACTCGGCGGCGGCCATCCGCTCGACGAGGGCGTCCAGTTCGGCCGCGAGGCCCGGCCCCCCGTGCTCGGCCGCCAGCCGCGCCGCCAGCCCTTCGAGTGCGGTCCGGACCGACACCAGTTCCTCGAACAGCTTGGGGGTGAGGGACACGACGTGCGCCCGGCCGCGGGCGTCGATCGTGACCAGCCCGTCCCGCTCCAGCGCGAGCAGGGCTTCCCGCACCGGTGCCCGGCTGACGTGGTACCGCGCCGCGAGCATCGGCTCGGACAGCGCCGCCCCCTGGGCCAGTTCCCCGCACACGATCGCCTCCCGGACGCGGTCGATCACCTGGTCGGCAAGGCTCACGCGGGTCAACGGCGAAGCGGTCATCGGTCACCTGTACGTCACACGCCGGGGCAGCAGGGGGTAGCATACGACCCCCGGTCCGGGCGGCACGACTCGCCCGATTGCGTCCGAGAAGGTTCCCGGCGAGAATGAGCCGAATACCCCCCGACACCACCGCGCGGTCGACATGAGCGAACTCTTGACCCTTCTCCGTCAGCGCGAGATCGAAGCGGCGATCGTCGCGCCGCTGGTGCGGGCGTTCGCGGCGGAAGTCGGGGCCGCCCGCGCCCGGGAGGTCGTCGCCGGGGTCGTGCGGGATCTGGCGCGGCAGGCGGGGTGTGCGGCGGCGGCCGGCGGCGGGGGGAACGGTCTGCCCCACCTGAAACAAGCCGTCGAACAGTGGACGGCCGGCGGCGCGCTGGAACTGACGGTGCTGCGCGACGACGACGAGGCGTTCGAGTTCGACGTGACCCGGTGCCGGTACGCCGAGATGTACGCCCGGCTCGGGCTCGCGGACCTGGGGCCGATCCTGTCGTGCTCCCGCGACGCCGCCATGATCGAGGGGTTCAACCCCGCCCTGCACTTCACCCGAACCCAAACCCTGATGGACGGCGCGCCGCACTGCGACTTCCGCTACAACCGCACCGGCCCGGCCGCGAGCGGAGCCACCTGAGGGATTCCGGATCGCGACGGCGGGGTAAACTGGGAATGACGGCCGAACACGAGGAGAGACCCATGCCACCCGAACTGCGCGACGCGGCTCTCGCCCTGCCGCCGGAGCAGAGACGACGGCTCGCGGAAGAACTGTTGGAAAGCCTCGAAGCCGAGGCGACCGTCGACGTTCCGCAGTGGATGATCGACGACCTCGCCCGGCGGGAAGCCTATCTCCGCGACCACCCCGATTCGCTCGTCACCTGGGAGCAGGCCCTCACCCACATCCGGTCCCGCCATGCCCGCTGACCTCAAGCTCACCGATCAGGCCCGTGACCCCGCCTCGCTCAATCGTTGGCTGGGCGTCCCTCCCGTATTTGACACGCCTCATTCTTCACTCCCACCTGCACTGGCACCGTCACTGCCATTTCAGGCACAATAGTGTCAGTGCGAGTGTCGGTGTCAGTGTGATGCCAAAATCGAGAGGCACACCTTCATTGGCTGACAGACCGGTCGCCGTGACCCGCTGCCCGCTACAACCGCACCGCCCCGGCCGCGAGCTGAGGGCGGCGGCCGGTTCCCTCCTTCCCGCCGTCGGCCCAACTCGTGTAGGATGAACCGCGTCCGGTCGTCGCGACGGGGTTGCGGGGGGTGCCGCCGATGCGGGTGATTATCGCGCCGGAATTCTACCAGCAGATGCTCCAGATCCCGTTCCACACGCCGGACTGCTACGTCCGGCCGGGCGAGTACCTGCACCACATGTACATCGACGGCGTCAAGTACGTCGTCGCCCCCGCGGTGATCGACTGCCTCGAACAGGCCCAGGCGAAGGGGGACGAGGAGGCGGTCCGCCACCTGACCCTGCACCTGCACCACTACGACGCCCTGCTCGCGGACGCCCAGCGGTACGGGTCGCTCGAAGGCGTCACCCTGCTCGGCGACCCGCCGCCCACGGACGAGGAGGCCGTCCCGAACACCGCGAACGTCTACCAGCCGCGGGTGCCGACCACCTGGGAGGAAACCGGCCTCACGTCCTCGTTCCTGTTCGAACTCATCCTCCGCACGATCTTCATCCGCGGGCAGATGACCGCCGGGGAACTCGCGAACCAGCTGTGCCTGCCGTTCACCGTGCTGAACCCCGTGTTCCAGTCGATGCGGAAGCAGACGCTGATCGACATCGTCGGCCAGAAGGGGAACAGCGGGGACGCGTCGTTCGTGTACGAGTTGAAGCCGCCGAAGGGGACGGCGGCGGTGCAAGAGTCGATGGAAAAGACCAGCTACGTCGGCCCGTGCCCGGTCCCGTTCGCGGACTACGTCGAGGCGGTGCTGGCCCAGACGGTGAAGAAGCTGCTGGTCACCCGGCGGAGCATCCGGAAGGCGTTCGAGGACCTCGTCATCACGGACGAGGTGTTCAACGAAATCGGCCCGGCGATCAACTCGGCCCAGTCGATCTTCTTCTTCGGCTACCCCGGCAATGGGAAGACCAGCGTCGCCGAGCGGATCACCCGGCTGATGGGCGACTCGATCTACATGCCGCACGCGGTGGAGGCGAACGGGCAGATCATCAAGCTGTACGACCCGATCCTGCACACCCCGATCAAGGAGGACACCGGGGCCGGGGCCGAGTCCTACGAGGCGGTGCTGAAGAAGGGGAACGAGTACGACCGGCGGTTCGTCCGGATCAAGCGGCCGACGATCGTGGTCGGCGGCGAGCTCACGATGCCCATGCTCGACCTGACGTACAACGCCGTCGGCAAGTTCTACGAAGCCCCGCTCCAGATGAAGGCGAACGGCGGCATCTTCATGATCGACGACTTCGGCCGGCAGATGATGCGGCCGATGGACCTGCTCAACCGGTGGATCGTCCCGCTGGAGAAGAAGTACGACTACCTCACGACGGTGGCCGGCACCAAGGTGGAAGTGCCGTTCGACGAAATCCTGATCTTTTCGACGAACCTCGACCCGACGCAACTGGCAGACGAGGCGTTCCTGCGGCGGATCAAGTTCAAGATCGAGATCCGCGACCCGGACGAGGCGCAGTACCGGCTCATCTGGGAACTCGTGTGCAAGGGCCGCCGCGTCGAGTTCGACCCGAGCGGGATCGACTACCTCGTCGAGAAGTGGTACCGCCCGACGAACCGCCCGTTCCGGATGTGCCAGCCGCGGGACTTGCTCGACCAGATGATCTCGATCGCGAAGTACAACATGGAGCGGGTGAACTTCTCCCCCGACCTCATCGACGCGGCGTGTGCGACGTACTTCATCAGCTCGCAGAAGCGCGACTTCGGCGCGCAAGTGCGGCTGGCATAGGTCCTGATTCTTGTAGGTCGGGTCGAGTCTTCGAGGCCCGACGGAAGCGCAACGTCGGGCCTCGAAGACTCGACCCGACCTACAAGAGTCGCATGCCCGACCCGCTCGAAACCCGTCTGAAGCGCGAGGCCGCCGCCCTCGGCTTCGCCCTGTCCGGCCTCGCCCCCGCGACGGACGCCGACGGCTTCGACCGGTACGAACGCTGGCTCGACGCCGGGTTCGCCGGGGAGATGTCCTACCTGCACGACCACCGCGAGGACCGCCGGCACCCCTCTTCCATCCTGAAGCGGGTCCGCAGCGTGCTCATGCTCGGGCTCGAATACCCGGCCGACGACCCGCCGCCTTCCGAAGAACCGCTCGGACTCGTCGCGAAGTACGCCCGCGGGCCGGACTACCACCGGTTCACCTGGGACCGGCTGAACGCCCTCGCCGCGTGGCTGATGCGGGAAGCCCCCGGGTCGGTGGCGAAGGGGGTGGCCGACTCCGCGCCGCTGCTCGAGCGCGACTTCGCCCGCCGGGCCGGGCTCGGGTGGGTCGGCAAGAACACGATGCTGATCCACAAGCACCGCGGCAGCTTCTTCTTCCTGGCCGGGCTGCTCACGGACATCCCCCTGTCACCGGACCCGCCGCACGACGGCTCGCACTGCGGCACCTGCACCGCCTGCCTGGATGCGTGCCCGACCGCCGCCTTCCCGGAACCGGGCGTGCTGGACGCGCGGCGGTGCGTCAGCTACCTGACGATCGAGCTCCGCACCGCGATCCCGCTGGAATTGCGCGAAGGCGTCGGCGACCGCATCTGGGGCTGCGACGTCTGCCAGGACGTGTGCCCGTGGAACCGCGCCGCCGCCGGGCGACCCGCCACCTTCCCCGGCGACCCCGCCCTCGGCACGCTCGACCCGGTCGCGTTGCTCGGCCTCTCGGACGAGGCGTTCCGGAGGCGGTTCCGCGGCACGGTGTTCTTCCGCGCGCGGCGGTCGGGGTTGCTGCGGAACGCCGCCATCGTGCTCGGGAACGTCGGCGACGCGCGGGCGGTTCCGGCGCTGGAACTGGCTGCGAACGACGCAGACGAGGTGATCGCGGACGCGGCCCGGTGGGCGCTGGCGAAGCTGAATCAGCGGACCTCCAAGGTGTAATTGGGAATGTTTGCCCTGCCTTCGCTGCGAACCAGGCGGAAACTTCTTCCGAAAACGCGAGACTTCGACCAGCCGCCTTCCTTGCGAGCGACCGTGTAGCCTTTAGGTCCGTGTCGGTTAATGTCGAACCGAATCTCGTCGCCACGAGCGTCAACGAGCCAGTATTCGGTCACGCCCGCGTCGTAGTACTGCGTCATGAGCCATTCGGTGTCCTTGTCTTCGGAACTCGGGCTGATGATTTCGACGACCAGGTCTGGTGAGCCGACCAACTCGGTTGCTTGCGCCCCCGTGGTCTCGCCGGCCGTGAACCAGACCCGCTTCGTCTCGAAGGACTTATACGAGACGTACATTGCGTCCGGTTCGGTCCCCATTTCCGCGTCGTCATTCGTGAGCAACATGCCGTCCGCGAACGCGACGCCAGAACGGTCGGCTTTCGCGACCTGCATGAGCACCATCAGGACGGCGGCCTTGACGAAGTTGTGGGTGAACGCTTCTTCCATTTCAAAGTCCACCCACACGTCGCCTTGGAGGAAGTGGACGGCGAGTTTCTCGGGCAAAACTTGCGAGTGGACCCACTTCCGAAAGCTGGCGAGGTTCTTCACCCAGTTCGGGATCTGAATGGTTCCGTGGTAGGGCACGACGACGGTCGGCATCCTCAATCCTCACAGGCGGAGCGTACCCCTAACTCTACCCCACCCCGGCGGCGGCATCCAATCCCAACCCCGGCCGGCAGAACCGGCACGGCCGTCCCATCCCGCCGCCTCCCTCTTCCCGTTCCGACCGAACTCAGACCCTTCTCATTTCCCCCAACCTATAATTCCAGGTGCGTCCCGTTCTCCCTCAGCCCGGCCGCCGATGTCCCTCCTCGACGCCCTCGCTCGCCGCGGTCTGATCGGCCCCGCCGACCGGCCCCGGGCCGCCGACGCCATCGCGTCCGCCGCGGACAAGCCGGCCCACGCCACGCTGCTGGAGAAGGGGTTTCTCAAGGAAGAAGCCCTGCTCCCCGTCCTGGCCGACGAGTTCGGCATGGACTACGTCGACCTGACGAAGGCCGAGGTCGAGCCGGACGCCCTCGCGAACATCCCGCAGAAGCTGGTTCACCGCCGAAGCCTGATGCCGCTGTCGCGGAACAATGGCACGCTCGTCGTCGCCACCGGCGACCCGTTCGACGCCTACGCGATCGACGAACTTGCGACCCTGACGGGGTTGCACGTTCACCCCGTGCTGGGTTCGTCGCGGGAAATCTCTCGCCTGCTCAAGCAGCACTTCGGCGTCGGCGGCGAAACCGTTTCCGCGCTCGTCGAGGAGAACCGGGCGAAAGACGAGATCGAGCTTCTCGAAGACATCGAAGCCGACGACTCCGAGATGGCGAAGCAGGCGCAGCAGGCGTCGGTCGTCAAGCTCGTGAACCAGATTCTGATCGAAGCGGCGAACGAGCGGGCGTCGGACATTCACATCGAGTTCGAGGAATCCGGCATCACCGTCCGGTACCGGATCGACGGCCTGCTCCAGCAGCAGAAGCTTCCGCCCGGCATCGAGCAGTTCCAGGCCGCGATCGTGAGCCGGTTGAAGATCATGGCCCGGCTGAACATCGCCGAGAAGCGGCTGCCGCAGGACGGCCGGATCAAGATGAAGGTCCAGGGCCGCGAGATCGACGTGCGGGTGTCGATCATCCCGATGGTCCACGGCGAAGGCATCGTCATGCGGCTGCTCGACAAGGGCCGCATGGTATTCAACCTCAAGTCGATCGGCTTTCTGCCGGAAGTGGACTCAAAGTTCCGGCAACTGATCGACCGGCCGCACGGGATCGTGATCGTGACGGGGCCAACCGGCTCCGGGAAGTCGACGACGCTGTATTCCGCGTTGAACGAGGTCAAGGACGAGACGACAAAAATCATCACGGTCGAGGACCCGGTCGAGTACCAGCAGAACGGCATCTGCCAGATCCAGACGCACGCGAAGATCGGCCTGACGTTCGCGGCCGCGTTGCGGAGCATTTTGCGGCACGACCCGGACGTGATCCTCATCGGCGAAATGCGGGACATGGAGACCGCCGAGGCCGCGATCCAGGCGTCGCTCACGGGGCACCTCGTGTTCAGCACGCTGCACACGAACGACGCCCCGAGCGCGTTCACCCGGCTCATCGACATGGGCGTCGAGCCGTTCCTCGTCGCAAGTACCGTCGAAGGGATCATGGCCCAGCGGTTGGTGCGGACGATCTGCCCGGACTGCAAGCAGCCGTTCGCCCCGAACGCGGACGACCTGCCGATCGACTTCCCGCACCGCAACAAGGCGGTCGGCGGAAAGGATCTGCCCGATCTGACCCCCGCGGACGCGAAGCTGCAACAGGTGCTGCACGACCACGCCTCCCCCGCGGCCGCCGCGATGGTGAACGAGGCGTTGAAGCTGTACAAGGGCGTCGGCTGCCGGGCGTGCCGGCAGTCCGGCTACCGCGGCCGGACGGGGATTCACGAACTGCTCGTGAACACGGACGTCATCAAGGACCTGATCGTGCAACGCACCAACGCCGGGGTGCTGCGCCTGGAAGCTCTCCGAAACGGGATGCGAACCCTGCGGCAAGACGGCTGGCAAAAGGTGCTCAACGGCACGACGACCGTCGACGAGGTCGGCCGCGTGACGGCCGGCGACATCAGCTAATTCGGAATGCGGAATTCGGAATGCGGAATCCCGAACCCCGCTGGTCTTTCATTCCGAATTCCGCGTTCCGCATTCCGAAATTCAGCATGCCCGACTTCACCTACACCGCGCTGGCGAAAACCGGGGCGAAGACCGTCGGCAAGCTGACGGCCGCGACCGTGGCCGCCGCCGCGCAGCAGCTCGACGCGCAAGACCTGTTCCCCATCGACATCGTCGAGGCGGGCACGTCTGCGAGCCGGGGCGGCGGGCTCTTCAAACGCGGCGTCTCGAACCGGCTGCTCGCCACCTTCTACGGCCAGCTCGCCGATTTGGTGCACGCCGGCGTGCCGCTGCTGCGGTCCCTGGAACTGCTCGAACGGCAGACGACGAACCCGCGGTTCGCGTCCGTGTTGCGCGAAGTCCGCATGAAAGTCGCCGACGGGACGGGGCTCGCCCAGGCGATGGCCGAGTACCCGCACGTGTTCAGCGACCTCGCGGTGAGCATGGTCCGCGCCGGGCAGGAGGGGGGCTTCCTCGAAGACGTGCTGAAGCGCACCGCGTTCTTCGTCGAGCACCAGGAGGACCTGAAGGCGAAGGTGATCGGGGCGCTGGCGTACCCCGTGTTCCTGGCGATCGCCGGGTTCGCGGTGCTGAACATCCTCGTCATCTTCTTCGTGCCGCAGTTCGACCCGATCTTCGAGAAGCTGAAGGCGAAGAACGAGTTGCCGGCACTCACGTCGTACTTGATGACCGTCAGTCACTTCCTGCAATCCTGGAAGGGGATCGTCTCCGCGGCCGGGGCGTTCGGGGCCGCGGTGTGGTTCTTCGTCTGGACCCGCCGCGGCGGGCGGTACTGGGCGGACGGGAAAAAGTTGAAACTTCCGCTGTTCGGCCCGGTATTCCTGGCGCTCGGCCTGTCGCGGTTCACGCGCATCCTCGGCACGCTGCTGCACAACGGCATCCCGATCCTCAAGGCCCTGGACATCGCGAAGGGGTCGACCGGGAACAAGGTGCTGACGGAGGCGATCGAGAAGTCCGCGGAAAACATCACGGCCGGGCAGAAGCTCGCGGACCCCCTCCGCAAGAGCAAGTACTTTCCCCCGGACGTGGTCGAGATGATCGCCATCGCGGAGGAGTCGAACACGCTGGAAAAGGTGCTCATCGACATCGCCGACGGCCTGGAGAAGCGGACCGCCCGCAACCTGGAACTGATGGTGAAGTTGCTGGAGCCGCTGATGTTGCTGGTGATGGCGGCGGTCGTCTTACTGGTGGTCGCCGGGCTGCTGCTGCCGGTGTTCAAGATGGGCTCCGCCGTCGGCGGGGGGTAACTTCTGTAGGGTGGGTCGAGCGCTTCGCGAAGACCCACCGGTCTGGCAACAAGTGATTGCCGTTTCGGTGGGTCTTCGCCGCAAAGCCGGCTCGACCCACCCTATGCAATCGCTCTCGCGACCGGAGGCCGACGATGGACCGCCTCGAAAAGCTCAATGACGAACTAATGGCGCTGTCCGCGAAGGACCGCGGCGCGCTGGCCACCTTCCTGCTCGATTCCCTCGACACCCCCGGACTCGAACTTTCGCAAGAAGAGTGGGAGGCCGAAATCAGCCGACGCACCGCCGAAATTCGGGCCGGCACCGCGGTGGGGCATCCCGCTGACGAAGTCATCGAGGAACTGCGCAAAAAGTACGGCTGACCCCGCCCCTCCGCCTGACGGCAAACTCTCACCCGGCCTTAAGCCCGCCTGTTCTATACTGCACTGTCACTCCTGCCCGCGAACGGAGCCCCCTCCCGTGATCGTCACCGCCGCCAACCGCCGCCTCGCGACCCGCTCGCGCTCGGCGTTCACCCTGCTCGAAGTGCTCGTCGTCGTCGCGATCCTCGTCGTTCTGGCGAGCGTGTCTAGCATCTATGTCTTCAGATACCTGGAAGACGCCAAGAAGGACAAGGCAATCATCGACATGCAAGTTTTAGAGAAGACGTATAAAGCCGCGATCATGAAAAACGGAGGCGAAGAGGTCACGCTTCAGCAGATGATCCCGCTACTGGAACAGGGGTCGAATGCATTGAATGACCCTTGGGGCGGTACCTATCAGATGCGGATGATCCAGTCGGAAGTTGGACCCCGACCGCAGTTCTACACGGTCCACCAAGGCGAGGAAATTTTCTGGCCACGGCAATAGTTTGCCTGCAAGTATTCGGGAGCACGTCAGATGACCCTCCACCGCAAGCGACGTGGTTACACCCTCGTTGAGCTTGTCGCCGTCCTCGCCGCCCTGATCGTCCTCGGGGCGGTCCTGCTCCCGACGCTCGGCGGCCTCTCCCGCGACACCAACGTCCAGGCCGGGGCCGACCTGCTCCGCCAGCGGATGGCCGAGGCCCGGTCGCACGCGATGGCCGACGGCCGGGTCTACCGCGTCACCGTCTCCCCGGACGGCGGCACGGTCCGCGTGTCGCCCGACCTGGACTCCCCGGCCGACCCGGACGCCGACGCGCCGTTCCGTGCCGAAGACGCCTTCCCCAAGGGCGTGACCGCCCGCGTGATCGTCGACCCGGAATCCCCTTCCGCGGCCGACGCGTCCGGGTGGTCCGTCGTCGCGACCGTGCTCCCGGACGGCACCTGCCGGGAGGACGGCCCCGAGGTGGTGGTGTCCGAGCCGAACTGCTACCCGATCCGCGTCCAGATCCGCGGGCTGACCGGGGCCACCTCCGTCACGACGGGCACGCCATGACCGCGACCCGCCACCGCCGGCCCTCGCGGCACGGGATCACCTTGCTGGAGGTGCTCGTGTCGCTCGCGATTTTCCTGCTGTCGCTCGGGGCGATCTCCACGCTGGTCGGCCTGGGCTCCGACGCGGCCCTGGACGCGACGGTCCAGAACACCGGTGCCCGGCTCGCGCAGTCGAAGCTGGCGGAAGTCGAAGCGGGACTGATCTCCCCGGCGGGCGGCGGCAACGGCACCTGCGACGGCGAGCCCGGCTGGAGCTGGTCCGTCGAGAGCGGTTCCTCCCCGGCCCCGAACGTGTACCCGGTCACGGTCCGCGTCTGGAAAGTCATCCGCGGCGAGCGGCGCGAGGTCGTGCTGAACCAGATGGTGTACGAC
>CAYUHJ010000124.1:0-17912 GCA_964444365.1 uncultured Alcaligenaceae bacterium | reverse complement strand
GTGTTCAACGTCGCCGGGAACAAGTACCGGATGGCCACCCGAGTCCGTTACCCGATCCGCACGGTGTTCGTCCTTCGGTTGATGACGCACGCCGAATACGACGATCAGGAACGGTGGCAGACCGAATGCGGCTGCCATCAACCGCCGCCGAAACGGAAACAACGGCCGACAAAACTCCCCCCAAAGCGGAGGACGTGACCGATGCCCGCGACCCCCGCCCGGCGGATGCCAAAGGCCTACTACGAGATGGTCCGCCGGTTCCCCCTGACACGCATCGCGAACGACGACGAATTGACCGCGGCTCTGGATATGATTGACGAGTTGCTGGCAAAAGACCTGTCCGCCGGCGAGGAAGCGTACCTGTCCGCGTTGTCCGCCCTGGTCCACGTTTACGAGAGCGAGCATCACCCGATCCCGGACGCCACGCCTGCGGAAGTGCTCCGTGAGTTGGCCGACGCGAGCGGGTTGACGGGTGCCATCATTGCCAAGCGGTGCGGGATCGCGGCGTCCACGGTGTCGGCGATGTTGTCGGGCAAGCGTCGACCAACCCCCGAACAAATGACCGCCCTCGCAGGGTTGTTCCGCGTCAGCCCGGCGGTGTTTCTACCTGGGAGTGGCGTGAACTGAGATTTCGTGTGAAGATCGGGTTGAAGAGTCGACCAACAATTACATCCTTGTGGAGATCTTACTGCCGATGGGAATGATCCTCAGTCCATACGCAGTCGACATACAAAAACTTTCCGGCTTGATTGGGTCCAAAAACAAGCGGATCGTGACTACGCTCGCCAAGAAATTTGCAGAGGAGATTGAAGAGATCGACGAAACGGTCGCCGAAGATGCGGATGATGAAGATGACGAAATGCTGACCACGCGAGACGCGCTGAACCAGATGGTGATGGGGGAAGAGTACAACGACGACTTCGGGTTTGTCTACGGTTGCGCATTAGAACTATTGTGTCGTCAATTCGGAGAGTTCCTTCCCAATGAAGAATGGTCGGCAATGCGATCGACTTGGGTCGCGAAGGCGGACAAAGCCTTAAAGTCTGCTGGGGTCGGGGTTAAAATTCTACAAGTCGAACGAATGATCTCTCGGGGTTCACCGATTCCGATTCCTGAGATTGAGGACTTTCCGAGCATCGGCTTCATGCGATTGAGTGAGATTACAACCGCACTCAACGAGTTTGGAGAAGATAAACTCGCCTCTGTGAAGGACAAAGAGGTAAGAGCCGCGCTCGCCGAAGTTCGTGGTTGGCTCGAATCGTGCGTGGCGAGCAAACGCGATTTGGTCTGTTTCTATGCATAGTTGACGCACTGACGGCATTCATCGGATCTGCATTCTGCAATGTCTCCCCTCTCCCGCCAAATCCCGATTGTCGCCGTCGATTCCGCCGGGTTACATCCCAAATCGGATTCGCTCGCGGTGGAGGAACCGCTCGAGATTCGCGTCGGATTCGGGCCGGCGAACGATCGGGCGCGGAAGGCCGTTTCCGTCACGATGCGGACGCCGGGGCATGATGCGGAACTGGCGGTTGGGTTCCTCTTCAGCGAAGGCATCCTCACCGATGCGGCCGACGTGCTGGACGTCGTCGAGGCGGCGGGCGGGAACGCGGTGCGGGTCGACCTGCGGCCGGGGGTGGAAGTCGATCTCGCCCGGCTCGAACGGCACTTCTACACCACCTCCAGTTGCGGCATCTGCGGGAAGACCTCGCTCGACGCCGTCGAAACCGCGTGCGAACCCATCGGCGGACACTTTTCGGTCCCGGCGTCGGTCATCCACGCGCTTCCCGGCAAGCTCCGCGAATCGCAGCCGACGTTCGACCTCACCGGTGGGCTGCACGCGGCGGCCGTCTTCGATGCGTCCGGGAAGCTACTCGCCGTGCGGGAAGACGTCGGCCGGCACAACGCGGTCGATAAACTGATCGGGTGGGCGGCGCGGGCCGGGCACTTGCCGTTGCGCGACCGCATCCTGTTCGTCAGCGGCCGGGCCGGGTTCGAGTTGATCCAGAAGGCCGCCGTCGCGGGGGTGCCGGTGTTCGCCGCGGTGGGGGCACCCACGAGCCTCGCCGTGGAACTGGCCCAGCGCGTGGGCATGACCCTCGCCGGGTTCGTCCGCGACGGGCGGTTCAACGTGTATGCTGGAAGCGAAAGAATAGCAGAAAGAAATTAGACGGGTTGACAGGATTGTCATGAGATGGAAATCCGTGTTCATCCTGTAATCCTGTCGAAAAATTCTGGTCAGGAGCATTTCATGGACCCCTCTCCCCTCTGTCCCGAGGCGTTCACCGGGCTGTCCGTGTCCGACCCGAAGACGGTCGCGGTCGGGCTGCCGGCGGTGGTGTCGTCGCTGGCGCACGTCTACACGCAGGCCGGCGTGCTCCGCGGGACGAAGGCGCTGCTCGCGCTGAACCAGGCGGGGGGCACGGACTGCACCAGTTGCGCCTGGCCCGACCCGGACCAGCACCGTGCGATGGCCGAGTTCTGCGAGAACGGCGCGAAGGCCATCGGCTGGGAGGCGGACGCCCGCACGATCACGGCGGAATTTTTCGCGAAGCACAGCGTCGAAGACCTTGCAAGGCTGTCCGATTACGAGCACGGCCAGCTCGGGCGGCTCGTGCAGCCGATGGTCCTCCGCCCCGGCTCCCGGCACTACGAGCCGATCGCGTGGGACGACGCTTTCCGGCTCGTCGCCGACGAACTGAACGCCCTGGAATCCCCGCACGAGGCGGCGTTCTACACCTCGGGCCGGACGTCGAACGAGGCGGCGTTCCTGTACCAGCTGTTCGTCCGGGCGTTCGGCACCAACAACATGCCGGACTGCTCGAACATGTGCCACGAGTCGTCGAGCGTGGCGTTGCCGCAGACGGTCGGCATCGGCAAGGGGACGGTGAAGCTCGACGATTTCGAGAAGGCGCAACTCATCCTCATCCTCGGGCAGAACCCCGGCACGAACCACCCGCGGATGCTGTCGGCCCTGCAGAAGGCGAAGCGGGCGGGGGCGAAGATCGTCGCGGTCAACCCGCTGAAGGAGGCGGGGCTGCTGGCGTTCAACAACCCGCAAGAAGCCCGCGGGATGCTCGGCGTCTTCAGCACGTCGCTCGCCGACCAGTACCTGCAAGTGAAGCTCGGCGGCGATCAGGCGGTGCTCAAGGGCGTCATGAAGTACCTGCTCGCGAAGAACGCACTGGATGAAAAGTTCATCGCGGAGAAGACCGACGGGTTCGACACGCTCAAGGAATCGCTCGCCGGTGTCGAGTGGGAAGCGATCGTCGAGCAAGCGGGCGTTTCCCGCAAGGAAATCGAGCAATTCGCGGAGTTGGTCGCGTCGTCGGAGCGGATCATCGCGTGCTGGGCGATGGGGCTGACGCAGCAGAAGCACGCCGTCGCCACGATTCAGGACCTCGTCAACGTGATCCTCATGCGCGGCAGCGTCGGCAAGCCGGGGGCGGGGCTGTGCCCGGTGCGGGGCCACTCGAACGTGCAGGGCGACCGCACGATGGGCATCAACGAGCGGGCCCCGGACTGGTTCCTCGACGCGGTCGACCGGGAGTTCGGCATCACCTGCCCGCGCGAACACGGGTTCAACGTCGTCGAGGCGATCCACGCGATGCACGAGGGGAAGGCCAAGGTCTTCTTCGCGATGGGCGGCAACTTCCTGTCGGCGACGCCGGACACGGAGTTCACCGCGAAGGCGCTGCGGAACTGCCGGCTGACGGCGCACGTGTCGATCAAGTTGAACCGGTCGCACCTGGTGACGGGGCGCACGGCGCTGATCCTGCCGTGCCTGGGGCGGACCGAGCGGGACGTTCGCAACGGGACGGAGCAGGTCGTCACCACGGAGAACTCGATGGGCGTCGTGCAGGCGAGTCGGGGGAACCTGCAACCGGCGTCGAAGCAGCTGCTCAGCGAGGTGGAGATCGTGGCGAGGATGGCGGTGGCGACGCTGGCCAAACGCAACCCCTCCCCCCAACCCCCTCCCCGAAACGGAGAGGGGGGGCAAAACCGTTCTGACTCCCCTCTCCGCTCCGGGGAGGGGTCGGGGGAGGGGTTGTCTTCAAGCATCCCCTGGCTGGACCTCGCCGCCGATTACGACCGCATCCGCGACCGCATCGAGCGCGTCGTCCCCGGCTTCGAGGACTTCAACCGCCGGTGCCGCGAGCCGGGCGGGTTCTACCTGCCGAACAAGCCCCGCGGCGGCGAGTTCCCCACCGCGACCGGCAAGGCCCGCTTCACGACCCACCCGCTGCCGGACCTGCGGCTCGAACCCGGCCAGCTCGCGATGATGACGATCCGGACGCACGACCAGTTCAACACCACGGTGTACGGCCTCGAAGACCGCTACCGCGGCATCCACCGGGAGCGTCGGGTCATCCTGATGAACCGCGACGACATCGCCGACCGCGGCCTGAAGCCGGGCGACGTGGTGGACCTCACCAGTCACTTCCGCGGCGTCACCCGCCACGCCCCGAAGTTCCTCGTCGTCGCCTACGACATCCCCCGCGGCAACGCCGCGACCTATTTCCCGGAAACGAACGTCCTCGTCCCGATCGACAGCGTGGCGGACCGCAGCCACACGCCGACGTCAAAATTCGTCGCGATAACTGTGGCGAAAGGCAAATGACGCGATGACCGACCTCCAGGACCAGATCCTCGACCGGCTCGTCGGTATTCCCGTCGGGGCCGACTGGCCGAACGGGCCGCTGGCGATCGCGGCAGACGTTGTCGGCGGAACGAAGCTGGTCAAGTTTGGGCTGACCGATAACGACCGCGGCGCGAAAGCCGAGATTGCGAAGCGTCTCGGGTATCCGATTCTGCTGTGCGAGGCGATTCAAGGCGGAGCGCGGGGTTTGGCCGAGTCGGATCGGCGTGGGTTCGCGATGACCGTGTTCCGAACCGTGCCGATCGGCGGGAAGCCTGCGAAGCTCTCGGCTCTCGACCAGAACTGCATTGCTGCCCGGCTCGCGGCGCGGGCACACGGGTACGTTTGCCGGAAGCCTGAGTGCCCCGTCCCGGCCATGCTCCTGACGTTGACTGGTGAGCGGGCCATTTCCTGGCCGAGATCCGAGGAACTCGGATTAACCCCGTGCGCAACGATCGGCCGGCTGGCCGTTTTCGGCGTTCAATGGCTCAAGGCGAGCAGCAGTCGGGAAGAGCGGCTCGCCCAGCAAGCGCTCATGGTCATCCGCGGGTTTTACTCCGGCAAGAGCGTCCACGGCTGGTGCTCAGTCCGCGAGGCGGTCCGTCTCGCCGCATCGGAGCGAGGTCCGGAAGACGCTGTCGATTGCTGTTTGTCAATCGCGAGGGAGTGTGGGATGGCCGTGTGAGATCGTGCCGAACCCGCAGGTCTGTTTCAACTCCGCTGGTTTGGACGGCCAAGGTGTGATGGAGAAGTTGCCGCCGTCAAGTCTGATGGGTAGGTTGACCCCGTTCCCCTACTCTTCCCGGCCCCGGCATGGACATCGTTCTCCTTCCGTCGTCGGCCGGCCCGGACACCGGGTACCAGTTCCTCGCCACGGTCGTGGTCGACGGGGTGCTGGCGCTCGACGCCGGGTGCCTCGGGCTGTGGGGCGACCTCGCCGGGCAGGCGAAGGTCCGGGACGTGGTGCTGACGCACTCGCACATGGACCACGTCGGGTCGCTGCCGGTGTTCCTGGAGAACGTCTACGCGGCCAAGGCCCCGGTCACGGTCCACGGGCTGGCGGAGACCCTGGCCGCGGTCCGGTCGGACGTCTTCAACGAGCGGCTCTTCCCGGACCTGATCACGCGCGAACCCGAGGCCGGGCCGTTCGCGATCTTCGATCCCCTCGCCCCCGGACAGACGCGGGAACTCGCCCGGCACGCGGTCACGCTGATACCGGTGAACCACCCCGTCCCGACGGCCGCTGTTCACGTCGACGGGGGGGAGTCGTCGGTCCTGTACGTGACGGACACCCGGCCCACGGAGGCGGTGTGGGAGTACGCCGCCACGGTGAAGAACCTGAAAGCGGTGTTGCTGGAAGCGACGTTCCCGGACGAGTTCGCGTGGCTGGCGGAGATCTCCGGACACCTGACGCCCAAACTCTTCGCCGCGGAGGTCCGGAAAGCCCCCGCCGGCGTGCCGGTGTTCGTCGTCCACCTGAAGCCACGGTTCCGCGACGCGGTGCTGAAGGAACTCGCGGCGCTGGCCCTGCCGGGCGTGCAGGTGATGACGCCTGGGAAACGGTACGGCGTGGGGTGACCGTCATCGCCCGCCGAAGAGCTTACTCCTCCGCACCCCGACGCGGTGGCCCCAGTATTCCGCCACCGTCCGCAGCGTCTCCAGGCCGTACTTGGTGCTCCGCCGGAAGTTGATCTGGCTCGCTTCCTCGAAGTACCGGACCGGCACCGGCACGTCGCCGAGGCGGAACCCGAAGTGGACGGCTTGCACCAGGAACTGCGTGTCGAACACGAAGTCGTCCGAGTTCCGCTCGAACGGGATCGTCTCCAGCACGCTCCGCCGGTAGACGCGGAACCCGCTGTGGAACTCCCCGAGGTTCTGCCCGAGGGCGACGTTCTCGACGGCCGTCAGCCCGCGGTTCGAGACGTACTTCCACCACGGCATCCCGCACGCGAGGGCTTCCGCCCGGGACCGCACGCGGTTGCCGAGGACCACGTCGAGGATGCCGAGTTCGACGAACCCGACGGCGTGCGGAATCACCCTGGCGTCGTACTGGTAGTCCGGGTGGATCATCACGACGACGTCCGCCCCGTGGTCGAGGGCGTACCGGTAGCACGTCTTCTGGTTCCCGCCGTACCCGCGGTTCTTCGGGTGGACGATCACCGTCAGGCCCATGCTCCGGGCGATCTCGACGGTGCGGTCCTTCGAGCCGTCGTCGACGAGCAGGATTTCGTCCACGCAGCCGGGGGGGAAGTCCGCGACGGTGGCGGCGAGCGTCTGCTCCGCGTTGTACGCCGGCAGCACGGCGATGATCTTGTGCGACCGCCTCGGCGGGTCCGTCGGCTGCAGCAGCGGGCCGACCGGGAATGCCGCGTGCGACGGGTTCAACGGCGGCCGGGTCAGGAGCGTCTCGGACATGGGGTCAGGGTATGGCGCGGTGCTCGCTTCCGCAGGGGAATCGTGGTAGAGTGAGTGTCCCCACCCGGAAGCCACTCATGCGCGTGCTCGTCCCGTTGCTGGCCCTCGTCGGACTCCTGTCATTGCGTGCGGAAGTCGCCCCGACTCCGCGTTCGACGGCCGCGAAGGAACCGGTGGCACTGGTCGTCGTCGACGACGGAAAGCGGGCCGTCACCGCGAACCGGTCCGGGTCGGCGTCCGTCGTCGATCTGGCCACGGGGAAGGTGGAGGCCGACGTGCCGCTCGGGCGGAAACTCGCGGACGTGGCGGAGGTCGACGGCAAGACGCTGCTCGCGGTGGACGAAGCCGCCGGGGAACTGCTGATCGTCACCCGCACTCAGGCGGAGTTCGGCCGGGTTCGACGGGTGCCCGTCGGCCGCGGCCCGGTGTGCGTCCGCCCGTGCGGGACCGGGTCGTGTGCGGTCGCGAACCTGTGGGACCGCAACGTCGCGATCGTGGCTCTCGGGGATTCGCCGAGGGTGGTGCGGACCGTTTCGCTCTCGTTCAACCCGCGGCTGATGCTGCCGCTCCCGGACGGTTCCCGGCTCGTGGTGGCGGATGCGTTCGGCGGGCGGATCGCGGTCGTGGATGCGGACCGCGGCGGCGTCGCGTCCACGCGCACCGTGCCGGGGAGCAACCTCCGCGGGCTGGCCCTCGCCCCCGGCGGGAAGGCGCTCTGGGTCGCGCAGGTCGTCGTCAGCCCGGACGTGGAGACGACGCGGGACAACCTGCACTGGGGGAACGCCGTCACCGGCGTGATCCGCGAAGTCCTGCTCGCGGACGTGCTCGACCCTGGGGTGAGTTTCGACCGCCGCACGCGGGTCTTCCCACTCGACGTGCCGGGGCGGGGGCCTGGCGACCCGTCCGGGCTGGCGGTCGCCGCGGACGGCGTCGCGGTCGTCGCGCTCGGCGGGACGGGGGAAGTCGCGATCGGCCCGGTCGCCGCCGTCGCCCCCCCGCGGTCCGCGCTCGGCCGGCACCCGACCGCGGTCGCGGTCTCGCCGGACGGGAAGACGGCCTACACCGTGGACCCGTTCGCCGACTCGCTGACGGCCGTCACCGTCGCCGACCGCACCGTCCGCTTCACCGCGAACCTCGGGCAACCCGCGTCCACCCCGGCCGCCCGCGGGGAGCGGCTGTTCTACGACGCCCGGCTGTCGAACGAGGGCTGGATGAGTTGCCACACCTGCCACCCGGACGGCCACACCAGCGGGCTGCGGGCCGACACCCCCGCGGACGACGGGTTCGGCGCGCCGAAGCGGATCCCCACGCTCCTCGGGACCCGGGACGCCGCCCCGTGGAACTGGAGCGGGAAGTCCGCCGACCTCGCCGGCCTGATCGGCCGCACCGTCGCCGGCACGATGCACGGCCGGGAACTGTCCGCCGACCGCCTCGCCGACCTGGAAGCCTACCTGCGAACCCTCGACCCGCCCCCGCCGGCGACCCGCACCGCCAGCGCCCGCGGCAAGGAACTGTTCGAGCACCACGGCTGCGCGGCGTGCCACAACCCGGCGACCGCGTATACGTCCGGAAAAGGGAGCGACGTCGGCCTCGCGGACGAACTCGGCACCCGCCGGTTCCACCCCCCGTCCCTCCGCGGGGTCGGGCAGGGGTCCGCGTTCTACCACGACGGCCGGGCAAAGACCCTGGAAGACGTGTTCACCACCCACCCGCACGCCAAGACCGGCGACGTCCCCGCCGCGGACCGGGCCGAACTGCTACGCTTCCTGCGGGGGCTGTGACGGGCACGGGCGGATCAGGACTCGACGTTACGGCCGGACAGGTCGCCGACCACCTGATCGACGCTCTCGTGGTCGAAGATGATCGGGATGCCGCCCGGTGCCGCAAAGATCGCGACCCCGTCCCGCACGACGATTGCATCCGCGAAATCGACTTCCTGCCGGTTGCCGCTCATCGTCACCACGGTGAACGGGCGGAACGGGGTCCGGCGCTTGAACGCTTGGATTGTGCCGGTGAAAACGTCGCGGTCCATGATAAGCCTCCGACGAATGGCTGCGGACATTGTACCCGCCGCAGACCAGACCCGCTCACCCGATCCGGGTCGCCAGCGCGTAGATCTCGTCCACGTCCAGGACGGCGTCGTTGCGGGCGAACAGGTCCGCGACGGCGGCCTTGTGGACCTTCATCTTCGTGCCGCCGACGCCGAGCGCGCCGTAGCAGAAGTCGCCGTCGCGTTCGACGCCCTTGTCGTTGAGTTCCACGCCCTCGATGCCGGCCGGGGGAACGCCGTTCAGGTCGATGACGACGCGGAGGTCCGGGGCCGCGAGGCGGAGTTTCTTCGGGAGCAGCACCGCCCCCGGTGCCCCGGCCGCGACGACGAGTTCCCGGCCGTCCAGCGCCCGCGGGCCGTCCGCCGACGACGCGACCGCGATCGACTCCAGGTTCGCCCCCGGCACGCCGGCGCGGATCGCCTGGCACACGGCCTCGGCCCGGTCTTTTTGCCGGCTGCCGATGCGGACGTGGGCACCGTGCTTGGCCAAGATGCGGGCGACCCGCTGACCGACTGGCCCGGTCCCGCCCAGCACGAGCGCCTTCACCGTGTCCAGGTCGACGTGCCGGGCCGCGGCGCGGACCGCAGCCGCGGCGGTCGTGTTCGCCCCGTTCGAGTCCAGCATCACGGACACGCTGAGCCCGAACTTCGGCAGTAAGTGCTTCCGCACCTCCGCGAGCACCGCTTCGCCGGCAGTCACGTCCGACCCGCCGACGAAGATCGCCGTGCGATGCAGGTCCTTGCGGGTGAAGATGCACCCGTGGACGAGCGGCATCACGTTCCCCGGCGTCACCCCGCCGTAGCTGAACAGGTGCTGCACGCCGGCGTCCACCGCGACGACGCGGTCGAACACGCTCGGGAGCGGGTCGGTGTCCAGGTGGACGAGGATGGCGGGCTTGTCGGACATGGGTGAAGCTCGGTGTGGGGTTACTTGTTCCACCGCTGGCCGAGCAGCAACGCGGCCAGGAACAGGTCGCAGACGTCGGCGTGGGCGGGATTGGTTGTGAGGGTCCGCCAGTCGGTAAAGGCACGCCCGACCTGATCCACCAGATCGCGTGCTTCGGCCCGCACGAACGACTTTCCGAGGTTGTAGTCGGCCTCGTGTTGGGCGTCCTGGAGGTCGATGAACGCCGAGGCGACGGTCGACAGTTCCGGCGGGAGTGTGATTCCGAGGGCTGAGACGGTCGTCGGGAGCCCACCCGGTCCGGAGCGGAACGCCCTTGCCGTCTTGTACATCTCTCCGTGAACAAACGCCCGGCCGACCAGCATTCGGAGCCCCGAGTGCCCGGTCAACCTCGCGGCTCCGTCTTCGACCAGGAGGTGGAACAAGGCGTAATACGCGGTGGAAACCGACCGGCGGAGTCGGGCGTCCAGCACGTCGGAGCGGGAGTAATTGACCGATTTCTTTGCAAGTTCGAGGAGGTCATCCGCAAGGCTCACGCCGCGCCTCCCCTCGCAAAAGCGTCCGGACTGCGAAATCGGATGAACGCCATTCGCCGGCCGCCGACCGCGTAGTAAGCCTCCTCCACTTGCCCGCGAATCGTTCGCCCGTGTTTCTCTATCTTCCGCTGGTCGACCGCCTTGTCCGTCACGTCGACCCAGATCCGCATCACCGGGTCGCCGATGTGGTCCTCGCCGGTTTCGCACGTGACGCCGGTCACCCACTTCGGCAGCTGGCCGGCGAGTTCGCGGTTCAGCCCGACGTGCGTGCGGAACGACTCCGCGTCCCAGAATTGGTGCGTCGGGAGGAGTTCAAGCACCCCGGTCAGCGCGGCACGGGCCTCCCGCACCTGCTCGGGCGTCGGCGGCCGCTTCTTCGGAACGGCGGCCGCGACGGCCCGGAACCGGCGGACCCGTTCTTCCAGCGCCTGCCATTGATCGGCGGGCAGGAAGGTGAACTCGGCGGGGTCGAACCCGTCGACGGTGCGGGGCTTCAGCCACGCCGACGGGTCCGCCTCGGGTGCGCCGGACGGCGATCCCAGGAGCGGGGCGGCCGCCCGCAGGTTCTGCCAGAACTCCTCGACGGCCATGCCCCACCGCTCTTTCGCGTCGGCCGGTTGGCTTACTTCGGGCTGAACGGGTGCTTCGTGTCCTTCTTCGCGATGATCTCGTCGATCTTCGGCGAGCCGGTCATGGCGCACTTGATGGCCATCTTCGTGGCGTCGTAGTTGTACTGGTAGATCTTCGTGTCGTCGGCCGCGTCCCAGTGGATGAACACGCCGCACACGATGACGTACTCGTCGGCCTTGTCCTTCGGAATGACACCTTCGGCAACGCTGTCGACGACCGCCCGGGCGACCGCCGCCTGGGCCGGGCCGAACATCTGGACGGCCTGCTTCGCCCCCTTGATCGTCACCTTCGTGATCATCACCGTGGCCGGCTTCGCCACGAGGTTCGGGGTGACGACCGCCAGCAGGCTGGAGTGCCCCTGGGACTGCGTGGCGAGGGCGTTCGCGAACGCGACCCCGACCGGGCCGGCCTTGTCGCCGATGAGCAGGTCGATGTGCGCGATTTCGTTGCCGTCGCCCGCGAGGGCTTCGCCGATGAACATGGACATTCTTGGCTCCGTGGGGTGAGGGTAGGTCCGCGTCAATCCTAGGGCGGACACGCCGAACGGCAATGCCGGGTCAGCGGCGCGGGCCGCCGCGTCCGGCGGGCGGCGGGGCGTCAGCCCGCCGTGAACCGGGACTCCAAAGGCTTCCCACGGCGGGCTGACGCCCCGCCGCTCGCCGTCACCCGCCCGGTTGTTCCAGCTTGTCGATGCCGTCGCGGATCTCGGCGGGAAGGGCCGCCTTCTTCCCGGACCGGTAGTCGAAGCTCACGACGACGGCGGTCCCCTCGGCGGCCAGGTCGGTCCCCTTCGTGCTGACCAGCCGGTGCTCGAACGTGACGCGGTCGGGGCCGACGTCGATCACCCGCGCCCCGACGAGCAGGCGGTCCGGGTACGACACGGGCTTGCGGAACCGGGCCGAGGTGCTGTGGACGATCGGCCCCAGGCCGGTGCGGTCGAGCAGGTCGAACCACCCGGCCCGGGTCAGGTACGCGACCCGGGCGTGCTCGAAGTAGCGGAAGTAGACGACGTTGTTGACGTGCCGGAACGAGTCCATCTCCCCCCAGGCGACGTCCAGTTCGACGACGACGGGGAAGCCGGCGAGGTGCGGGTGCGTCATGGGGATGTTGTACGGACGGGCGGGGACAGGGGCTCTCGCCGGAATCCGGCCGCGCCGCCACCCGCGGCGACCCCCGGTTCGTATCCTCTCCGCATCCGCCCGTTTATTTCCGAGGTGCCCCATGTCCCTCCGCGTGCTGCTGTTTCTGTTCGCCGCCGGGTCGATCGCCGCCCCCGCGGTCGCCGACGACGAGGCGTACGAGATCAAGCTCAAGAAGGACGCCAAGGGGGACAAGGGGAAGGTCACGAAGGCCGAGGACGGCACGACCACCGCGACGATCGAACTCGGCGGCCAGACGAAGGTCACGAAGCAGAAGACCGCCGTGACACTCGCGTACACCGAGGAAATCCTCGAACGCCCGGCCGGGGCCAAGCGGTCGACCAAGCTCAAGCGCGTCTACGAGACGGCCCAGAAGGTCAAGGAGGGGAAGAGGGAAACCCTCCCGTACCAGGGCAAGACGGTCGTCATCGAGAAGAAGGGGGACACCTACGTCTTCACCGCCGACGGCGAGAAACTCTCCGAAGAGGACGCCGAGGACCTGGACAAGGAGTTCAACAAGAAGGACGACCGCGACCGCGTAGAGAACGAGGACTTCCTCCCCAAGAAGCCGGTGAAGCTGAACGAGGCGTGGACGATCGACGTGGCGAAGCTCGCGAAGAGCTTCGGCAGCGAGGCCCCGTTCGAGCTCGACCCGGCCCAGTCCAAGGCGACCGGCAAGCTGATCAAGGCGTACAAGAAGGGCGGCACCCAGTTCGGCGTCATCCAGGTGACGATCGACTTCACCCCGACCGAGTTCAAGGCCGGCGGCGACACGATCCCGCTCAAGAAAGGGAGCAAGCTCGGGCTCGTCGTCACGATCGACGCCTGCATCGACGGCACCTCCCACGACGGCGACGCGAAGATGGCCGTCACGATCAACATCGAAGGGGAGATCCCGAACGGGACGCTCAAGATCGTCGGCGACTCCCAGGTGACGGAAACCGGCCGGGAGATCAAGTAGCACGAACTGGCGGCGAGCCGAACGCACAGGCACCCTCGTCTACCTCGGCTGCGAGCTCGCCGCACCCCTTCCCCAGACCCCCGCGGCTCGCCGACCGGCGGGGCCGGACGCCGCCGGTTCGTCCGGAATTCACGGGCCTTTCTCACCGCCAGAGCTCGCACCCTTCCGGCCAAATATGCAGGGTGTGCGGACGCCGTCAGGGGTTGCCCCCCCGCGACTTGCCCCGGACCGCGGGGAAGTGTCTTCACCATTCCTTCGCGGTTGGTAATCTCCGAGAGCGGCCCGCGATTCGCGGCCGTCCTCTCTCGCGGCTGCCCGGAGTTCGTAGTGACGGTCCGCCCCGGTTCCCCCAGCACGGACGCGTTCGCCCGCCGGATGGCGGCGGCCGTGTCCGCGCGGGTCGGGGCCGCCCGGTACCGCCTCTGGTTCGAGGCCCACACCCGCTTCGCCCCGACGCCGGCCGAACTCCTCGTCCTCGTCCCGACCGCCCACTTTCAGGACTGGCTGTCGCAGACCTTCGGGGACGCGGTGGCGGAAGCGGCCGCCGAAGTGTTGGGCGAAGCGGTCCCGGTCCGGTTCGTCGTCGATCCGGGGCTGTTCGGCGTGCAGGGCGAGTTCACCGAGCCCGCCGCCAAGCCGACCGCCCGGCCCGCGAAGACCCTGTTCGGCGAGGAACCGCCCCCGCCGCCGAAGCGGAAGCCCGCGGAGAAGTCCGGCCGGAAGTGGAAGCTGCTGTCCGACTTCGTCGTCGGCGCGTCCAACCGCGTCGCCCACGCCTCCGCCCTCGGGGTGGTCGAAGACCCCGGCCTGGGGGCGAACCCGCTGGTCATTCACGGCCCCGTCGGGACCGGGAAGACCCACCTGCTCGAAGGCATCTACGCGGCCATGCGGAAGCGCGGCGGGCCGGACGCCCGGCCGTGCTTCGTCACCGCCGAGGAGTTCACCACGAAGTTCGTCCAGGCGACGCGGTTCGGCAAGCACGCCGCGTTCCGCCGCCAGTTCCGCGACTGCACCGCCCTGCTCCTCGACGACCTGCACTTCCTGGCGACGAAACGCGCCACCCAGGAAGAGTTCCTCCACACGTTCGACGCGCTCGTCGCCGACGGCCGGCAGGTGGTCGTGACGACGGACTGCCACCCGCGGCTGGCGGAAGAACTGATGCCCGAACTCGTCGACCGCCTGCTCGGCGGCGCGGTCTGGGGCTTACTCCCGCCGGACGACGAGACGCGGCTCGACATCCTGAAGCAGAAGGCGGCCGCCGGGTCGCCGCCGATGCCGGACGACGTGCTGAAGTTCCTCGCCCGGAATTTGCGCGGCAACGTGCGGGAACTGGAGGGGGCCGTGAACGGCGTCCGCCACTTCGCCCGGGTGACCGCCCGCCCGGTAACGCCGACGCTGGCCCGCGAGGCCCTCGGCGACCTGCTCCGGCACACCGTCCGGGCCGTCACCGTGGCGGACGTGGACGCGGCCGTGTGCAGCGTCCTGCGGCTCCAGTCGGGGACACTGCAATCGAAGGCCCGGTCGTGGGCCGTCAGCCACCCGCGGATGATCGCCGTGTACCTGGCCCGCAAGCTCACGTCCGCGACCTACGGCGAGATCGCGAAGCACTTCGGGGCGAGCTCGCACAGCACGGCCGTCGCCGCGGAAAAGAGCGTGCGGAAGTGGCTGGACAAGGACGAGAAACTGTCCCTCGGCGACCGCGAATGGCGGGCGAAAGACCTCCTCGCCCGGATCGAACGCGAACTGGACCGATAGGCCGAATACCGTTTCACCACAAAGACACCAAGATCACACAAAGAGTCACCAAGAAATCCTCAACTGGATCTCTTGGTGACTCTTTGTGTGATCTTCGTGTCTTTGTGGCGAGAATCTTCCGGATTTACTGCGGGGCGACCGGCAGGGCCAGCGGCGGGGTGACCGGCTTCGGCAACTCCGGGACCGTCGCGGACACCGGGGTCACGGCGGGCACGACCGGCGGGGCGAGCGCCGCGTCCGGCTTGGCCGGGTCCACCAGCGGCAGGGGCAGCGGGGCCTGGGTCTTGTCCTTCTCTTCCGGCATCGGCACCGGCTTGGGCTCGTCCTTCGGCAGCTCCGTTTTCGGGGCGGCTTCCTTCTTGGCGATCGGCGGGCCGCCCTTGGGGACGGACTCCCACTTGTAGTCTTCGTTGAGCTCGAGCGCCAGGCAGGTGATGCCGACGCCGGTGGCCAGGACCGTCAGCAGGAGCATGCCGACGTACACGTCGTTCTTCGCCGGCGCGTCGGTGTTCTTCGAGACAACCTTGGCCATCGTTCGCTCCCGGTTACGGGGTGGGGTTGCCGCCCGGTGGGGGCGTCGGCATCGGCATCGGGTTCCCGCCCTCCGGCGGGGTCGGTTTCGTCGGCGGCTCGATCGGGGCGATCGGGGCGACCGCCCCGAGGGCCGGCACCTCGAACTTCGGCGCGGACACCGGCGCGGCGATCAGTTCCTCGTGGTCGAGGTACATGAACACCGACGCCGCCACCAGGACGAGGAAGGTGATGACCAGCATCCCCGTGTAGGCGTCGTTCCGCGGCCGGTTCGGGTCTTCGTCCTTGTCCTTCTTCTTGCCCCGGGTCGGGCGGTCGTCCTCGTCGTCGTAGTCGTCGTCCCGGTTGCGAGCCATGGTGAACCTCATCCGTCGAGGGTGTGGTCGACATTCTTTGCTCCCCTCTCCCCGACGGGGAGAGGGGAACCGGATGGTTACTCCGCCTTCAGTTCGTCATCGACTTTGGGCAGGTCGTCGGCCCCGAGCTTGGAGCCCGGCGGGGGGACGAACTTGCCGACGGCTTCCTTCGGGTCGGCCTGGATGATGATGACCTTGCCGACGTACTTCGCGGGGTTGGTGCGGAACACCGTCAGCACGGCCCCGACCCGCAGCCCGCTGTCGAGCCCCGGCGTCAGCGAAACGATGCCTTCCTTCGCGTCCCCTTCGTACTTCCGGACGGTGCCGCGGAAGCCGACCGGGGCAGGGAGCCGTTTCTCCAGGCCGCTGCCGTTCGGGTTCGCCCGCTGCTCGGCCAGTTCATCGGACTGCTTCCGGATCACCTCGGCGAACCGCTCGGCCCGTTGCTGCTGGGCGTCCCGTTCGAGCTGGGCCTTGACCATCTCGGCCTTCGAGTTCTCGGTCGACTTAGTGAGTTCGACGAGTTCCTTTTCCTTCTTCGCGATCAGGGCCGTCTGGCCGTTGACCTGCTCGGTCAGGGCGGCGATGTTCCCCTGCAGGGCGGTCATCGACGCGGCGAGCTTCAGGTCGTCGGCCTGCTGCTTCTTGTACTTCTCGTCGAGTTCGCGGTACTGCTTGTCCGCCTCGACGTACTGCTTGTAGAGGCGTTCTTGCTCGACGCGGAGGACGGCCCGGCTGTCGTCGGCGGCCTTGCGCTCCTCTTCGAGGAGTTTCTTCAGCCCGGCGGCGGACTCGCTGGCCGAAACGTACTCCTTGCGGTACTTCTCCGCCTCGGCCCGCCAGTTGGCGCGGGTGACATAAGCGTTCACGACCAGCCCGTTCCAGACGAGGCTGAGCAAGAGTACGACGAAGACGAGAAGCTTGCCGATCGCGGTCATGGCTGCGAACCCTCCCCCGGTGGCCCGCCCGGACGGAACCCCGCCGCCGGGAACGAACGTCTGGAACTCGGTCGTGGTCAACCCCCGGAGCGGGCGGAAGATACCGCGGCCGCCGGGGGTGTCAATTCGAGTTTAGCCGGTCACTCGCGGAGCGAGTGACCGGCTTCATCCCGCAAACTGCCCCGTCTCATCTGCGAAGCGATTCCTCGATTCGTGCCCGCAACTCGCGGAGCGAGTTGCCTACTTGATCAGCATCGCCTCGGCCTTCACGCCCAGGTCTTCGAGCCGCCGCAGGAGTTGCTTCTTCCGCGACGTGACGACCCGCAGTTCCTCGTCCCAGTTGATCTGGGCGGAGCCGAGGTACTTCTCGTGCTCGACGAGGTTCGCGAGGATGACCTTCTGGACCTCGGTCCGCTCGTCGGTCGTCTTGATCTCCTTGGACAGCGTGTCGAACTCCCCGCGGGCCTTGGCGATGGCGTCGGACGCGGTCTTGACGGCGACCTGCTCGCGGTCGATGTCCGCCTGGATGTCCTTGAACCCGCGGAGCGGGGCGTCCTTCTTGTCCGTGTCGGACAGGAACGTGACCGTCTTCCCCTCGGCGTCCACGTCGATCAGGATGCTCGCCGGGGCCGTCGGCAGAAGCTTGAGCAGCGGGCCGTCCTTCAGGGGCAATTGCGCCTTGAACGGGCCGTCCGTCGGCCCCTTCACCTCGCCGCTGCGGGCGCGGGCGAGCCGCTTGTCGAACTGGGCCTTGCGGTACAGTTGCTCGGTTTCGAGCGGGGCGAGCAGCCGGTCGCGGGAGCCGTACCCGTCGTTGGCGACGACGACCTGCTTCGTGAGGTCCTCGATCTCCTTCTTCAGCCGGGTGATCTGGCCGGGGACGGTCGTGCCGTCCTCGAGCTTCCGGTCGATCCAGTCGAGCCGGTGGACGTACAGGGACACGGCCCAGGTGATGAGCACGACCGAGACGAAGAGGTTCAGGTAGACCAGCAGCTTGCCGATGAACGTCATGGCTCGGACCCTTTATTCTCTTCCTCCCCTCTCCCCTTGGGGGAGAGGGG
>CAYUHJ010000123.1:0-17930 GCA_964444365.1 uncultured Alcaligenaceae bacterium | reverse complement strand
GGCGACCCCCCGGCGGAGAAAGTACCGGGTCAGCCAACTGCGGAACGCCTTGGTGCCGAGCCGGTGCGTCTCGTAGTGGCCGCGGACCGGCATCCGCGCCCACTCCGTCCCGTGCTGGTCGGTGAACAGCGTCAGGCCGCTGGCCGCGATCCACTCGGGCAACGGTTCCGTCCCGGCCGGCTGTTCGGTGACTTCGCTGATGCGATTCATGGCGGCCGATCCTTCCAGAGGCGAGAGTTCTTGGCGACCATCGTCGAAACCGTCATCCCGTCATCCGGCTCGCCTCAGCGCGCACCGCGGACGCGACCGCATGGTGAGGCGGCCGGCGACCCGAACGGGGTTGAAGCGAACCGGGCTGGCGGGTAGACTGAGGTAGCAAATGCTACAGCAACCGAAGGCCGGACCCCCTGTGCCGATGTAGCAATCTCTACATCGCAAGTATTGGCGCGCCCTTCCGGCCGGTCAAGGGCGGGCCGCGATTTTTTCGGAGGCGGGTATGGACCCGGAGACGACGCCCGCCCCCACCACCTTCGTCGAGGCCGTGACCCGGTTCAACGCCGCCGTCGATGCCGCCAACGCGGTACTCGACCATGTCCTCAAGGCCACCGGCGGGGTCGACCCCAAGAGTGGCTGGGAACACCTGCTCTCCGACCTCAACGACCACGTCTGGGTCGAGGCCCACGGACTGATCCTTTTGGCCGCGACCGCCCACTTCAACGCCTGGGGCCGGGGCGAACTCGCCCATCGCGACGACCGCGAGGACTACAAGCGGAAGAAGGAACTGGCGTCCGACGCCAACCGATTCGCCCGCACTTTCGGGGTGGCCTTTCGCACCCCCGAGGCGGACGCTCCGTGCGTCCTGTTCGCCGTCGGCAGCCGGGACGGGTTCGGCCGGTACGTCCTGGAGGCACGCGAGACGAAAACGCGGACCGGGTCGTACAAGTCCCTGGCCGATCTATTGCCGGCGGCTCTGGTGTCCGCCCCGGCGCGGGCCGAGCGGTACGTCCCGCACTCGCCCGACTGGTGCCGCGACGCCCGGCCGGGGCGGTCCTGAGCCGGCCAGGAGGGGGAGGCATCGGTCCGAATTCACCCGCGCCAGTCACCGGCCCAACGTCCCCTTGACCAACCCCTCCCGGATCAGCGCCCGGAGCAGCACGTTGCGGGCGTACCGGCCAGGCTCGCCGCCATCGGCCGGGACCGGTTCTTTGGGGACCGGGTCGGCCGGGTCGGGGTGCCCGAGCGTTGCGGCCAGCCCGGCCTCGACTGCCCCGCGGGGTTTCGTCAGGTCGGCCCGCCCGCCGCCGACCCGGGCCGCGATCTCGCGCAGCGCGAAGTTGTCGCCGCCGAGGGTCAGCAGCCGCGGGTGCCGCTCCAGCCAGTCGAACAGGGGCACCAGCGGCCGGCCGGGGGGCGGCTCGCCCCGTCCCGGCACGGCCACCAAGCCCTGCCGGTGGAGGTCGATGATTTGGCGGAGGTGGGACGTGATCGTGGCCGGCGTCTGGCAGAACAGCTGCGGCTGCTTGACGGCCGCCCGCAGGTACATCGGGGCCGTCAACCCGTCCCCCCGGAACGGTTCGACCACCCCGTCGATGTTCCCCGCGACGGTCTCGGGCTTCATGACAAAGAGGGACGGTGCCCGGGTCGCGGCCCGGACGTATGCCGGGCGGGTCAGGCCGTCGGCGGCGAACCGGCCGACCACGCCGCCGATGTTGGCGGCCACCGTCTCCGGCCTCATGGCGAAGAGGGCCGGCTGCTTGAGGGCGGCCTTCAGGTACTCGCGGGCGGTCAGGCCGTCGTCCGCGAACCGGCCGATTACTCCCCCGACGTTGGCGGCGACCGTGTCCGGCCGCGCGGAGAACAGTTGCGGCTGTTTCAACGCGGCCCGCAGGTAATCGCCGGCCGTCAGGCCGTCGGCCCCGAACCGGCCGACCACCCCCTCCACGTTGGCGGCGATCGTCCCGGGCCGCATGTGGAAGAGGGCCGGCTGGCGGAGGGCGGCTTTCAGATACTCGCCTGCGGTCAGGCCGTCGGCGGCGAACCGGCCGACCACGCCGTCGACGTTGGCGACGACCGTGCCGGGGTCGGAGTAGAAGAGTTGGGGGGAAGCGACCGCGGCCCCGGTGTAGTCGGCGAGGGTCAGGCCGTCCCGGGCGAAGTGGTCGGCAACGGCCGAGACCTTGCGGCGGAAGTCGAAGAACCCGGAGTCCGGGCGGGTGACGAACCCGTCCCGCAGGAGAATGCTGTCGGGGATGCGGTCGGCGACCGCCGCCACCTGGGCGTCGGTCAGCGGGAGTTCCCGCAGGGCCGCCTCGATCCGCGCCCGCATCAGTCGGCCGACGGCCGGCGGGCCGTACGGGACCGGTCACCGCGATGGGGGAGGACGGGGGCGGATAATGTCACAAGTCGGCATACCGGTCGGTTCAATTGCACACGCCCCATCGTAGCACGCCGCGCCGTTTCGCGCAACGCCTGACCTCGGGACCAACCGTCCGTTCACTCCGGCCGGGCGAACCGCCCGAGCAACAGGGCCGTGACCGCGTCGTGACCGAGGGGTCCGCCGGCCGCCGCCTCGGCCTCGCGGGCGGCGCGGAAGAGTTCGTCCAACCCGCGGAGGTAGGCGTACTCGGCAACCGACACGAGGACGGCGGCCGGCTGGCCCAGCCGGTTGACGGTGACGGGTTCCTCGGCGACGAGGTCGAGGTACTCGCCGAGGTGGGTCTTGAAGTCTGTCGAGTTTATGTATCGCATGGGGTCCGGGTGGTTGTCCGCGACCAGCCATACAGCATGAACCACCGGCGCGCAACCGTTTCGGACGGCCGCGGCCGTCGATTCTTGTTGCCAGATGCGAGGGCGACGGGTAGCCTCCCTTCCGACAACCAACCGCCGGCCCTCGACATGAACGAAACCGAATCGCCCGCCTCCGTATTTGCGACCTTCGTCAAGCAGATCATCCTCCCCGAGAGGCCGTTCTACCTCGCCTGCCTGCTCTACGGCGTGGCCGTCAGCCTGCTGACGCTCGCCGTCCCGCTCTCGGTCCAGACGCTGGTCAACAGCGTCGCCAACACCGCCCTGCCGCAAGTCCTCTTCGCCATCACCCTGCTGCTGGCCGTCCTGCTGTCGCTGTACGCGCTGCTCAACGCGCTGCAGCTCTACGTCCTGGAGTTGTTCGAGCGGCGGTTCTTCCTGCGGGTGGCCGCCCGCGTCGCCGCCGACCGGCTGGACGGCCGGGGCGACCTCCCGGCCACGCCCTTCAGCCGGTTCTTCGAGGTCGTCCACGTCCAGAAGAGCGTCCCGTCGCTCGTGGTGGGCGGGTTCTCCCTGTGCCTCCAGACGCTCGTCGGTCTGGTCGTGGTCGCCTTCTACCACCCCGTCCTCCTGGCTTTCGTCCTCGTGCTGGCCCTGGCGTGCGTCGCGGGCTGGCGGGTCTGGCACCGCGCGGCCGCGTGGGGCGCGCTGGCCGTCTGCGAGCAGAAGTACGCCGTCGCCGACTACCTGGAGCATCTGGAGCGGACGGCGGGGCGGGACCAGAAGGCGCGCGACCACGCCGGGGCGGAAGCGCTGGCGTTCGGCTACCTCGCCGCCCGCCGGCGGTTCTTCCGCCACAGCTTCGCCCAGACCGTCACGTTCCTCACGATCTACGTCGTCGGCAGTGTGGGCCTGCTCGGCCTGGGCGGGACGCTGGTGATCCGGGGACAACTCACCCTGGGCCAGCTGGCGGCCGCCGAACTGATCCTGTCGTCGATCCTGCTCGGCCTGTCCAAGGCCGGGTACTTCCTGACCCTCTATTACGAGCTGTGCGCCGGCGCGCTGAAACTGGACGGCCTGCTCGCTGATACCACGCCGGGTCGGACGGGGCCGGCCCCCCGACTCTGGGCGTCCATCAAGCTCGGCAGCGCGACGCGGCTGTCGCTGCGCATGGTCGCGGCCGGACTCGTCGTCACCGCGGCCGCGCTCGCCTTCGTGCCGTGGGTGCAGACGGCCGGCGGCGGCGGCCGGATCACCGCACTCGACCCGGACGGCCAGCCCCAGAACATCCACGCGCTGGTCAAGGGGAGGATCAAGAAGTGGTACGTCCGGGACGGCAGCCGGGTGGCCAAGGACGACCCCGTCCTGGAGATCGTGGACAACGACCCGCTGCTGTTGGAGCGGCTGGAGGCTGAGGCCGCCGCCGCCCGCAAAGGCCGGCAGGCCGCGCACGCCGCCGCGCTAACGGCCGCCCTCGACGTGAAACGCAACCAAGACCTCTTCGATAGGGGCCTCGCGTCCCGCCGCGACATGGAAAAGGCCAGGATCGAGCACGAGTCGTGGCTCGCCAGGGAAGCGGAGGCGGTCGCCAAGATCGCCTCCGCCGAGACCAAGCTGTCCCGCCAGCAGACGCAGCTCGTCCGCGCCCCCCGGGACGGTCTGATCGTCCGCACGGCCGCCGGCGACGCCGCAACCCTGATCGAGGAGGGCGACGTGGTGGCCAGCTTCGTCCCCGCGAGCGTCCGCAAGGCGGCCGAGCTCTACGTCAGCGGCCTGGACGCCCCGCTCGTCCGCCCCGGCCGCAAGGTGCGGCTCCAGTTCGAGGGGTGGCCGTCGGTCCAGTTCAGCGGGTGGCCCGCCACCGCGGTGGGCACGTTCGCCGGCGAGGTGCTGGTGGCCGACCCCGCCGTGTCCGCGAACGGCCGGTTCCGCGTCCTGGTCGTCGAGCCGGCCGGCGAGCCGTGGCCGAACGACAGCTACCTGCGGTTCGGCTCGCGGGTCAAGGGCTGGGTGCTGCTCGACACGGTGCCCCTGGGCTACGAGCTGTGGCGGCAGATGAACGGCTTCCCGCCCGAAAGCGGCAACGCCGGCGGGGCCGGCGCGGGCAACGAGGCGGCCGGCCGATGAGGGGGCCGGCGGCCGTCGTTGTTGTCGTGGCACTTCTCTACCCGCCGTTCGCGGCGGCCATGACCCTGGACGAGCTTCTGGCGTCCTCGGCGCGGCACTACCCCAGCATCGATAAGGCACGGGCCGGGGTCGAAGCCCAGGAGGGCAAGGTGCAGGCCGCGCGGGGGGCGTTCGACTGGGAACTGAGCGGCAAGAGCGAAGGCCGCACCGGCGGCTTCTACGACAGCCGCTACACCGAAGGCCGGATCACCCGGCGGCTGTCCGGCTCGGCCGTCCGCGTCCACGGCGGCTACCGCGCCTCCGGCGGCCGCTTCCCGATCTACGAGGACGAGAACGTGACCCTGTCCGGCGGCGAGTTCAACGCCGGCCTGTCCCTGTCGCTGTGGCGGGACCGCGTCATCGACGAGGATCGGTTCCGTTTCTCCGACAGCGAACTGGAGCTTCGTCAGAGGCGGCTGGACCTGCTGCTCACCCGCGTTGCCGTGCAGTACGACGCGATGCAGGCATACCTCGCCTGGGTGGCGGCGGGCGCGGCGCTGGAGGTGTCCGAAGACTTGCTGACGCTCGCCGACCAACGGCAGGGGGCGTTCGAGGAGCGTGTCCGCCGCGGCGACCTGGCGCAAATCTCCCTGACGGAGAACCGTCAGTTCATCGCCAAGCGGACGGCCGACGTGAACGACGCCCGGCGGCGGCTGACGAACAGCGCCGTCCGGCTCGGCCTGTTCTGGCGGGACGAGGCGGGCGACCCGGTCACACCCGACCGCGCCGACCTGCCGGTAGGGTTCCCGCAGTGCCCTGTTGTCGGTATCGATCTCGCCGAGGCCATCGGGCGTGCCCGGTCCCTGCGGCCCGAACTGGCCAGACTCGACACCGACCGGCAGCGCGAGGGGAACCGCAAGTTACTGGGGGAGAACCAGCTACTGCCGAAGGTGGACCTGCGGGTCGAGGCCGCACGTGACGCCGGAGACGCGAGCACCCCTTCACAGCGGCAACGAGCCGGGACGGAGGGGAAGGTCGGGGTGACCGTCTCGATCCCGCTCCAGCGGAACACCGGCGAGGGACTCGTCCGGCAGGCGGAGCGAACCATCCGCCAACTGGAGCAGGACAGCCGCTTGCTCGCCGACCGGATCGCCGCCGACATCCGCGTCGCCGCGAACAACTACCAAGTTGCACGGGAGAACGTGGGGCTGGCGGAAACGGAGGTGCGGGCGGCCGAGGCGATGGAGGCGGCCGAGCGGGAGCGGTTCGCCGGCGGGGCGGCCGACCTGTTCGTCCTCAACCTGCGGGAGGAGCGCAGCGGCGACGCCCGCCTGAAGCGGGTCGAGGCCCGGCTGAAGCTGTGGTCCGCCGTCGCCGACTACTACCTGGCGACGCTGCGAACCGACGAGCTGCGGGTTAGGGACTGAGTACCGGCCGCGTCGGGGACGGGCGGCTCACACGGCGCAGCACAAGCGGCCGGCCAGTACGGCCACCATCTCTTCGTAGTCGATCGGCGTCCCGACGGCCCCGGCGGTTTCGCGGACGGCCGCCCGCAGGAGCGATTCGAGCCGGCAGAGGCGTTCGTACTCCCCGACCGACACGAGCACGGCGGCCGGCTTGCCCAACATGTTGACGGTCACCGGCTCCTCGCCGACGCGGTCCAGGTATTCGCCGAAGTGGCTCTTGAAGTCTGAAGAGTTGACGTGTCGCATCTCGATCTCCTTTCTGTTCGGGCCACCGTAGCGCGGGGCGGTCCCCGACGCAACTGCTGGGCTTTGTTCCCCAAGGCTTTCTGGATAGTCGTGGCGTTAACGACACGGTGGCGTCCGTACCGCCGCGTGCCTGTGCGGAAAGCTATCGCCCTGGCAGACCGGCCCGGAACTCGGCCGGCAGCCAATCCTCGGGTCGCACTCCGTCCGCATACGATAGCTCGGTGACCAGATAATGACAACCGATCCGGCGGTGGGCTGTGGCGCGGCGGCCGAGGTAGTAACCGATGACATCGCGGACGACCTCGGGGTACTCGTCGGAGTACACGAGTTGCCGCCCGCCCGAACCGCTCCGGCCGTAGCCGATGGTGACCACCCACAGGCCGAACAGGTCGCGGCCGAGCCGGACCTCGTACCGCCGGTGGTGGTTGACTTCGGGGTTGTGGGCCTCCAGGCAGAGGTACAGTAGGTTGTCCATTAGCCGCCCCCCGTGCGGTTCGGGTTCGCCCGCCGGAGGTACTGGTACAGGGTCTCGCGGCTGACCCCGGCCTCGCGGGCGAGTGCGGCCTTGGACTCCCCGGCCGCCGCCCGGGCGGCCAGCTCGGCGGCCTGGTCCGGGGTGAGCGAGCGGGTGCGACCGCGGTACACGCCCCGCCGCTTGGCGGCCTCGATCCCCTCCCGCTGCCGCTCCCGGATCAAATCCCGCTCGAACTGGGCCACGGCACCGAGCATGGTGAGCAGCAGTTGCGACATCGGGCCGTCGTCGCCGGTGAAGGTGAGGGCCTCCTTGCGGAACTCGACGACGATCCCCCGGCGGGTGAACTCCTGCACCAGCCGCCGCAGGTCGTCCACGTTGCGGGCCAGCCGGTCCATGCTGTGGACGACGACCGCGTCCCCGTCGCGGGCGTACTTCCGGAGTTCCTGGAGTTGCGGCCGGTCCGTGTCCTTGCCGGACGCCCGCTCGACGAACACGCGGTCCAGTTCCACGCCGTCGAGTTGCCGCTCGGGGTTCTGGTCCTCGCTGCTGACCCGGACGTAGCCGATCCGCTGCCCTTTCCCCGTCATTGCGAACCCCCGGGGCGGGCGTCCGGCTTCGGGTCGCGGTAGAAGGTTTCGTGGCTGCGGACGGAGAGCAGGACGATCACGTCGTGAACGGCAGAAGGCTCGAAGGCGAGCAGTGCGAGCTGGCTCACGAGCCGAAACTTGTACACGCGGACCCGGGCTAGGTCGCCGTTCCTCGCGTGACCAGCCGCCGGGTTCGACAGGATGTAGTGGACCGCCCGGTCGAGATCGGCCTTCTGGTCCGCGTGCAGCAGCTCGACCGACCTGCGGAAACTCGGAGTCGTCCGGACCTGCACGGGTCAGCCGAACTCGTAATCGGCCAGATCACCCACGGCCGCTTCCCGCCGGGACGCCTGAACCTCCCGGATGAAGCTCAGCGGGAGGTCGGGGTTCTCCTCCGCCAGCTTGCCAATGCGGGACCAGTATTCGATCTGTTTGGGGACCGAGCGGCTGAACAACTCGGCCGCCCGACGCGCCTCGTCACACAATTGATCTGATAGTTTCACCGATTGCGACATAACTCACCCTTCCGTGGCGATTGGTTGTACGCAGCACAATCTTGCCCCAGCTCGCCGCGTCGCGCAACCGTTCGACGTGCTCATCAGCGAATCTGGCACACCTCGATGCCCAGGTCGAACGCGGACCAGTTCTTGTCCGCGGTTACGACGGTGGCGCGGTTAGCGACCCCGAGCGCGAGACAAGCGCAGTCGGCGAGCGACAACCCAAACTGTCGAGTGGACCGGTGGACCGTCGCCGCGATGATCGCCAAGTCGGCGTCGAGCGGCACGACCCGATCGATTTGCGGCCGGACGACCGATTCGACTTCGTCCAGTGGGAAGCCGTGATGCGCGAGACGGTACGCAACCTCGACAAGGTTGACCGCGGAGAGGTAACCCGCATTCCCGAATGCTGCTACGCGGTCCCAGCCGGGTTCCCGCCGCACCAGACAGACGACCGCCGAGGCGTCGAGGACCACGCTACCGGAGCAAGTCATCCCGCCCCCTCGCGGCGAGCAGTTCGTCCGTCAGGTCGATGTCGTCCCCCGGGATGAACGACCGCACCCGCTCCTGCGCCCGCTTGAGGGCGGCGGCGGGCGACAGGATTTCGATGCCGTCCGCCCCGGGACAGATCACCACTTCGTCGCCTTCCGACAGGCCGTACTGCCGGCGCAGTTCGGCGGGGATCACGACCCGCCCCGCGTCCGCGATCCGGGACCGTATCACTTCTTTCATGGCACATCTCCGTTGTTGTTCCGTTAGCTTCGAGAGTGCCACGAATGACGGTGGCCTGTCAACTCGATAGTGCCTGCCGCCGATCAAACGGCGTGGGCCGTCAGGAAAGGTCATGACCGGGGTTGGCATCTGTCAGGAAATGGGCGTGACGACCTTGGTTGACGCTGATAGGCCGTGCGCCGTGACGTGTCAGGCTGGGGTGTACCCGAAACCGAAAACGCGATCGATCATTGTCCGAGCGGAACGCCTTTCGTCACCGCTCGGATCGGCGGGCGATGATTCCCGAAAAAGCTGTTCGAGTAGTCGACGGCGGGTGCCGACGCCGGCAGTGTTACTCGCCCGCCCGCTGCGGCACCGGCACGGCGTGCGGGGTTTTCTCCACGTTCCCGGCGTCGTCCTCGGCGTGGGCCTTCAAGGTCCGGCCGGCGACGGCGATCCCGACAACCGCTTCCCACTCGGCGAAGCCGGCGCGGGTCGAGGTCGCCGGCGTGCCGTTCACCGTCACCCGCACGACCTCGCCGTTGTCGGACGTGGTGCCGCGGACGATCAGCTTGCCGTCGTCCCGCCGCCGGACGGACGTGACGACCGTGCTCGGCGGCAGGTCGTCCACCGGGTACAACCCCTCGCGGTACGAGTCGCCGACCTTCGGGTTGCCGCCGTAGGGGTTGAAGATCGCCTTCGCGGAGAGCTTGCGGAGGGACAGGTTCTGGTACTCGTGCCGGTCCATCCGGGTCCGCCAGACGCCGTAGCTCCCCTCGTAGGCGTCCAGCCCGTCGATCAGCACGCACGGCGACCCGCCGTGGAACGACCACTGCGACCGCCACGCCCGGAAGTTGCGGACGACGAACGGGTGCTTGGGGTCCGGGCCGACCCCGCCGACGTCCCCCGACCGCGCCAGGTAGCCGTCGTCCCCGGTGCGGAACGAGTCGAGGTCGTCCTGGGTGGCGACCCCGCGGATGCCGCCCAGGTTCAGCCCGAACCGCCGCTGGCAGTGGACCTCGTTGTCGTCGAACCGGACGAACGGCAGGGTCCGCACGTCCACCGCCTTCTTCGTGCCGTCCGGCTGCCGGACCTGGAGCGCCGGGTCGAAGTCCTTGTCCTTCAGCACCTCGAACCGGAACCCGTACTGGTCGCACTCGACGGCCAGGTTGCGGGTGAACGTGTTCAGGCTGTTGGCCCACCAGAACCCGGCCCCGTCGTTGCGGTCGAACGGGAGCACCTGCTTGGGCAGCGGGACGCCCCGGCACGCCTGGACGGCGAGGTTGCGGTCGAACACGTTGTACACCTCGGTGCCGTCCTCGCAGAAGAACCCGTGCCCGACCGAGTTGTACCCGACGCAGTCGCGGACGACGAGGTAGTCGGTGCCGTGGACGGTCAGCCAGCGGTTCCCGCTGTCGTGGACGCTCGCCCCGACCACGGACGACCCGCGCATGGTGTCGCCGCACAGGTGGTAGTGCAGGCTGTACCGGCCCAGCACCCCGGGCTTGCCCAGGTGCCGGAACTCGGCGTAGGAGATGCTCCCGGCCGAGTGCCGGTGGTACATGGTGTGCCCGCGGTGCCCCTTCGGGTCGGCCGACTCGACCACCACGTTGCGGCTCAGGTTCGCCACCGCCGGCCGCCAGTCCCCGTCGACGGCGTGCGGGTGCTCGGCG
Organism: uncultured Alcaligenaceae bacterium; assembly: GCA_964444365.1. GTDB lineage: Bacteria > Planctomycetota > Planctomycetia > Gemmatales > Gemmataceae > CAYUHJ01. The sequence goes on along the minus strand of CAYUHJ010000123.1, from coordinate 7,424 downwards.
AACTCCTTCGTCCGCACCCGGTCCTCCCGGACCGACTTGACGGTCAGCTCCTCGGTGTGGGTCGTCATCCGCACGGTCGGGTAGTCGATCGTCCCCGTCTTCCGCCCGAAGAGCTGGGGCACGTCGGTCGTGGTCAGGATCACTCGGTCGCCGGGCCGCCAACCGGGAACCGGCTCGGACAGGGTGAATTCGTTCGCGCCCTCGACCACCCCTTTCGCCAGCCGGACCCAGGTGTGCTTGAGCGGCTGGCCGTGGAAGTCCATCCGCCCGCCGCAGCAGACGATCGCCGGGCACGAGTCCTTGTCCATCCCCTCGACGTAGTGGAGGCGGACGAGGGCGGTGAACGGGTGCGGGATCGGGTCGTCCGGGGTGCCGACCTCGAACGCCGGTCGCGGCGTCTTCGGGTCCGACTCCTTGACGTGCGCCTCGCAGTCGAACCCTTCTTCGGCCGTGCCCTCCCCGGCCTGGATTTTCACCAGCCCCACGTCGAGCCGGGTGTCCCGGTCGCGGGCGAACGACAGCGACCCGGAGACGTGGAGCGACCGGATGACCTGCTCCGAGTGGACGTCGTACACGACCGCGTGCCCGGTGCGGATCAGCACCTTCACCCCGGCAGGGGGCGTCTTGCCGCCCTCCCAGGTGTCGCCCTGGGACCACCGGCCGCCCTTGGCCGTCCGGACCACGGCGGGGTCGGCGGCGTTCGCCGCACCACCAAGTACCAGGGCGAGGGCCAGCGCGACGAGCGCCGCCAGGGGAGTTCGGATTCGGTCGGTCGTCACGGGTGTTCTCCCACAGGTCCGACGGTCGGTGATAGCTCGGCGGCCGGATCGATATCGTCCGCCGGCGGACGCGGTTCTGCGGTCGTCGCGGGAGGGCGGCCCGCCGCACGACGGGCGGGGGCGCGCTTCCGCCATATGAGGAAGCCGGTGACCGCCAGCAGCACCGGACTGAGCGACGCGAAAACGTACGCGACCCGCATCGGCGTTCCGCCGACCGTGCCGAAGTGCAGCGGCAGGAGCCAGCGCATCGTGCGGTCGCCCGCGGACATCGTTCGCGGCCCGTCTTCGTGAAGGACCGCCCCCGTGTACGGGTCGATCACCAGCCGGGTTTCCTCGAACCGCGTGAGCCGGTCGCGGGCCGGGAGCAGGAAGACGCGGTACGGGGCGTCGTTGGCCTTCGGCGGGTACAGGCGGTACAGCACGGTGTCGGGGACGTGGGACTTGGCGATGGACACCACCTCGTCGGCCGTGAGCGGAGTCTTCGGCCCAGTCGCCAACACCCGGGTCGGCCCCGGCTTCTTGGGCGAGGAGCCGGTGAGCCAGTATACCGCCGGCGTCACGAAACTGTAGAAGGCCATCGTCGCACCCGTGACGGCGATCACGAACAGGAGGGCCGAAGTGTACAGGCCGCTTGCACGGTGGAGGTCATAGTTCAGCCGCGGACGGCCGCCGGTGAACTTCACCGTGAAGTAGTGCCACGCCCACCGGCCGCGAGGCCACCACAGGTAGAGGCCCGTCAAGCACAACAGGATCAGCGCGACGGCCGTCAGGCCCGTGGCCCACCCTCCGACCTCCCCCGCAAGCAGATCGACGTGGAGGCGGATCAGAAAGTGGTGGATGTCGAAACCGTCCACCTCGACAACCCGCAATACCTTGGCGGTGGCGGGGTCGAGGACGACCCCGCGTTCAGCTTCCGTCTGGGCGACGAGCGCGTCCCCGGGTGCCTTCGGATATTGCATCCGCACTACACGATCGTCGGCCGGCAAAGCGGAGTGTGCGGCCGCAATGAGTTCCGAGGCGGGCTTGACGGTCGGGTCGGTCGGGTCTGCGACGCGGTCGCCGTGGACGGCCCGGCCGAGCGGGTCGGGGAAGACGAGCAGCGCGCCGGTGACGGCGAGAACGAACAGCGGTGGGCCGGCGACGGCGGCCAGCGTCAGGTGAACGGTTCGGACAAGCCGCTTCATCCGCACGGCGAACTCCGCTGTCAGCGCTCGGGGATGGCCACGGGGGCCAGCGCGTTGTCGCCGGGTTTGATCGTGACCGACCAGGGGGTCGTTTTCGGGTCGGCGTACCTCGACTTCAGCTTGTCGGCGTCGCCGCCCTCGCCCTGCGCTTCGGCCAGCGACTTGGCCTTCCCCGCGAGGTCGACCGGCCACCGGAGGGTCAGTTTGTACTCCCCGGCCGGCGCGCCGTCGCCGGGGGAGAGCGTTGTCAGCGTGAACCGGCCGTCCGCGTCCACCTCCCCGCGCGGGTAGCCGGTCAGCGGCAACGTTTGGGCGTCGGCGGGAATGAGGGTCACGACGACCCCCTTGGCCGGCTTCCCGCCGAACGAAACGGTCCCGGACGCCGGGTGGGTCTGGCGGTTGTCGGACCCGCACCCGGTGCAACAGGCCACCGCACCCGCGAGGGCGGCGAGTCGAAGAGTACTAGAAATCCTCACTGAACACCTCGCCGTCGTCCAGGGTGCCGAGCCGGTAGAACGTGGTCGCGGACATCGACTCCCGCAGGAACCGCACCGACCCGTCCGCCAGCGCGGCGTTCACCCCGCCGTTGTGGAAGCTGTACGGCTGGAACTCGTTCGAGTAGTTCATCACGCACGGCCCCGGCCGGCTCGTGGTGAGGTCCGGGTTTACAGTGTAAAGGTTGTGCGCCATCCCCAGGTCGCCGCTCCACGGCCCGTACCAGTTGTAGGCGTCCGACTGCTTGCCGAGGTTGCTGCTCTTGACGAACTTGAACGGCTTGCCGGCGCTCTCGACCACCAGGATCGTGTTCGACGTGCCGTCCGTGACGGACTGGATGGTGTTCGTGTTGCCGCTGAGGATGCCGTTGCCGGTCCGCGAATGGTTCACGTCGCGGCAGTTGCGGACCCCGAAGTAGTCGGTCGCCTCGCCCGTCCGTCCGGCGATCTGTTCGCTACCGCCGTAACCGGCCGCGAAAATGTTGTCGAGTTGCATGTTCCGGTCGGCCACCGGCACGGACGGGCATTGGTAGAAGGAAATCTTGGTGTTCACGGCGATCTGGTTGTCGGCGTGGTCGAACCCCTTGTCGGTGTCGTAAAGATTTTTGAGGCTGCCTTGCTCGACGTAGGGGAGGATGAGCGACAGGAAGCCGCTGACCGACAGGCCGTTCGTCCCCGCCGGCAGGGCGGCGGGCGGGGTGACCCAGTTGCGGGACTTGGCGAACTGCTTGTTGGCGTCGTGGTAGCCGTGGGAGGCCAGCCCGATCTGCTTCAAGTTGTTCTGACACTTCATGCGGGCGGCGGCCTCGCGGACCTTCTGGACCGCGGGCAACAGAAGCCCGATCAGGATCGCGATGATCGCGATCACCACCAGCAACTCGATCAGGGTGAAGCCGGTGCGGCGAAGCCGCGGTGGTCTTGCCATGACGCATCCTCTCGGGGCCATGTTTCGGGGGTCGAATCGGGCTACCATAGCAATCCTCGGGCCGAGGCCCGTGGCGGTAATCACCGGGATAGTTTCCGCTAGTTTTGCCGCTGTTCGGCAGCATGCGGAGGTAAACTTTTGACCGCCACCGGTCACGTATTCCCCACGGCTGCCCGTGCAGGCGCTCGTTGGCGGCAGTACACGGTCGGTTCCGTCACGGGGTGCAGTCGGGAGTGGCGGGACCGCCGCGATGTCCGCATTCGTGGCGTGGCCGATGTGCGGTTCGCCGGTCCGGTACGCCGCGGCGACGGCGGGGTGGAGGGACGGGATCGACGGATCGGCGCGCAACACGGCGGTTCTCCTCCTGGGGAGCGCGAGCCGCGTCGCGGCGGGTGCGAGAGTGCCCCGCGGTGGCTGAGCGTGCCGGCCAAACTCCGAACGCATCTTCTGAGACACAGTCTCAGGAGTGATCTCGTACAAAGCTTATGCTGTATTCCGCCGGCGACAAGGGCACTTGCACTTTTCTGCCCGGCAGGTAGACCCCTGCGCGGTCGTGTGATGACCGAGAAAGGTTGCGCAGGTATTGTTTAATATTCTGCAAAATAATGATTTGCATCACATCGATATATTATGTAATAAGATAATTAGATTTCAGAAGTCCGGGAAAGCGTTATGTTCAAAGTGCTGATGTTTCGCAAAGACTGCGGCGGGTTTAGTTTGCAATCGGCCGCTTCTCCCGCCCGGCGGTTGAAAGCCGTCGTGTTGGGTCTGTTGCTAGCGGGATTCCCCCTCCCCGCCGAAGCCTCCCGGTGCATGAGCCCGTCGTATGTGGTGGTCCCCTGTAGCAACCCGGCCGCGACGATCTGCGAGCCGACGCCCGGCCCGAACGACTGCGCGGCCCAGGGGTACACCATGTGGATGGGTGCCGACGGCGACCCGTGGTACTGTGCCAACCCGACCTGCACCTATCACCCGCCGACCCCGGCCGGTTGCACCTTCAACGGACAGGCCGTGAGTCACGGCACGAGTGTCACCGCCTACGCGGCCTCGTCCGTGCCGTTCGGCCAGACCTGCCAGAGCCAGACCCGCACCTGCACCAACGGAACCCTCTCGGGCACCTACACCGCGGCCACCTGCTCCGTCGCGCCGGCCGCGAACTGCACCTTCAACGGGAACACGGTGAACCACGGGTCCGGGGTCACCGCCTATCAGACCGCCTCGGTCCCCTACGGTCAGGCCTGTGCCGGTGAGGCGCGGTCCTGCTCCAACGGCACACTTTCGGGCTCCTATCCGGAGGCAAGCTGTTCGATCAGCCCGCCCGCCGATTGCGACTTCAACGGCACCCCGGTGAGCCACGCCTCGGGCGTGACCGCATATCAGTCGAACGAAGTCCCCGCGGGGGAGACCTGCCAGTCGGAGACCCGTACCTGCACCAACGGCAGCCTGTCCGGCAGCTACACCTACCCCGCCTGCACCGTATCGTTCAGCCTCGGCGCGACCGTCCAGTGACGCCTGTTCGTCGCGACTTCGGCTTCCGGTCGAGCCAGCAGGCGCACGCCCAGAGATACAATCCGAAGTACGCCACGTAGCCGTACAGCAGCCACGGACCGCCGTCGTTGTGGAAGCGGGCGATGTCCCGGTACACCGCGGGTGACCGGCCGCAGGCGTCGATCAGTTCGGACGCGAACGCCACGAGCGACGCCATCCGCCACCCGTTTATCGACAGTACCCCGGCCGCGCCGACCAGCAGGGCGACGATAACCTTGCCGGGGTTGGCCGCCCGACCCGGCCGCGACAACATCATGGCGGCGAACAGGGCCACGAAGTAGAGAACGGTCCTGAAGTCCCCACAGTCCCGGATCACCTCGACCTCCCAGGCCGGCGTCCGGACGAGGACGGCCCCGCCCCACCGCGGGTCGTGATACCGTTCGGCCCAGGCCGGCCAGCCTTGCGCCTCGACGAGGAACTGGATCAGTCCGGCGAGCCCCCCGCGGAACGCCCGCCAGACCGGCCGGGACAGCCACTCGTCGGCGAACGGCAGCAGTGAGACGAGGAAGAGAGTCGTCACCCCCGGCCGTCCGGCGGCCCTGCTTGCCAGGTCTCGGATCGGGACCGCAGCGGCGACCGCGAACACCAGGGCGGCGAGCCGGCCCGCGTCCTTGCCGGCCGCGACGTGCCAGGGGTGGTGGCCCGGTGTTCCGGCGAGGATCACGAGCGTCGCACAGGCCATGCAGAGGGCGAGCGCCGCCGGGCACACCCGTAGGCGGAACGGACGGTCGGCGGTTCGGTCCAGGAGGCGGACGAAAAGGAGCAGCGGCAGGGTGCGGGCCGCGAGCTGGGCCGCGGCCAGCGCCCACTGGCTCGGGTGGTAGAAGTGCATCGTGGCCAGGATGAGCATTTCGGCCGCGCCCGCCGCCAGCGGGAGCATGGCGTAGCTCCAGAAGCGTCTCTCCTTCAGGCAGTCGAGGGGGGCCAGGCGGACCAGCAGTCGGGCCGCCGCGATCGGCCCGGAACGGTCGCCGGCCGTCATGGGAGGTCCGACCCGGTCATCGTTCATCCGGCGGGAGCGGGTTCATCAGCCGCACTCCGAGGTAGGCGCACACCGGGCAAGCGAGGAGGAACAGGACGGCCTGGACGGCGGGCGGCCGGGGGACGGCGACGAGGGCACCGGCCCCGGCCACCGCGAGCGCGAACACCGCCCACAAGAGCCACGGCCGCGCAGCCCGCCTTCTCACCGCCGGACCCGGTGCGGCCGCCGCACCGGGGACCGGACGAGTCGCGTCTTCTTTCTCTACCATCCAGATGACTCCGTTACCCGAACAGGGTAACACGGACCGCGGGCCGGCGCAACCGCGACCGGCGTGCCCGAGCCGAACGGGCGGCTTCGCGTCCAAGGCCGTTGGGTCCGCGGACGATGAGCCTTGTACCCGGCGGATCCAACGGGAGCGACGCCACGGCCGGTCTGGCCGCAGTAGAACGCCCGGGCGACCTCGTCCGTCTGGCCCGCCTGCCGGAGGGAGTGGCGGACGACGACCCGATCAATTCGTCGGCTGTGGCGCGCCCGTCGATAATCCCGCCCGCCGCGTCGGACTCTTCGTCAGGCATGTCACTCCCGCCTCGCTCACCGACAGAACGCCGGCGCGGTTCGCCCCAGCCAGTCGGTCAGCGCCTGGTGCGACTCGAACTCGGCCACCTCGATGCCGTCGATGGCGGGTCCGGGACCGGCGGCCGCCTCTCCCGCCTCCATCTCGCGGACCCAGAGGACCCGGTGGCGCTGCAAGCCCGCCCGGATGAGATCGACGCTGCCGTCGGCGAGCGGTCGGTCGAGGTTGGTTCCCCGGATCAACACCAGGTATACCAGGTCGCCGGAGAACTTGAGCAGCAGCCCCTCGGACGGGTCGTACTTCCAGTTGCCGAGCCAGGCGTAGGGGAACCACACACTGTTCCCGGTCTTGAACCGGAACTCGACGGCATGGGCGCGGTCGTGGATGCCCCGCAGGTAGCCGAAGGCGGGGCACGAGTCCTCGCCCCCGTCCTGCTCCTTCTGGGGCGGTTGCCCGACCCTCCCCGAAAGGTGCGGGTTCGAGCGGACGCGGTCCTGGTGCGGGGTGTGGTTATCGGGCATGGTCGTCCCCCCTCGTAGCCTCGACTTGCCTTGCCAACACCGCTGCGAACTCCGGTACGGCCGGGCCGGGCTGGAACGCCCGGCGGCGTTTCGGCAGCGCGGTCGGTTGTGCCGGCTTGGGATCGACCAGTTCCGTCGCCGAGAGCGACGTATCCGCCCGCGAGGCCGCCTTCAGCAGTTCCTCGCGGTCGTCGGTGAAGATGACGGCCTGCTCCTTGCCGCGGGTGATGGCCACATACGCCGTCCGCTGGTCGGTGGCCTTCAGCGACTCGGCGGAGGCCGCGACGAACACCTTGTGGACGGTCGCCCCCTGGCTGGCGTGGCTGGTGGTGACGTACCCGTGGGTCAGGTGGCCGAAATCTTTGTCGATCACCCACCCGTCGTTCACCCGGATGTCGCCCTTGGCCGTGAACCCCT
>CAYUHJ010000122.1:0-17963 GCA_964444365.1 uncultured Alcaligenaceae bacterium | reverse complement strand
TTGCGGCGGGCCGGGCGGGTCCGGCGCCATCGGCTCGGGGTCCGTCGGCGGCTGCGGGGGCAGCGGCGGTTCCGGCGGCAGCGGCTCCGGCTTCATCGGCGGACCCGGCGGCGACGGGTAGGGCACCGGCGGCTCCTTCGGTTCCGGCGGCTCTTTGGGGTCCCGCGGCGGCTTCGGACGCTTCCGCGGCTCCGGCCGCTTCTCGTCGTTCTCCATTTGCTTGATGAGTTCGTTCAGCCGGTACAGGATCTTCTTCTGCACCGCCTTCGTCTCGTCGTCCGCCCGCGCCAGGTCGAGCCGCCGGCTGCTGACGTCCATCAATCGGCCGATGTGCTTCAGATTCTTCTCGTCCCCGGACCAGCTTTGCACGTCGAAGTACATCAGCGTGGCGACGGTGACGTACCGGTCCGGCACGTTCGCCACGTCGTCGAGCAGGGTGGTCAGGGACAGGAGCGCGGCGGGCCGGTTCAGGGTGGCGTGTTCGGCGACCGCCTTGTGAAAGTAGAACCCCGCGGGGTCGACGAGGTGCTCCGGCTGGACGCCGTCGATCGCCGCGAGGGCGTCCTCGTAGGCCCGCTTGCCGACGAGTGCCTTCGCGTAAGCCGCCGCCACGTTCGCCCGCACGAAGGGGTCGAGCGTCTCGTCCTTGAGGGCGGCGGGGAAGGTGCCGGGGGCGGGGACGCCGGGCCTCTTGGCGGCAGCCAGGGCGTCGGCGGCGGCCGGCAAACCGAGCGCGATCGCGGCGACGGTGCGGTCCTCGACGGTCCGCCCGCCGGCCCACACCGCGCCGACCGCGGCCGCGTCGAGCTTCCCCGCGGCCTTCAGCCACGCTTCGACCCGGTCCCGCGCCGCGTCGTCGGGGGTCGCGCGGAACGACTGGAATTCGATGACGGCGCGGAGGGGGTTCGCCGCGGGGTCGGCCGCGAACGCGGGGGCGGTAACGAAGGTGCCCGTCGCGGCCAGCGAGGCCGCGAGCCACTTGCGAATGGGCATCGCTGTTCTCCGGTTTTGGTCGGCGGGGTGTGTCGAGCGGTCGCCTGACGGCGAGAAGACGAAGGGGCGGACGGGGACCAACACGCCGCGGGGGTGAAGTTACACTTCGGAGGCGCACGAACGACGCCGGGGGTGTCCGCCCCCGGCGTGGCTCCCCGTCTTGATCGCGGTCAGATGATCTGCTTGATCGGGTCCGCCCCCTCGACGCCGACGAGTTTCTGGTGGAGCCCGCCGTAGAAGTAGGAGAGGTTGTTCGGGTCGAGCCCCATCTGGTGCAGCACGGTGGCGTGCAGGTTCTTGACGTGGCACCGGTCCGTCTCGGCCCGGGACCCGAGTTCGTCCGTCTCGCCGACGCTCACGCCCCCCTTGATGCCGCCGCCGGCCATCCACATGGTGAACCCGGCGGCGTTGTGGTCGCGGCCCGTCCCCTTCGCGTACTCGGCGGTCGGCTGCCGGCCGAACTCGCCGCCCCAGATGACGATGGTCGAGTCCAGCAACCCGCTCTGCTTCAGGTCCGCGAGCAGCCCGGCGACCGGCAGGTCCGTGTCGCCCGCGTGCTTGGTGTGGTTCTTCACCATGTCCGTGTGGGCGTCCCAGTTCTCGTCGTTGTGCGCGCCGCCGGAGTAGATCTGGACGAACCGCACCCCCCGCTCGACGAGCCGGCGGGCGAGCAGGCACTTGCGGCCGAAGTCCGCGGTCCGTTCCTTGGTCGGCCCCTCGATCCCGTACAGTTCGAGCGTTTGCTTCGTTTCCCTCGTGAAGTCGACCGCTTCCGGGGCGTGCTGCTGCATCTTGAACGCGAGTTCGTAGGACGCGATGCGGGCCGTCAGTTCCGTGTTGTCGGCCCGGGCCGCGAGGTGTTCCTCGTTCTTCTCCTTGAGCCGGTCGAGCATCGCCCTCTGCTGCCCGCGGGTCGTACCCTCGGGCAGTGCCAGGTCGTGGATCGGGGTCTTGTCCGCCCGGACGACGACGCCCTGGTACGCGGCCGGCATGTACCCGCTGGACCAGTTCTTCGCCCCGGAGATCGGCCCGCCGGACTTGTCCAGCATGACGACGAACCCCGGCAGGTTCTCGTTCTCGCTGCCGAGCCCGTAGGTCACCCACGACCCGAGGCACGGGTTGCCGCTGAGCAGCCGGCCGCTGTTCATCATCAACATCGCGGACCCGTGGATCGGCGACTCGGCGTACATGCTGTGGATGAACGCGATGTCGTCGACCCGCTGCCCGACGTGCGGGAACAGGTCCGACACGTACTTCCCGCACTTCCCGTACTGCTTGAACTGCCACTTCGGGCCGACGATGCGGCCCTCGTTCTTGGTGCCCCCCCGGCCCTGGGTTTTCACTTGCTTCGTCATGCCGTCCATGGCGTACATCTCGGGCTTGTAGTCGAATGTTTCAATGTGGCTCGGGCCGCCGTAGCAGAAGATGAAGATGACGGCCTTCGCCTTGGCCGGAAACATCGGCTCCTTGGCGGCCATCGGGTTGACGAACTTGCTCGGGGTGCGGGTGCCCTCGGTCGAGGCGGCGGCCGTGCCGAAGAAGCCGTCGCGGTCGAGCAGGCCGGTCAGCCCGAGCCCGCCGAACCCGGCCCCGGCTTGCCAGAGGAATTCCCGCCGCGTGCGGCCGCAAAACTGGGTGGACATGGGAGGTGCTCCGTTGGGGTGAGTCAGTTCCAGACTTCCAGGTTCAGGCCGGGGACCAGAGTGTAATCGCGGGCGTTGCGGGTGACGAGTTTGGCGTTGTGGGCGAACGCGATCGCAGCGATTCGGAGGTCTTGAGTTCCAATGCGGATCTTCATCGCTCGCCATGTCCTCACGAATCCATCCGCCGCGGTGGTGTACGGCAACACCTGAAATCCCTTCAAATCAATCAGCGTCTTCTCAAACTCTGCGTAGGCCTTTTCGAGAGTCGCCTTTCCCGCGCCAGACTGAGCAAGCCGCACGGACGCGAGTCGACCGCGGAGAACTTCTTCGACAACCACGATCGGCAAAAACTGATCGGGAACCGGCACCATAGCGAACTTCGCCACGACTGCTGGGACGTTGTGGATCAAGTCGCTGATGACATCGGTGTCGAACGCAATCATTCTGGAAACTCAAGAGCTTTCTGTTCGTCTCGGTAGCGATAAGCCTCTTTGACTATTTCATCCCACATCTCGCGGCCGATCGGATCGTCCTCGTACTTGCCCGCGAGAGCGAGCAAACCTTTGGGTTCAACTTGCATCATCAGCAATTCGCCCGCGGATAGCCGGATTTCAACCTCACCCCGCAAAGCGGCGACCGCTTTGTCGCGGCTGTCCGCCACTCCGCGCAATCCCGGAGCCCCCAAGACTGTTGCGGTGAAGGTTCCGTTCGATTGCTCAATCCACACGGGAACAGTCATTTCTCATCCTCCCGCAGAACTCGATGATCAGCCATCAATCAACATACACGAACTCGTTCGCGTTCAGCAGCAACAAGGCATACCGGGTGAGGGCCGCGGATTCACTCAGGTCGAACGTCTTCCCCAGCGATTGCACGAACGCGGCGTCCTTGGCCACCTCGCCCGCCGTCGGGACGCGGCCGGTGGTCAGGCGGATGCCGTGGGTCACCTGCTTCCGCAGGTCGCCGGGGGAGTCCTTCGTCAGCCGGGCGGCGAGGGCGGCGGCGCGGTCGTTCGTGAACTCGCCGTTCAGCATGCCCAGGGCCTGCGTCGGGACGGTCGTCGTGTACCGCACCGGGCAACTGGAATCGGTGTCGGCCTGGTCGTGGTTCGCCAGGATCGGCACCTGGAGCGACCGCTTCACGTGGACGTACACGCTGCGGCGGTTGCCGGCCGCGGGGTTGCGGGGGTCGTAGTGCCACCCCTCGCCCGGCCGGGACTGACCGGCGAGCACTTCCCGGGGAATCTTGGGGAACACGCTCGGGCCGAACGGCTTCGCGTCGAGCCCGCCGCTCGTCATCAGGATCGAGTCGCGGACCTCTTCCGCCGTGAGCCGCCGCATGTCGAACCGCCACCGGAGCAGGTTCGCGGGGTCCGCGGTGAGCTTCGCTTCGTCCCCGGCCGACGACAGCTGGTACGTGCTCGACAGCATGAGCAGGCGGTGCATCCGCTTAACGGACCACGGCACGGTCGGCTTCTCGGTCGCGTTCCACGTCGGGGTCACGAACTCGGCGGCGAGCCAGTCGAGCAGTTCGGGGTGGGTCGGCTTCTCCCCGAGCTTGCCGAAGTCGTTCGGGGTGGGGACGATCGCCCGGCCGAAGTGCCAACCCCAGAGGCGGTTCGCGAAGACGCGGGCCGGGAGCGGGTTGGCGGGGTCGGCGATCCAGTTCGCGAGGGCGAGCCGGCGGCCGCTCGAGGTCGCGCCCTTCGCGGGCTTCGGGATCACCGGGTCCGGGAAGCCGAGCACCTCGGGGAACCCGGGCTTCATCTCGACCTTGCCGGGGGAGCCGGGGTTCCCGCGGACGAGGACGTAGGTCCTGGGCGGGTCGGGCGGCCCGTTGGCGACCGACAAGGCGAGGTCCTGGAACGGCAGCGGGTCTTTCCGGAGGCGGTTGTTTTCCCGACTGATCTTCTCCAGCGCGGCGGTTTCTTCCCGCGTGTACACCGTCCGCAGCCGGTCGACGACGAGGTCCCGGTCCGGCCCCTCGGCGGCCCACTGGTCCAGCACCCCGAGCCGACCGATGGCGGCGTCCTCGATCTCGGTCTGCTGCTTCGCCAGGGCCGCGATCCGCGCGTCCCGGCGGGCCTTTTCCGCGAGGTTCAGTTTCTGCCGGTCCGGCGGGGTGATGTCGGTGAACGACGACCCCCGCGGACCCGTGTCGTAGGAGAACGGCCGCACGTCCCGGAACAGCGCGACGAACCGGTAGTAGTCCGCCTGCGGGAAGAAGTCCCCCTTGTGGTCGTGGCACCGGCAGCAGTTGAGCGTCATCCCGAGGAACCCCTGGCCCGTCACCGTGACGAGGTCGTCGTACCCGTCGTACAGCGCGAGCTCACGGTCCGCGGGCTCGTCGTCCCAGAGGCCGAGCCGATAAAATCCGGACGCGACGATCGTCTCCGCCGACCGGTCCGGCAACTCGTCCCCGCCGATCTGCTCCTTCGCGAAGCGGTCGAACGGCTTGTCGTCGTTGAAGCTCTTGATGACGTAGTCCCGGAACCGCCAGGCGTGCGGCTTGACGCCGTCCCGCTCGTACCCGTTGGTCTCCGCGTACCGCACCACGTCGAGCCAGTGCCGGCCCCACTTTTCGCCGTAGTGCGGGCTGTCCAGCAGCTTGTCGACGAGCCGCGGCCACGCGGACGGGGACGGGTCCTTCACGAATTCGTCCACCTGTTCCGGCGTCGGCGGCAGGCCCGTCAGGTCGTAGTAGGCCCGGCGGACCAGCGCGACCTTGTCCGCCGGCGCGTTCGGCTTCAAGCCCTTCGCTTCCAGCTTCGCCAGAACGAAGGCGTCGACGGGCGTCTTCACCCAGGCCGGGTTCTTCACCGCGGGCACCGCCGGCCGCTTCACGGGCTGGTACGCCCAGTAGTTCCTGTCGGCGACCTGAACCGGGGGCGGGGGCGCGGTGGTGTCGTCCCCGGCCTCCGTCATCGGCACGCCGGCGGCGACCCACTTCTCGAAGGTGGCGATGTCCTTCGCGGGCAGCTTCCCGGTCGGCGGCATCTCCAGGCCGTCGGAGAAGTGCAGCGCCTTCAGGAAGAGGCTGGCCCGCGGGTTCTTCAGGTCGAACACCGGCCCGGTGTCCCCCCCGGCGAGGGCGGCCTTGCGGGTCGTCAGGTTCAGCCCGCCGCGGACCTTCTTGGGGTCCTGGCCGTGGCACTTCAGACAGTGCTCTTGCAGCAACGGGCGGACGTCCTTCTCGTACATCGCGACGCCGGCGTCGGCCGCGGGCCGGGGCGGCGGGGCCGGGTCGGCGGCGGCCAGAAGGAGGACGGCGAGACTCAGCATGACGTGCCCCCGAGACGAGTGCGGGTGGTGGGATGTTGCTGTAGTCTACCCCTCGAACCGAGCGGGCGGAATGGCGGGAACCGACCGGGTGCTATCCGAAACCGACACGCGGGGACCATCGCGGCGAGTCCGCACGGGAAAAAAGAACCCCTCCCGAAGAGGGAGGGGGAAGGGAGCCGCGAGGGCAGCGCAGGACCGGGGCGGAGACACCGCACCGGCGTCAGCCGACGAACACGCCCGCCGAGGCGTCGGGCCACAGGTTCATTTCCCAGTCCGGCTCGGACCAGTCCGCGGCCAAGGCGCGAGCGTACACCCGGACCGTCGTGCCGACCGCCTCGCCGTCGGCGGCGATCAGCTCCGCCGTGCCGTCGCCGTCCAGGTCGACCGCCGCGAGGCGGACGCCGCCGCGGGCGTCGGCCGGGCCGGCGAACCCGTTCGCGCGGACGAGGTCGAGGCGGTCGTCCAGCCGGGACAGGGGGCTCGAAGTGAGGGCGAACCCGTCGACGATGCGGACCCGCGGGCCGCCGCCCGGCCCGCCGCCGACGGCCAGTTCGCCGACGCCGTCCCCGTCGAAGTCGCCGACCGCGACGAAGGTGCCGTTGCGGAGGGTGTCCTCGAAGGCGAAGAAGTTGGCCAGCGGGGTGTCGAGCCGGCCGGCGAGCAGGTCCGTGCCGTCCCACACGGTGACGCGGGGGCCGCCGAGGAACCCGGCCGCGACGACGAGGTCCGGGACGCCGTCGCCGGTCAGGTCGCCGAGGGCGACCCGTGCCCCGCCGCGGAAGCTGTCGTCCTGGATGCCGAAGAACCGCGCCGGGTTGACGGTGCCGCCGGTCAGGTCCGCCCCGCGGAAGACCGCGACGATGGGGCCGCCGCCCTGGTCGGGGGAGACGACCAGATCGGCGAACCCGTCCCCGTCGAGGTCGGCGGCGGCCACGAACACGCCGCCCGTGAAGCCGGTCTCGAAGGCCTCGAACCGGATCACTTCCCCCCCGGTGACCCCGTCCAGCACGACGACCGTCGACGGCCCGCCGGGGCCGCGGCCGGCGACGAGGTCGGGCACGCCGTCCCCCGTCACGTCCGCGCTCGCGACCCGGACCCCGCCGGCGGTGCCGGGGAACGGGGTCCGGTCGGTTCGGGTCCGGGACGAGTCCAGCACCGCGACCGCCCCGCTCGCCCCGCTCCCGACCGCGACCACCTGCGACGAGGGGTTCGCCGGCACGGGTGAAGCGGGGGTGACGGTCACGGTCACATCCGCGGCGACCGACTGAACCTTCCCGTCGGACGCGGCGACCCGGAACAGGTCCGGCCCGGTGTACCCTGCCGCGGGGGTGTACGTCGCCTGATTTCCCTCGACCCGGACCGACCCGTGGGCCGGAGCGACGGTCACGACATAGGTCAGGGCGTCGCCGTCCGGGTCCGCCCCCGTCAGCGTCACCGCTCCGGTCCCGCCCCGGCCGACGACCAGGGTGCCGGGCAGGGCCGTCGGCGCGTCGTTGACGGGGGTCACGTCGACGGTGACCGTTGCGGGGGCCGACGCGAGCTTGCCGTCGGACGCGGTGAAGGTGAACGTGTCCCGGCCGAAGAAGTTCGGGTTCGGGGTGTAGGTGACCTGAGTCCCGGACAGGGTCACCCGGCCGTTCCGGGGGAGCGTGCCGAGGGCGAACGTGACGGCGTCCGTGTCGGGGTCGGTCGCGGCGAGGGTGATGACTTTGGCCGTGTCTTCCGGGGTGGAGACGGTCGCCGCCGTTCCGACCGGGGCCTGGTTGACCAGCGTGGTGAACGTGACCCGGGAATCGTTCCGGCTCGGGCCGCTGAGCGCGGTGACCGACCGGATGCGGTAGGTCTTGGTCGTCCCCTCGCCGAACCCGGTGATGCCGTAGCCCGTCGTGGTCCCGTTCGGGGTCGCGAACCGGGACCAGTTCTCGACGCCGTTCACCGTGCCTTCCAGGCTTTCCAGAATGTAGCTCTCCGCCCCGGGCACCCGGTCCCAGGCGAGGCCCACGGACGTTTTCGTCAGCCGCGTGACCCGGAAGTTGGCGGGGGCCGGCGGCGGCGGGGGGACGATCGTGAGGTCGACCCGCGCGGTCGCCGTCCCGCCGCGGCCGTCCGAAACGGTGTAGGTGAAGGAGTCCGTGCCGGTCGCGGTCGCCGCCGGGGTGTACGTCACCTTGCCGTTCGCGATCGCCGCCGTCCCC
This sequence comes from uncultured Alcaligenaceae bacterium, assembly GCA_964444365.1. Lineage (GTDB taxonomy): Bacteria > Planctomycetota > Planctomycetia > Gemmatales > Gemmataceae > CAYUHJ01. The sequence continues at coordinate 9,851 of CAYUHJ010000122.1, read as the reverse complement.
TTTGCGGGGGCGGTGACGGACTGGATGGTCAGGGTGTCGCCGTTGCCGTCGGTGTCGTTGGCCAGCACGTCGAGGACGTTCGGGAGGCCCTGGTGCATCTGGTCCGCGGCGTCGTTGACGGCCACCGGCGCGAGGTTCGACCCGGTCACCTTGACGGTCACGGTCGCGACGTTGGACACCGCCCCGTCCGAGTCGCGGACCGTCACGGTGAACGTGTCCGTCCCCCCGGAGAATCCCGCCTTCGGGGTGTACGTCACGACGCCCTTGGTGTCCGGCGGGAGGCTGGCCGTCCCGAACCCCGGCTGGGTCACGATCCGGGTGCTGAAGTCCCGGCTGCCGTCCGCGTCGGTCCAGGGGATTTTGACCTCCAGCGGGACGCCGGGGTCGGTCGTCACGGTCACGTTCGACGCGACCGGCGCGTCGTTGACGTTCCGGACCTGGAGGACCACGGTCGCGGTGGCGGACGCCACCCCCCGGGCGGTCACGCGGAAGGCGAACGTGTCCGGCCCGATGAAGTCCGTGTTCGGCGTGTACGTCACGGACCCGCCGGACCGGGTGAACGTGCCGTTCGCGGGGCCGGTGACGATCTCGTAGGTGAGGGGGTCGCCGTTCGGGTCGGAGGCGGGGAGGGAGAACGTCTTCGGGGTATCCTCGACGACCGAGACTTCGAGGTCGTTGGCGGTCGGGCCGCGGTCGCCGGTGGCGAGGGTGCCGTCCGAGAACTGGACCGCCATGCCGCGGCCGGCGTAGTAGTCCTTGACCGTGACCGAGCCGTTGGTGCCGAGGGTCAGCTTGAGGTCGTTGCCGTCGCGGGTCGCCGTGACCTGGGCCCTGGCGTACGCGGTCAGGTCGAGGGTGTCCTCGGTGGTCGCGGCGAAGATCGTGTCCGCGCCGACGGCCTTCCCGGCCGGGTAGCCGCGGACGCGGTTCTTGGCCGCGTTCAGAACGATGTCGTCGCTGCTGGACGAGGCGACGACGTTTTCGATGAGGACCCCGTAGGCGATGACGCTCGCGCCGTTCAACGTCACGTCGTTGGCGGCGTCGTATCCGGCCTTCCGGGTCAACAGCCCGCCCGGCCGGAGGTCCATCCGGTAGCCGTCGGGGTCCGCGGCGAGGGCGGCGAAGTCGAGTTCGTCGGTGCCGCCGGTGTCCCACAACAGTTGAGCGGTCGACGAGTCGTAGTACCCGTCGGCGGAGAGCGCCCGGCCGGCGTCCGGAAAGGTGTCGATCCGGTCGGTGAAGGTGTACACCGTGTCGCCCGCGTTGTGCGCCCCGGAGCCGTAAATGTACTGCAGGCCCAGCGCGTCGTACCGCATGAACGTGCCGGGGCCGAAGCTGCCCGCGTACGCCATCACGGTGTTGAGCTTGAGGTCGTCCGCAGCCGGCAGCGCGTCGTACCCGGCCACCCCCTCGAAGCTGTGTTTCAGGCCCAGAGCGTGGCCCAGCTCGTGGACCAGGGTTCCGTACCCGTGCGACCCCGGCCCGTTCTGCCAGCCGTTGAGGTCCCCGGCGTAGTCGAACTGCAGGTTGAGCCGGACCCCGTACCCGCCGCCGGTCGCGTACCCGTCCGGGCGGGTCTCGATCCGGATCATCTGCTGTCCGGGCACGACCGTGTCGGACTCCTCGAACCGGGTGTTGATGAGGTTCGTGTGCGTCAGCCAGGCGAAGATGTCGCGGTAGTTGTCCTTGAGCTTGTCGCTGAACGGGTAGGTGCCGAACGTGTAGGTCATGGTCCGCGGCCCCGGCCCCTGGGGGTCGGTGTACCACATCAGGCTGTCGATCCGGATGTCGCCGGTGGTGCGGGTGTAGGTGTCGGAGCCGGGCACCGGGTCGGCGGCCAGCGCCGCGGCCGGCCCCGCCCCGCCGGCGGATTCGGCCAGCAGACCGGCGGAACCCAGCCCGGAGCACTGAGGGCACCCGCAGAGGAGTCCGGCCCCGACGCCCGACGGGACGTCTCGGGTTTCCAGGGGTTGCAGTTCGACAATCCGCGCGCGAGATTTGCGGCAAGTCATCGTCGTCTCCCGGCAAGATGTGCGTTGGGCTACCAACGCATACGAGCCGGCGAGACGAAATCGGACGCGCGACCGGCGGAATCCGGTCACCCGGGCGTGTCGGACGTTCCGACGGACTTCCAGTATTCGGCCACGGGGATGCCGTTGATGTGGGTCAGGCGGCGGTTCGCCCGCAGCACCGGGTGGTCCCGCGCGGGGTGGATCGTCCCCCACAGTTCCTGGACGGTCGAGCGTTCCAGGGGCAGGTAGGACTCCACCGGGCAGCCCACGCAATCGAGGAGTTTCAACCGGGGCAGGGCGGCGACCGGGGTCAAGTCCCGCACGGGGGAGTCGGTGATCCGGAGGGTTTCGAGGCGACGGCCGTTGAGTCCGTTCACGGACGTCACCCCGGTGCAGTACAGGTTCAGTTCGACCAGTTCCATCCCGCGGATCCCGGCGATGCTCGTGAGATGAGGGTGGTTCTGCAGCGTGAGGGTGTGCAGCCTCAGATCCGCGAGCGGGGACGGGTCGCAGAACGCGCCCATGCGCGCGGGGGTTCCGTGGATGCCGACCTGTTTCAGGTCCCGGAGGCAGGCGATCGGGCCGATGTCGCGGACCTTGTCGGACGTGACCTTGAACCGCAACACGCCCTCCCGCTCCACCCACCCTTCCGGCCGGGTGTCCAATACCGAGCAACCCGGGTTCCGCTCGCGGAGCTTTCGCGTCAGGGCGGTGAACTGCATCCCGGAGGGCAGTTCTGCGAGACTCTCGCACCAGGGGTCGCTCTGGTCCCGCGGTCGGTCGGCGGGTGCGACGGCCGACGACGGCGCGGGAGCGGTCCGGGCCATCGTCGGCCCCCGGAGGAACAGACCGACCAGGCCGGCGGCGGCGACCGCGGCGGCCGCCGCCGGGGGCCACCACTGAGACCAGCGGGGCGGGCGGGCGGCGGACTCGGCCTGCGCCCGGTCGATTGCCGTCAGTTCCCGTTCCACCTCCAGAGCGGACGCGGGCCGGTCGGCGGGGGCCTCCGCCATCATCGCGCGGATTAACCCGGCGAGTTCGGCCGGGGCGTCCGGGCGGAGGTCGCGGACGGACGCGGGGTCCGGGTCGCCGGTGAACGAGCCGGGCAGGCCGCGGCCGGGGTACGGGTGCTCCCCGGTGGTCAGTTCGTACAGCACGACCCCGAGGGCGAACAGGTCGCACCGGGCGTCCTGGGCGGTGCCTCGGAATTGCTCCGGGGCCATGTACCCGAGGGTGCCGGACACGCCGGTGTCGGCAGCGGGGTTGGCGGGGCCGGCCATGCCGAAGTCGATGAGCTTGACCCGGCCGACCGCCCCGAGCGCCGGTCGGCCGGCCGGCGGGTTGTACCGCCACCCCGGCGGGGCTTCGAGCCACAGGTTGGACGGCTTGACGTCCCGGTGAACCAGCCCGGTCGCGTGGGCGGCGGCGAGCCCGGCCGCGGCCTCCCGGCCGATCCGGACCGCGTCCGCGATCGGCAGTCGGCGGTGGTCCCGCAGCCACCGGTCGAGGCTGCACCCCTCCAACAACTCCATCGTGAGGTACGGGAGTTCGCCCCCGGCGGGGGTGGCGGCGGCCCCGACCTCGTGGATCACGGCGATGTGGTCGTGCCGGACGGCGGCCATCGCCCGGGCTTCCCGCAGGAACCGCTGGCAGGCGGCCGCGTTCCGGGCCAGTTCCGGCCGCATCACTTTCAGCGCGACCCACCGGCTCAGCCGGCGGTCTTCCGCGCGGAACACGAACCCCATCCCGCCGCGGCCGAGCAGTTCCACCACGCGGTAGCCGGCGAACCGGCCGAGTTCGTCTTCGCTTTCGGCCGGGTCCAGGAAGGCGAACCCGTCCTCGGACTCGTCCGCGCCGTCGGCCGAGACGAGCTGTTCGAGCCGGGTCATCAGCGACGTGAGCCCGGCGGACCCCTCGTCGGCGGACACGGTCGGCCGCTGAGACAGGACCCGCATCAGGCGGCTTTCGAGCTTCAGATCATTCACGCGGGCCGGGCAGAACGGGCACACGTCCAGGTGGCGGTGCACCCGGGTGGCGTGCTCGCCGGCGAGCCGGCCGAGCAGGAGTCGCTCCAGGTCGGCGGTCGAGGGACACGCCTGGTCGGTGGTCATCGACGGGCTCCGAACGCTATTCCGCGATCAAGTCGGCAAGGTTCTCGTGCAGCCGGGCGAGGACGCGGGCTTTCGCCTTGTACACGGCGTCCGGGGTCAGGCCGAGTTCGGCCGCCACCTCCGCCGCGGGCCGGTTCTGCACCACGGACTCCCAGAACGCCGTCCACGTCGTCGGCTGGAACTGACACCGGACCGACGGGATCAGGCGGCCCAGCAGGTGGGTCCGGAACTCGGCCTCCTCGATCGTCTCCCCGGCCGGGTCGTCCGGGAGGCCTTCCGGGACGGACGTCGGGTCGATCGGCAGTTTCCGCCGCCGGGCTCGCTCCAGGAACTTGTTCCGGGTCACGACCCACAGCCACTCCCGGAACCCGCGGTCGGCGTCGTAGGTGAACGACGGCAGTTTCTGCACGAGCGCGGTGAACACGTCCTGAACCAGGTCGAGGGCGTCCGCGTCTTGCAGCCCGGTCTGTCGCGCCCAGGTGTAGACCATCGGCGAGTACGTTCGCACGAACCGGGACCACGCCTGCGGCGAGGCGGGTCCCTTCAAACTGTACAGCAACGAAGCGGACGTCGTGTTCATCGGTACGGCAGACGGCGGAGAGAGTACGGTGGCCATCTTACCGTGCGCGTCGGGAGGGGCACCACCCCCGCCCGGTCACTTTTCCACCACGATCGTCACCGGTGCCGGGCTCGGCACCGCGACGCTCAGGCCCGAGGTTCGCGGGCTCAGGAACCGGTTGGCGACCAGCATCGGCGGCGGGCCGGGGTCGGTCCCGGTCGGGTTCGACGACCCGCCGGGGGCGAACGCCCGGCTGATCGCCACCGCGTAGTCGCCGGCCGGCAGCCCGGCGACGGTGAACGTGCCGTCCGGCCGGACCGGGGCGGACGCCCCGTGCGGCCCGCCGATGAGCTCGACGTCGACGGTGCCGGCGGTCAGTGGCTTGCCGTCGGCGAACTGCACCCGGCCCGAAACGGTGTGCGTCTGCGGGGAGCACCCCGCGGCCCAGAACGCCCCGAACCCGACCACGACGATCGCTCGGTTCATGCTTCCGCCTCCGGTGGGGTTGGGGTTAGTTGAACTCGGCCGGGTCGACGACGCGGCCGTCGTTCACCCGGACGAAGTCCTGGAGGACGCTCATCTTCACGCTGAACCGGATGCTCCGGACGGACCCGTCGGCGGCGGCGGCGTTGAACACGCCGGGGTGGGACGACCCGAACCCGCGGGTGCCCCGCTGCCAGGTCACCCCGCTCCGGGTTTCGGTGTCGCACCCGGCCGCCCGGTCGGCCTGCGGCTGGACCATCGTGCCGCTGCCGGCCGGCATCACCGTCACGTCGAAGGCGTCGCTGTAGAACCCGCCGCTGTCCCGGCCGTAGGAGTAGCCGGGGAAGTCCGTCGTGTCGATCCCCTGGTTCAACACCGCCAGGCACAGGTTCTTCTCGGCGGCGGCCATCGTGTTCGACAGCCCGTCCGCCACGTGGCTCATCTTCCGGTTGACGCCGGGAAAGTTGCTGTCCCAGGTGTAGACGAAAATGCCTTCGCTCTGGATGCCGCCGCCGGCGTAGTCCGTGAGCCCGAACGTCCACCCGGCGGAGTTCGTCCAGGCGGTCGGGACCCGCCGGCTGGGGCAGTAGTACGTCGGGATCCTGGCCCCCACGATCACCTTCAGGTCCGTGGACGTGTACACGTTCGATTGTTCCAGGTACGGCAGGATCTGGAACAGCCAGCTCCCCGTCTGCCGCGTTCCCACGTCGGGCGACCCGCCGACCGCGTCGGCCCCGCTCACCCGGAGGGACGTGAAACTCGCCCCGCTGTAGGGGTTCGGGAAGCGGTTGTACGGGAAACTCCGGTACGTTCCGGCCGAGGGGAAGATGTTCAGGGCGTCGTGGTGACTGTGAATCGCAAGGGCCATCTGCTTCAACTGGTTCTGGCACTTCGCCCGTGCCGCCGCTTCCCGGACCTTTTGCACGGCCGGCAGCAGCAGGCCGATCAGAATCGCGATGATGGCGACAACTACCAGCAATTCAATCAACGTAAAGCCCACACGGGGCCGAAAGCGGCGAGCCACGGTACGTCCTCACGGAGCGACTACTTGATTTCAATAACCGCACGAGTCTTGACCGCCGGGGAGATGGGAAGGCGGTCGCAGGGTAGTACGCGCCGTCGCCGCGGAATCGGACTCCGAAAAGGAGAAAATGTTACCAGTGACGCAGTCGAAGGTTCTGGGAATTGCTTTTCTCCCCTCTCCCCGTTGGGGAGAGGGGGGGGCTGAGGGGTCAAACTCCATCCCGTTTCAGCGATTGCAAGTCGTGAAGGTTTTCCCCTCACCCCTAACCCCTCTCCCCAGGGGGGAGAGGGGGACAAAAACCGCTCCAGACACCAACTGCGTCACTCCTAAATGTGTCCGGACCCGGAGGAGACTGACACCCGCCCCCCGTCACTTGACGAGCCCTCCGAGCCGCCACAGCCACGCGAACGGGGACTCGGCGCGGGTTTCCGTCGCCCGGCCGGGGAACGTGCGGACGGTCTCGTGGACGAACCGCAACTTCTCGACCGCCGGCACGGACAGCACGAACGGGTAGGCGTCGGCCATGCCCAGCCCGCGGTTCAAGTTGTTCAGCATGTACGTCAGCGGGAACCAGCTTTCCATCAGGCAGTCGAACGTGTCCGCGTCGAGCGGGTCGGCGACGGCCTTGAGCGTGGGGTCGCCCTTCCGCGGCGGCCGGAGCGACACGCCGCACGCCGACGCGGTTTCCAGCGTGTCCACCATGTGAAGGTAGTGCGCCCACGTCTCGGCCCAGTCCTCCCACGGGTGGGCGGACGCGTAGGACGTGACGAACCGCGACGGCCAGTCGGCCGGGGCCCCGTGGTCGTAGTGGTGCTTCAGGGCCTCGCCGTAGTCCGCCCGCTCGTCGCCGAACCGTTCGCGGAACGGGTCGAGCCGGTCCGTGTTGGCGATCAGCCGGTCCCAGTAGTAGTGGCCGATCTCGTGGCGGAAGTGGCCGAGCACCGTGCGGTACGGCTCGTGCAGGGCCAGCCGCCGCTTCTCCCGCTCGGCGTCGTCGGCCTCCGCGGTGTTGATCGTGATGACCCCGTTCGCGTGGCCGGTCAGCACGATCGGCTCGTCGGACCCGGGCTCGGGGTCGGCGCGGAACTCGAACGCGAGGCCGTGCTCGGGGTCGTGGATCCGCTTCACGATCGGCAGCCCGAGGTTCACCAGGGTGTACGCCAGCCGCCGCTTGGCGACTTCGAGCTTGTACCACGCCTCCTTCTGCCCCGGTTTCGTGATGTCCGGGATGACCTGCGTGATCCGGCACGACAGGCACAGCGGGTCGGGGTCCTCCGCCTTCACGGCCCAGTTGCAGACGTTGTGCTCCGTGTAGTTCTGGCACAACCGGTACGCCTGCCCGTTCGACCGCGGGATCGGGGAGGTGTACAGCCCGTCCCCCGCCGGGTCGAGCGACCCGATCACGCCCAGGTCCGGGAGGTACGCGAGGGTCTGGTTGCACTTCACGCAGAAGACGTTCTCGAAGAACACCAGGTGCTGGCAGTGGTCGCAGTTGAAGACGCGCATCGGGGGAGCCGGGGGGTGGTTCGGAATCGGACACGGGCGGCAGGGCGAGTGCAACCCGGATGCCGATACGATACCACCGATTTCGGCGGGGGCTCGCCGGGGTGTTGAGAAACCGCCCGCCCGTCGCCGCGAACCGTCAGTCCCACAGCGCGAACGGGACCGGGAGCAGGAAGGCGTGCTGCTCGTACAGGCTGGGGATCCCCCGCCACGCGAGGTGCTGGGAGCCGAACACGATCAGCACGTAGAACGCGGACGCGGCGAGCATGACCAGCCGGGCGGTCCACCGGAAGGCGAAGTGCCGGGGCGTGTCCCGCTTCGCCGCCCGGCCGACGGCCCAGCCGAGCAGCAGCCGGGCGGGGTACATGAACGCCAGGAACACGAGACTTTCCAGGAAGATCAGGTCCTTCGGGATCGCCTCGATCTTCATCAGGTAAAGCGGAATCGCGAACGCCAGGTGCAGGACGAACGCGAAGGCGAACGCGATCGGGGCCTTGCGAAAGTCCGCCCGGACGCTGCCCAGTTCGCGGAACGCCCGGAAGCGGTTGTCGCGGGAAAACCGCGTTTGCAGGAACGGGACGTACAGCACGACCAGCATCAGCACCGCCGCCCCCAGCAGGCCGAGCCCCACGACCTTGTGCCCCTGCCCGAGCAACAGCAGCGGGAACGCCAGCCACACGAACCCGCCGACGAACCCCCGCACGCCGAGCCAGAAGTAGTACGGCAGCCGCAGGCCGACGACCGCGTCCCACACCCCGTCGCGGGCGTCCCGGTAAAAATTCCCCTTCAACATCCGCCGAACCAGCCAGACCGCGTTCAACGGCGACAGGAAGTAGCGGAACCGCCCGCCCCGTAGCAGGGCCGTCGAGACGTGCAGGGCGAACGCCACGCCCACCAGCGTGAGGGCGAACTCCCACTGCGCCGCGATGCGGCCGGACGTGTCGATGATGCGGGCGGACGACGCCGCGCTCGCCAGCGCCCACACCGGCAGCCAGCAGAGCCCGCACCCGAGTGCGATCCCGCCGAAGCGGGCGACCCGTCGGACGCCGATGAACCCGTCGCGGATGCGGCCCGTTCGCGCGATCCGGCCGCTGGATTCGAGCAAGTACCCGAGCGTCAGGAACTGCCCGAGCGGCACGGCAGACAGAATCGCGAGCCCGAGAATCAGTGCCGCAAGGCCGAATACCCACTCCGTGACGGAGGCAACGAAGTCCCACACTTGCCGGGGAAGCGACCGAACCGGCTTCGCCACCGGCGGCATGTCCGGCAACCGCTCGGCGACGACCATCGGCGCGACGGGGACGTCTTCGAGGGTCATGGCGGACATGGGCGGTTCCCGGTGAGAGAGCGTGAGAAGCAACCCCTCCCCCGGCCCCTCCCCGAGGCGGAGAGGGGAGGAAGAGAAGGGGTTTTCTCCCCCTCTCCGCTTCGGGGAGGGGGATGGGGGGAGGGGTTGCTTCCTTCCTCAATCGAACAACCCCACCCTCATCGGCGTCAGCAACCCCGCGTGGTCGAACCGCGGGCTGTTCAACGCCGGGTTCACCGACTGGGACACCAGCGACCCGGCCGGCAGCGGCTTCAGCAGATCCATCCACGCCCGCGAATCCGACGCGAGCCAGGGTTCAAACTGCTCCGGGAGCAGGATCACCGGCATCCGGTCGTGCAGGTAGGCCACGTCCGGGCTCGCCGGCACCGTCAGGATCGCGAACGTCTCGCCCGCCTTCTTCGCCCCCGGCGACGGCGGCTCCCACAGGCCGGCGAACGCGAACATCCGGCCGTCGGCGAGCCGGAACCAGTGCGGGTGCTTTTTCCCCGCGGCCGACTCCCACTCGATGAACCCGTCCGCCGGGACGAGGCACCGCCGAAGTCTTGCTGCCTCGCGGAACGCCGGCTTTTCGAGCACCGTTTCCGCCTTCGCGTTGACGAGCCCGGCCGCCGCCTGCGGGGTGTCCGGCTTCGCCCACGCGGGCACCAGCCCCCACGTCATCGGCACGCACTCGCGCCCGGCCGCGGTCGAACGGACCACCGGCACCGTCTGGTTCGGGGCGACGTTGAACCGCGGCGAGTAGTCCGGCGCGTTCAACAGCCCGAAGTAGTGGACGAAGTCTTCCTTCTGGCGCGTCGACGTGAACCGGGCACACATGGCGACCATCCCGTGT
>CAYUHJ010000121.1:0-18146 GCA_964444365.1 uncultured Alcaligenaceae bacterium | reverse complement strand
GGGTACTCGAACACGTAGTTGCCCTTCGGCAAGTAGTCGATGTAGAAGTTCGTCGCCGTGTCGCGGGTCGCCTCGTAGTACCCGAGGCCGTCCCGGTACTTGTACCGCGACAGCACGTTCACCGGCTCCGTCCCGGACCCGCGGTGGTCCTTCATGTGGACGTACTCCATGTCGCGGTCCGCCCGCAGCACGATCCGCACCACGAGTTCGTCGCCGACCAGCACCGTACCGGTGACGGGTTCCAGCACCGGGCCGGCCTTGGTCGGCGTCCGCTTGAAGACCTTCTTTTCGAGTTTCAGCGGGGTCCCCTCGTGCGGCGTGACCTTGGCCACGTCTTCGAGGTACTGCCAGTGGATGCCGCCCCAGGCGACGCCGGCGTCGGTCTTCTTCACTTCGACCTTGCCCATGTCCGGGCGGATCTCGGTCTTCAGGAACTTGTGTTCGTAGAAGCCGGTGCCCGCCTCGACCTTCTCGGGCTGGACCTTCTCGCCGCCGACGGTGACCTCGACCACCGCGTCGGAGCGGAGCTGGCTGTCGCCGCGGAGGATCAGGGCGTACACGGCGTCGGCGGTGGCCTTCGTCGTCTTCCAGTCCTGGGTCTGCTTCTGCTTCAGCAGCCAGACCTTGCAGTCCTCGACGGCCTGCTTGTCCCCCATGACCTCGTCGAACGCCTCGATCATCATCGCCTGCGTCTCGATCGGGGCGCGGAACCAGGAGTACGAAAGCTCCAGTTCGCGCCAGAACATGCCGAGTTCCTCCTCGGACACCGACCGTTCCTTGATGGACTTCATGATGTCCGTCGGCACGTCCTTCACGCCGAACCGCTTGAGCGCGACCGCCATGTGCGCCTGCGACTGCCGGTTGGCGAGCTTCAGCCAGTGCGTCTTCGCCTGCCCGACCCAGTAGGTGACGGCTTCCCGGTGGTTGTTCGGCACCGCCTTGTCGTCGAGGAAGAAGCTGCGGCCGTACAGCCACAGGGCGATGGTTTCGGTCAGGTGGTTGTCGTCCGTGTTCTTCGAGTGCTTCAGAATGTCCCGGTACATGCGGTCCGCCCAGGCGTCGAGGCGGGTCAGGGCTTTGACGCCGGGGGCGGCGTCGACCTTGACGCCGAGGTGCCGCATCCGGCCGTACCCGGTCGCGATGTAGAGCGTGATGTAGTCGCTCGGCGGGCCGCCGGGGAACCACGGCCACGCGCCGTCGGCCTGCTGCATGTCCGCCAGCTTGGCCGTGAGCCGACCGGTTTCGTCGTCGAGCCGGTTCGCGTCGAACAGGATCCCGACGTTCTTCCGGGCCTGGGATTCCGCGGTCGCCTGCCGGACCCACGGCGTCTCGTCGAGCAGGACGGACTTCAGGTCCTGGTTCTTTTCCAGCGGGGAGTCGAGCACGCCGGGCTGGTTCTTCCACTGGTCGAAGATGCCGCGAATCTTCTTGTCGCTGTTCGCGATGTGCCGGGCGACGGCGTTCGCGTACAGGCGGTTGAAGGTTTGCTCGCTGCACTCGTGCGGGAACTCCATCAGGTACGGCAGGGCCATGATCGCGTACCACGACGGGTTCGACGCCATCTGCACCGTGACGGACTGGTGCTTGAGCGTGTCCGACTTCCCGGAGTCGAGCAGCTTCTTGAACTCGAACGTCCTGTTCTGCTGGCCGCGGATCGGCAGCGGCAGCGATTCCGTGACGAGGATTCGCCGGGAAAGCACCGGCAGCACGCCCTCTTCGCCGTCGGAGAGCTTGTCCGTCGCGGCAACGGCCTTGTAGATGAGCGGCCCCTGACCGGACGGCACCGTCAGCCGCCAGGACAGCGTCTTCGACTGCTTCGCGGGCACGTCGAACGCCTGGTCCGGCGTCGCATTGCCGAGGGCGGGGTCGACGGGTTGGCCGGTGCGGGCGTCGGACAGCGTCAGCCGGGCTGAGCCCTTCTGCGGGGCGTCGGACTGGTTGCTGACCTTCACCGTGAACTCGAGTTCGTCCCCTTCCCGCAGGAACCGCGGGGCGTTCGGCTGGACCATCAGATCCTTCGCCGTGACGGTCTCGCCGGTGAGCGTGCCGCTGCGGAGCGTCTTGTCGTGGACGAAGCCGAGGAACTTCCACTTCGTGACGGCTTCGGGCATGGTGAATTCGAGCTTCACGACGCCGTCCGCGTCCGAGACGAGGTGCGGGAAGAAGAACGCGGTTTCGTTCAGGTTGGCGCGGGCGGCGACGGCGTCGAGTTTGGGCTGAGACGGGGACGGTTTCCGCTCGACGGAACTGATGAACTGACTCTCTTTCTTGATCCGCACCACCTCGCCAGTTCCGCCGGCGACGTTCGCCGACAGCGCGGCTTCCTCCAGGGCGTCGACCGCCGTGTAGTCGCTCAGCCGCATCTCGCCCGCGTAGCCCATATCCCCTTTCGCCTGGCTCTCCCAGGGCCCGCCACCGCCGGGGCCGAACTCGTAGCCGCGGAAGTGGCGAATCACGTCCTGCGGGAACGCGCGATAGGTCAGGGGGTCGATCGTCTTCCACTTCGGTTCCCACTGGCCGCCGGCGTGGGAGAACACCTTGGACCGGTTCTCGAACGTCGCGTACCGGGACCAGTGCTCGTGCCGGAACACGCCGAAGCCGCCGGCCCAGTGGTGGGGGGCGTACTGGTCGAGCGAGGCGTCGTACATCGTCGCGACCATCTCGGCGACGGCCTTCTTCGCGTCCGGGCCGGTGACGACCGCCGTCCACTTCTCCTTCGCGCCGGGCTCCAGCTTCGACACGAAGTGCTCCCACTTCACCGTCAGGTTCTTGTTCGACCACGGCACGTCGACCTGCCGGGTCTCGGCGTACAGCCGGTTCTCGCGGACGGAGGTGACGCACACGGTGAACCCGCCGCGCATCCCCTCCGTCACCTTCTGCTTGACGACCGCTTGCGTGCGGTCCGCATCGGTCCAGTACGCCTGCAGGGTCTTGCCGCGGTGGACGACCTCGACGTAGGCCCGGCCGGTCGGGTAGCCGGTGCCCCACAGGGCCTGGAACTCCTCGCCCGGCTCCAGGGACCACTTCGGGGCTTCGAACAGGGACGGGACCCGGACCGCGAGGGCCTTCGCGGCCGGGTCGACGACCTTGACCAGCCCCTTCGCGGTGACCGGCTTCCGGTCCTTATCGGCCGTCTCGACCACGACGCGGAACGCCCCGGCCGGCAACTTCACCGGCACCTCGACGCGGCCCTTGTCCGTCGTGTCGAACTGGAGCGAGGCGACGAGGTCGCCGGACTCCCACGAGCGGATGTCGGCCGGGTCGGGCTTCGGGTCGGTCACCTTCCCGCCGCGCCACCGGCGCGGGTAGGAGCCGGACTCCTCCCGGATCAGGTCCGGCCGCTTCACCGCGTCCGGCTGCTTGAGCGCAAACACCTTGACCAGCCCGACGGCTTTCAGGGGCTGGCCGTCGAGGTTTGTCGTGCTCACCGTGAAGGTCACCGGCTTCTCGGGGGTCTGCCACTCGGCCTGAGAAACGGTGGCCGCCAGGGAGGCGTACCCCAGCCGGACCGTGCGGTCGGCGGAGCGGGTCTCGCCGGTGGTGTCGGTCACGTCCGCGGTGACCTGGTAGGTGAACGTCGGCTCGTCCTTTTCCGGGACGGACTTGTCCGGGGCGGCGTCGAACGTGACGGCGAAGGTGCCGTCCGGGTCGGTGACGGTGCCGCCGTGGGCGATCTCCTGGGCCGGCGTGCGCGGCATGGGGCGGTGCCAGGAGTCGTCGTGGAACCAGGACGGGTATCGCACCTGCCGGGTGACGCGGTACTGCACGTTCGCCCCGCCGACCGCGGACCCGGTGTAGGCGGTCGCCTTGCCGATGACGGTCACCTTCTCCCCGAGCTTGACGGCGTCCGTCGGGGCGTTCACCTCCACCTGGAATTGCGGCCGCTTGTACTCCTCGACCTGGACCAGGGTGTCGCCGTGGGCGTGACGGTTCGCGGAGTTGACGTGAATCTGCATCTGTCCGGTCAGCCGGTCCCGCGGGGCGACGAAGCTGCCGCTGAACGAGCCGTACTCGTTCGTCGTCACGTCGACCTTGGAGACTTCCTTCCCGTTCGGGTCGCGGAAGCGGACGGTCAGGTCCGTCTTCGGCACCGCGTCGTAGTTGTCCTGCGACTGGTGAACCTTGACCCCGATCCCCTTGAAGCGAATCGTCTGGCCCGGCCGGTAGATCGAGCGGTCCGTGAACATCACGACCCGGACGTGTTCGCGGTCCCGGTCGGTGTGCCCCCAGACGTGCTGCTCGCTGGCGGCCCCCAGTTCCCGGCCGTCGTGCGAGACGAGGTAGAGGGCTCGCTCGTCCCCCTTGGCGGGGGACTTGAACTGACCGGCCTTGTCGGTGACGGCGTCCTCCGCGGGGACGACCCCGCCCTTCGGGTTGCGGACCCACGTCTTCACCTTCGCGCCGGCGACCGGCTCCCCGGTCTTCGCGTGCAGCACGATCCCGCCCGCCGGCAAGTCCCCCTGCGCGTTCCGGAGGACGAGCGCCAGGTCGCTGACCCACAGGTCGGTGGCGAAGATCGGCTCCTTCTTGTCGCGGAACTCCGGGTCCGGGCTGGCGAACACGAAGTAGAACCCGCCCCGGAGTTCCTTCGGGGCCGGCGTGTCTTCCGTGCGGCTCATGTGGTCGTCCGTCGCGGGGAGCGTCGCGCTCCAGGTCAGGTCGGGCTTCCCGGCGAGCATCGCCTTCGGCTCGTCGTCGGTCAGGTGCTCCGGCCGGTGCCACCCGTCCGGCTTGCGGACCAGCCGCGCCGCCCAGTCCGCCTTGTACGCGCGGAAGTGGACCTCCGTGATGTTGCGGTACTGCACCCGGATCGGCGGCAGCGGGTCGGCCAGCACCCGCTCCGTGACGACCGAGACGTCCTTGGCTTCGATGGCGAGGATCAGGTTGTGGGCCTGCTTCCCGCCGTGGCTGTCCGGGTACGCCGTCACCGCCGCGGCCGCGACCTTCTTCGCCTCCACCTTCCGGTTCTCGGCGTCCAGCACGGAGGCGAGCCGGAACCGGGCCGTGGCCGACAGTTCGTGCCCCTTGTGGGTGTCGGCGAACTCCTGAAGGGCCGCCTTGTACCGGGCGAGCTTCGCCTCCCCGACCGACGCCTGGTACGCGAAGCGGAGCCGGGACAGGTCCGCGTCCAGGGCCGCACTCGGGTCGCCGTCGGCCCGGTGGAACGCGAGCACCTGCTGGAACAGCTTGATCGCCTTGAACTTCGCCGCGGACGGGTCGGCGGTCTTCGGCTCCCACTTCAGGAACTCGTCCCGCGGGGCGAACACCGGGCCGGCCGCGTCGATCTCGAACGCGTCCTCCGGCTTCGCCCCGGCCTGCTCCGCGGAGGCGTAGAACCCGATCGCGTCGAACACCAGGAAGTCCCACAGCGTCGGCCGGTACGAGTCCGGGATGGTGCCCTTGGCCAGCAGCGCCTCGTAGTTCGCGACCGGCGTCGCCTGCAGTTCCTTTTCGTTCGCCAGCGCCTTGGCGAAGAGGGCGTCGACCTCGGCGAAGACCCGCTTCAGGTCCCACGTCGCGATGTCGTCGCCGGGTTTGACGGTCGTCTGCGACCGCTGCACGAACCGCCAGCGGTTCTCCTGGAAGAACTGCCAGTGCCAGTGGGCCAGCACCGCGTCGAGGACCGGCGTCATCTCCTTCGGGGCCTTCGCGATCTCCGCCTTCAGCCGGGCGATTTTTTCCTCCGGCTTGTTCCCCTGGATGGTGGCTTCGAGCGCGACCTTCTTGGCGACGGCCCTGATCGCTTCCGGGTACGCCTTGTCCTTGATCGCGGACTCGATGATCGGCTCCAGTTCCGCGATCGCCGTCTTCGGCAGGCCCTTGTCCTCGGCCTCCTTCACCTTCTTCCACAGGTCCGGCCGGCTCGGGGGGGCGGCGGCGGTCTGGCGGGAGACGACGGACACGGTGACGGCCAACAGGCCCGCCACGAGGGCCGCCCCGAAGGCGGCCGAACGGCGGTGCGAAGTCGGAGGCATCGGGAACTCCGGGAGAACGAGAACCGCGAACGGACGACCGCCGGTGCGGACCGGCGCGTATCCGGAAAAGAGACGAGCGAGGACGGGAATCGGACTTCAGATGTTACACTTCGCGCCGGGCCGAAACCCGGCCGCGGGATTGCCGCGCCGGGCCGCGGCGGTATGTTCAAGCGAAACCGCCCGAGCCCCGGAGCCGCGATGCCCCGCCGATTCGTCGCGTTCGAACTGTTCCAGTGGGCGGGGTGCTACCTGCTGCTCGGGGCGGTGCCGTTCCTCGCCCTCCGGTTCCTCGCCCCGGACGACTTCCTCCAGTCGCGGGTCGGCGGGACCGACCAGCGGCCGCTCTTGGCCGTCGACGTGGGGATGTGGTTCCCGGTCACGATGTTCGTCGCCGCCGCCATGACCCTCGGGGTCGGGCTGCTGTTCGCGGCGGTCACCGCGGTGTGGCGGTCCCTCGGCCTGGTGCCGATCCCCTGGGTCCGCACGTTCGTCGCGGTGTTCGGCGTCAGCGGCATCCTGGCCGGCGTCGTCCTCGTCTACCTGTCCGTGGTCGGCGACCGCGTCACGACGACGGTCCCGTACATCCTCGTCAGCATCTCCCTCGGCATCGGCCTCGCCACCGGCGCGACCTACTACCGGGACGAGTGACACCGGCTGGCCTGTCATCGGGCGGGCCGAACGCCCACTTCGCCTTCCCCCGTCCGCCGGACTTCGCTATTCGCCCGTCCGATTCCCAGGAGGGGCACGCCATGGTCCGCGGTTCGATCGTCACGCTGGTCGCCGTCGTCGGGTCCGCCGCCGCCGCGGAGCCGGCCCCGTTGCGGTTCCAGTTCCAGACAGGAGAGGCGTACACCTTCGCGGTGACGCAGAAGACGACCGTCGCCGAGACGACGCGGGACGAGCAGACGGGCAAGCTCGCGACCGCCGGCACCGTCACGAAGCTGGCCATCACCCGGAAGTGGGAGGTGAAGGCGGTCGACGAGAAGGGCATCGCCACGCTCGACATGGCCATCACCGCGATGCGGCAAGAGATCGTCCGGCCCGGCCCGCTCGACCGCGACGGCAAGCCCACCTCGGACACGGTCGTCGTCGACAGTGCCACGCCGGAAGGCCAGAAGCAGATGGCAGAGTACCTGGGCAAGCCGATCGTCACGGTAAAGCTCGATTCCCGCGGGCAACTCCTCGACGCGAAGGCGGCCGGCGGCACCGCCGACCGGCTCACCGCCGAACTCCCGTTCCGGGTCGCGCTGCCGGAGCAGCCGCCGGCCGCGAACGCGGCGTGGGTCCGGCCGTTCGCCGTCAAGCTGGCCCCGCCGCTCGGAACGGGCGAGTCCTACGACGCGGCCCAGGCGTACACCGTGAAGGGTACTGCAGCGGGGGGGTACACCGTGATCGGCCTGACGACGACGCTGAAGACGCCGCCCAAGGACGCCGCCGAGTGGCCGCCGCTGGTCCCGCTGCTCTGGGAAGGGGAGGTGTACTTCCACGCCGAGACCGGCAAGTACGCCGGTGCCCGGCTCGGCGTGAAGAAGGAGGTTCCGAACCACCAGGGGGAAGGCACGAAGTTCGTGTACCAGAGCGAGTACACGGAAGGCATGGCGAAATGACCGGCGGCGAGTCGCGGGCCGCCCGCGACTCGCCGCCGAACGGTCAGTGGTTGAACAGGAACGCCGGGCTGTTCAGCAGCGCCCAGACGAGGTCCTGGGCCCCGAGCACGCGGGCGTCGGACGGCGGGGCCTGGGCCGCCTCCCCGGCGAGCCGCTGGTACTCGCGGTCCTGGGCGAGGTAGCGGTCCCGCAGGGCCTTCTTCTCCGCGTCGGTCCGCTGGTCGGCCGGGGTGTCCAGCAACTTCGCCAAGTCCTCCGGAATCGGCTTCCCGAACTTCGGGTTCTTGTCCGTCGTGACCGACAGCCGGAACTTGCCGACGACGTGCCCCGTACCGAACTCGTGGTGCAGCGTCACCGCGAGGGCCACGCCGTCCTTCGCGTCGATCGGCTTGTCGAAGTTGAAGACCGCCTCCTGGTCCTTGCCGATGCCGCCGGAGATGGCCCAGCCGGTGGCGCGGTTGCCGTCCAGGGCGTTCTTCACCGGGTAACTCGGCTGTTCGAACGTGGCCATCGGCCGGACCAGCTTGACCGGCTTCGGCTTCTCGTCGGACTTCACGAGCGGCCGGCTCGTGACGGAAAACTCGCTGAGCACGAAGTTCCCGTTCTCGGCCCGGCCCGGCCCCTTCGCCGGCAGGCTCGGGTCGGCGAGGACTTCGAGCCGCAGGGCGGTGATCGCGCCCTTCACCTTCGCGTCCGTCTCGACGGTGTACACGTCGACGGGGTCGATCTTCCCGCTGGCCAGCACGGCGTTGTCCGTGCCGACGGTCAGCGTCGCTCCGCCCTTCGCGGTGGCGAGCGTCGGCCCGCTCTTGGACTCGGCCTTGGTCGGGGTCAGGGCCGTCCACTCGGTCGGCTTCAGGGCGCGTTGCTGGTCCTCCCAAACTTTTTGCAGGCCGTCCAGGTTCTTCTTGTACGCCTCGAAGGCGGCCGCCTTCGCGTCGTGGATGTCGACGAGCCGCTTGTGGTCCGGGCCGGCGGCGCGGATGGCCTTCACGCCGTTCTCCGCCTCCGCGGGGGTCGGGAACCGGTTCAGCACGGACAGGAAGATCTCCTCGACCACCTTGGCGTCGTCCTTGGTCGCGAGGGTGAACTTCCACAGGTGGCCGTTCGGATCCTTGACCGCGTCGCCGACGATCGGGCCGTTGACCAGCGCCAGCACCGGCCCGAGGGTCAGGGTGTTCGACCGCTCGCACTCGCACGCCGACTCGCGGACCGGCTTGCCGAACAGCGGGAGGAAGCCGCCCGGCAGTTCGACGTTGCTGTCCGGGAGCTGGGCCGCCCGCGCGCCGGCCGGCAGCCCCGGCAGCCGGGACACGGACCCGGTCGCGCGGTGGATGCTGTCGAACAGCACCTCGGCCGACAGCCGCCGCGGCAGGGCCCGGGCGTAGTTGATCTCGTCGTCCTTGTTCCACTTGTTCGTCGCGATGGACAGCTGGTACGTCCGGCTCTTGCAGATCGTCTTGATCAGGGCCTGGGAGTCGAACCCGCTGTCGACGAACTCCTTGGTCAGGCGGTCGAGCAGGGCCGGGTTCGTCGGCGGGTTGCCGGCCCGGATGTCGTCGACCGGCTCGATCACGCCGACGCCCAGCAGGTAGCTCCAGAGGCGGTTCGCGTAGCTCTTGGCGAAGTAGGGGTTCGTCGGGGCGGTGATCCACTTCGCCACCTGCACCCGGCGGGGGTCCGCGGCCGCCGTGGCGACCGGCACCTCGTAGGGGAACTTCGGCGGCGCGACCTGCCCCGTGCGGTCGTGCTTGATCTCGCCGGACTTGGCGTCCGTGATCAGTTCGACGAGCGGCTTCGCCCCCTCGACCGCGGTCCCGCCGAGCTTCTGGCCCTTGAACTTGGGGTCTTCGGCCCGGCCGACCTGCGCGAAGTACGCGGCCAGGTGGTAGTACTGGTCCTGGGTCCACCGCTCGAACGGGTGGTCGTGGCACTTGTTGCAGTTGAACCGGATCGCGAGGAACAGTTGCGTCGTGTTCTCCATGACGCCGTCCGCGTCGCGGAGCACCTTGTAGTACGCCGCCGGGGGGTTCTCGACGTTCGACCCGGACGCCGTCAGCACCTGGTATGCGAACTTGTCGTAGGGCATGTTCGTGGCGACCGCGTCGCGGATCCACTTCCGCAGGGCCGCCGCCCCCGGCTCGCCGAGGAACGTCCGGTTCACCTGGAGCAGGTCCGCCCACTTGTTGGTCCAGTGCTCGACGAAGGCGTCCTTGCCGACGAGGGCGTCGACGAGTTCGTCGCGCTTGACCTTCGTTTCGCGCTTGTCGGCGAGGAACTTCCGCACGTCGTCCGCGGACGGCGGCAGCCCGGTCAGGTCCAGGTACACCCGGCGGATGAACTCGGCGTCGTCGCACAGCGGGCTGGCCTGGACCTGCACCTTCTTCAGCTTCGCGTCGACGAGTTCGTCGATCCAGTTGTTCACGGGCCGCTGCTCCCAGGCGAACCCGGAGCGGTCGCCCATGACGACCACGGTGCTGGCCGCGTAGCTCCCCTCGTACCGCGCGAGCATCGTCGCCTCGCCGCGGCGGACGGTCGTCACGAGCCCGGTCTTGTCGACGGTCGCGATGTCCGTGTTGCTGCTGTCGACGAACGCCTCCGCGGAGACGTCGCGCTTCGTCCCGTCGGCGTAGGTGGCGATCACCGTGAACTGCTGCCTGGAGCCGATGCGGTTGATCGTCGGGTCCTTCGGGAACAGGTCGATCGACGTCACCTTCGGCGCGGACAGGTCCTGCTTCACGCCCGCGGCGATCCACTTCTTGAGGAGTTCGTAGTACGGCTCGCCCGGCACGGTCAGCACCCCGCCGATGTGCGGCACGGCCCCGGCCGTCTTCAGGAGCATCAGCGACCGCTCGGGTGCGGCACGGTTGAACCGCCGGCCTTCGAGGTCGTCCGTCAGGGACCGGTGGTCGTAGATCGGGTCGTACCCCCGGAGGGACAGCTTGAAGCCGTTCTTCCCCTGGGCGGACCCGTGGCACGTCCCCTGGTTGCACCCGAGCTTCGACAGCACGGGTTGCACGTCCTTCACGAAGCTGACCGGGGAATCGGCCTTCAGCCCGGACACGGCGACGGGCACCTTCGCAGTCGCGCCGCCGAGGGTGACGGTGAGTTCCCCCTTGCCCTCCGCGGCGGGGCGGACGACGCCGGTGGGGGACACCTTCACGGCCGCGAACGGTTCCACCTTCGCGATGCGGGTGACGTCAACGGCCTCGCCCGTGTCGAGCTTGGCGGTGACGACCAGTTGCGAGTACGCGAACGGGCCGGCGAGGTCGATCGCGGCCGGGCGGACGTCCAGTGTCGCGACCTTCGCTCCGGCCGGTAACGTCTCGTCGGCCGCTGGCAGCGGCGCGACGACGGCCGCGAGTGCGGCAACCAGGAGCAAACGGGGCAGCGACATGCGGGAGAACCTCCGGGGAGAAAGACCAGGCTTCGAGCTGTAGGGTGGGTCGAGCCGGCTTTGCGGCGAAGACCCACCGTATCGGCAAGCACTCGTTGACCATGCCGGTGGGTCTTCGCCGAAGCGGCTCGACCCACCCTACCAGGAACTACTTCGCAATCGGCACCGCGACGAACTCCTTGATGAGCTTGCCGTCCGCGGCGTTGTGCAGCCAGACCGTTCCGTCGAAGCCGGCCGACGCGACCACGTCCCCCTTCGGGGAGAACGCGGCGGCGTACGCGGGGCCGGTGACTTTTTCGCAGACAACTTTCTTGCCGCTCTCGACCTCGTAGACGCGGACCTCGCCCTTGCCGTCGAGGCTGCTCGTCGCGACGAACCGCTTGCCGTCCGTGTCGAAGCTCAGGTTCGAGATGCGGCCGGTCATCGCGTCGAACTGCTTGATCTTGTTCGCGTCGTCGCCGATCTCGCGCTTCTTTTCGCGGTGCAACTTGTACAGCCGGGGGACGCCGTCGGCACCGGCGACCAGGATTTCATCGTACACCTGCGGCGTCGCCTTCGGAACGTCCGGCGGCACCGGGGCCATCTTCTTTTCCTTGGTCGGCCGGCGGTCGATCGCCATCAGCCCGCCCTTCAGAGCCCCCGGCGTGATGCTCGTCACGTTGTCGACGAACCGCTGCGTCTCGACTTCCGTCAGCTTCACGGACATGTCCCGCGAAACGGACGCGAGGTGCGACCCGTCCTGGCTGAAGACGGTGCCGAGGACCCAGTCCGAGTGCGTGCCCATGAAGAGCACCTGCTTGCCGTGCTCGGTTTCGAGCGCCCGCACGGTGTTGTCCGCACACCCGACCGCGACCTTCGACCCGTCCGGGCTCCAGCTGATGCCGTAGACGGTGTCGAAGCTGACGGGCGTCGAGAGCTTCAGCTTCTGCTTTTCGACGTTCCAGATCTGCACCTCGCCCCAGCGGCCGGGCGACCCGGCTGCGACCGCGAGCCATTTGCCGTCCGGGGAGAACGCGACCGACTGGACCCGTTCCGAGAGCCCGACCAGCCGGCCGACGAGCCCCGAGCCGTCCGGCTTGTGGAGCAGGACTTCGTGGTAGCCGGCCACCGCGAGCAGCGACCCGTCCGGCGAGAACGCCACGGACGTGACGACCGGGGCCGCGTGGTAGACCGGCGGGTGGTCCGGGTCGATCTGGGCCGTCTTCGCGGACGCCGGGGTGTCGTCGGTCGCCCCCTCCTGCACCCACCGGGTGACGAGGTCGATCTGCACCTTCGTCAGCGGGTCGCGGCCCTTCGGCATCTCGGCCTTGCCGTCTTTTCCGGGCAGAATCTCCTCGATCAGATAGCTCGCCTCCGGCTTCCCGGCGGTGATCGCGGCCTTCCCGCTGTCGCCGGCCTTCGCCATCGCGGCGAAGTCGGTCATCACGTAGGATCCGTTCGGCTTCGCCGGCTGGTGGCACCCCTGGCAGTGCTGCTGGAAGATCGGCCGCACGTCGCGGTAGTAACTGACCTTGCCCGCCGGCGGGACCGGCTCGGCGGCGGACGCGGGGATCACCGTCAGAAGCAAAAATCCGAAAGCGGATACGACACGCATCAGACGACCTCGGCGGCGGAAGAGGTTCGAGCGACTTCCATCAGGCAGGAACCCCATCGTAGCAAGCGGGGCCGGCCCGCGCCAAAGAGAAAACCGCGCCCGCGCGCGGGGAAGGTTCACATCCTCCCGTGTCGGCGTGTGCGGCCCGGTTCGGCGGGCGGAGGTGTCGAACGGAAACACAGATGGGGGCGGCGAGAGAGAGGAGCCGACCCCGCCCACGAGTGCGGGCGGGGTCGGCCGAGGGTCGGGTCACTTCTTCGGGGCGTCTTTCTTCGGCTCGTCCTTCTTCGGCTCCACCACTTCCGGGCCGAACTTCTTACCCTGCAGCGCGGCGATGGCGTCCGTCACGAGCTTCTTCATCGCCTCGTCTTTGGTCTTCGCCTTGAGCTTTTCGAGGTCCGGGATCGCCGGGGCGGCGTCCTTGCCGATTGCCGCCAGGCAGGCGACGGCGGCGGCAACGAGGGGTTGCTCCTCGTAGTTCAGCGCGTCCTGGACGGCCGGCACGACGGCCTTCGCCCGGGGGCCGATCATCGCGATGGCGTTCAGCGCGTGGACCCGGACGAGCGGGTCCGGGACCTGCAGGAACTTCGCGATCTTCGGCAGTTCCTCGTCCATCGCGGCGTCGTCGTACACGATGGTCAGCATGTGCAGCCAGATCTGGATCGCCTTGTCCTTTTCCGTCTTCATCGCGGCGGCGATGGCGTCCTGGTTGAGCTTGACCATCGCCTTGTACTCTTCCGGCGTGCCGGTCTTCGGGTGCGGCGGGCCGATCGCCAGGAGGGCGTAGGCGGCTTCGAGCCGGACCTGGGCGCAGGAGTCCTTCTGGAGGAGCGTGCGGAGCGTCTTTTGGGCCCCTTCGCTGGCCGGCTTCTTCGGGATCGGCCGGCCCTGCGGGTCGGTGGCGGGCTTGTCGTCGAACTGCGGCCCGCCGAGCTTGCCCAGCGCGTTCGCCACCCCCTGCCGGGTCTCCCACCAGGGGTCCGTGGAAATCTCCATCAGGGTGCCGATGGCGGACATCCCGTCGGTGCCGAACGCGGCGATCGACCGGGTCGCGTACAGCTTGATGACGCTGCCCGGGCCGCTGGTCGTCATCGCGAGCCGGAGCTGGTTGACCGCCGGCTGGATCTCCTCGCGGGTTTCCAGGCCGATCGTCGACACGGACGTGATCGCCGCGATGCGGACGCCGGGGTCCGGGTCGGTGATGAGCTTCACGAGGCCGCGGCCGGCGGTCTTCCGGGAGTCCGGGCCGAACCCGGGGATGACCTTGGCGGCCGACTCGCGGACGGCCGGGTCCGGGCTGCCGAAGTCCTTCACGTAATCCGCCAGGTTCTTGCCGTCGATGTCCTTGGGCCACTCGAACGGCTTGTCCTTGTCTTTGGGGTCTTTCGACGGCGGGTCTTTCGGATCCTTGGCCGGCTCCTTCGGCCCGGCGGCCGGGGGTTGCAGCGCGACGGCGGGCTGTTCCAGGGGCAGGGCGGGCGGGGGCGACACCTCGGCCCCGGCGAGGCGGGGGGCCGGCGCGACCGCGACCTCGGCCCCCTTCACGGGCGGAATCGCGTCCCGGTCCGCGAGCCACGCATACGGCCGGGCCGGTTCGTCGGCGGGTTTCGGCGGGACGACCGCGACGGGCTTCGGGGCGGGCGGGGCCGGTTTCGCGGCGACGACCGGGGCCGGCGAGTCGTCCGCCACCGGGTCCGGCAGCGCGGCCTTCCCGCACCCGGTGCTCGCCAGCACGACGCCGACCCACCCCCACCGCACAGCTCGGACCGCACGCATCGCGTCTCTCCTGAAGGGTGCCCGCCAACCGGCAGCATACCCGCTCCCGCGCTAACGCCGCAACCCGGCGTCGCGTTGGCCCGATCTCAGGGGGGATGATCGACACGGGATCCTGAAGGACGGCCGGCCGGTCACTCGTCTCCGGGTGGGATTGTTTCGCCCCCCTGTCGGGTGGCCAGCAGGGGCAGCATAGCTGCCGAGCCGTAGGTCAGAAACCGAACCGAGCCGTCGGCGAAGGCGAAGTTCGCGCCGCGGGGGTGTTCGCTCCAGAACCAGTCGGCGGCACACGGGTCGGTGATCGTGCCGGGCTGGAAGGACGGCGAGGCTTTGTTCGGACAGGGGTGAATTCTGGCTTCTCGGGCGGTATACCCGGCCGGTTGGAGTTGAGCCCACGTGCAGATCGAATAGTCGTGACCGGAGTACCAACCGCCGAAGAGTCCGCCGGGGCCGGACGGCCGCTCCCCGATCAGCAACGTGGACGACAGGCCGTCGGGCACGTCGGTCAGGTGGACCACGAAGTTCGGGTGGAACATCCCGTCCAGGAGCCGCACGTTGATCCCCGCCACTCCGCGGTAGGACGCGAGGGCGATCGTCCCGTCGTCGTTCCGGAGGCGGTGTTCCGTCGGGCACAGGAACGCCTTCACCGACTGGCTGGCCACCGATCGGTGGGCCGGCCACGACTGGGGGGACAGGCCGAGCGCGTGGGCGTCCGCCGCCTGCTTCGCGAGTTCTTCCCGTTCCAGGTACGGCAGCAGCCGGGTGTGCCACGAAACCGGTAGCGGTTGGGGGTATGCGTCGGGGTCGAAGCCGGGCGGATACCCGCACCCCTCGGGCAGTCGACTGTCGCTCGACGAGGCGAACTGGTGGGCGGCCGTCGCGAGCTGGCGGAGCTGGTTGCCGCAGGCTAACCGCGCGGCCCGTTCACGAATGGCCTGGACGCCCGCCAGCACGAGCCCGGCCAGGGTCGCGCCGATGCCGATGACGAGCAAGACCTCAACGAGGGAGAGGCCGCGTCGGGTCGCTGAGGCGCGGCGACCGGGAATGCCTCGCCGGTAAACCACCGCCCCAATGATCGCAAGGACGGCCACGAGGCACCAAACCCACCACTTCCCCCACCCGGAAGACGCGGGCGCATCCGCCGGGATTAATTGGCCGGACTCGGAGACGAGCAAATACTTGTTAGTCCGATTGTCAAACACTTCGGTACCGGGCGGAAAAGTGATGACGAACAGAGATGGGTCGAACTCGGCCGCGCTTTCAATGGCGAGGGTTTCCGAAGCCGTCGTGTCCTTAAGGACGCCGGACCCGTCGCGCTCGTAACGGTCGGTCACCCACTTCACCGGCACGGTCCCGAGCGGGGGGCGTTCGCCGTACACGATATCAACCTGTTCGGTCACCTTCCCCTTGGTGGTGATCCGGAACCGGTGGGCGAGCCCCGTCCTGTCGTCGCACCACAGTTCCATGGACGAGCTGCCCAGGGGGGATTCGTATACGGTCAGCGGCCCCTTGGGGGAGGGGATCGTGGCCCCGGTCTTCCGAAACTCCTCCAACTTCAGCGGGCAAACGGCCGGGTCCGCCCCGCGGAAGTACAGGGTCAACGGGATGAGGATGATAGAGGCGCAATCGGCCATCTTCCCGCTCGGCTCGATGTACCCCTTCGGGGTTTCCCCCTCGCCGATGCCGTTCGGGTGGAACATCCTGCTCGACTGCCCGTTCGTCGCGCTGACAGAGCTTTTCGAGGAGAGCTTGTTGTGGGTCATGT
The DNA here is from genome assembly GCA_964444365.1 of uncultured Alcaligenaceae bacterium. Classification (GTDB taxonomy): domain Bacteria; phylum Planctomycetota; class Planctomycetia; order Gemmatales; family Gemmataceae; genus CAYUHJ01. Next base: position 2,035 of record CAYUHJ010000121.1, on the reverse strand, counting down.
CCCACAACGGGTGGTTGAACTCCAGCCGGGCACATTGCTTGGAGAAAACGAGCCGGTTCTCGGATCGGCAGGCTTCGTCCCGCGGGGGGAAGGTGTCCTTGCCGGGTATCTCGGACGGCCGAGTCCCCTTGCGGATCGTTTCGGCCATCGAGTACGTGATGTCGACGGCCGGGAACCGCTCGGTGCGCGCCTTCGCGGCCGCGATGAGGCCGTCGTCGGCCCGCACGACGGGGCAGGCCAACGCAACCGACACGACGAAGGGGAATGCGGATCGCATTTCAACCTCGCAAGTTCAGTTCGAGCCTTTGGAGGGGACCGGCGTCTCGCCGGTCTTCTGTAGGTTGACAAGCCGCAGAGACGGCGGTCCCAGACTGGAGCGGAGTCGACTCTGGGCGAGACTGGAGTGGGAGAGGTCGCTGAAGACTACCGAGTGGGCACGGTCGAATCCAGCGAAATCGACGTGTGTCCACGACGATCAAACGATACAGGCTTCGTCACACTTTCTTGTACGGCGTCTGCAAGTCGAACGTGCCGTCCGGGAGGGGGATTCGCTCGAAGTCGCCGAACAGGTTGGGGCTCTCGGCCTGGAGGATGTCGAGCATCTTGTTCGCGAGCTTGCGGATCTCCGGCTCGGCGGCCACGCTGCCGCGCTGTTCGAGGAAGTGCCGCAGGGCGCGGGCGTTCGCGGTCACGAAGATCTTCGTCTCGGTCGCGTTCGGCAGGACGCTCCGGGCGGCTTGCCGGGCGGCCTTCCGCTTCGCGGTGCGGTCCGCGTCCGGGGGGAGCAGCGCGGCCGCGGACGCCTGCGGGTCCGCGAACTTCGCGTTCAGCCGGTCGACCAGCACCATGTAAGTGGCGTGCGACGTGGCGATCGCTTCCAGCCAGAGTTTGTGCAACTCCGGGTCGGACGCGATCACGTCGGGGGCGACGTACTCGGCCACGGACTCGTCCACGTAGCGCTGGGAGAGCTGCGAGTAACCGAAACCCGCCCTGTGTCGAACGAGCTCGTGAGTGAGTGACCGAGAGACGCCCGTGATGAGGAAGTTCCAGACGGCGTGCTCCAGCACGGACCCGTGACCGACTTCCTTGATGTGGTTGAGGTACGCCGAGTTCCCGCCGGGCCGCGGCCTGGCGAAGCTCATGTAACACGCTCGTCCGGCCGTCTCGCTGAGCACTTCCCCCGCGACGGTCGTGTCCGTCTGCCAGCTGACGCCGTGGTCGGCGAGGAACCGATTGAGCCCGGCGTCGTCGATGGTTTGCCGGCCGATCACGTAGACGCTCGGTTCGGTGATGACGCGGATGCCCGAAGCGGTTTGGTCGGCAGACATCGTCGAGATCCTCGGCAGGTCCGGATACGTCGGTGATACCGGTCGCGGCGGGGATCGGCCAGCGGTCGCGGCCGGGCAGGGCCGATGGTGCGGGTGAAACCGGGCGGGCACGGCAGGCGAGGGAATTCGGGGGGAAGTTTCCCGACTGACCCTTCAGGCCGGTCGCGGGGGGTGGGTATACTACAGGCTGAGGAACTGCCACGTCCCGCGCACCCGGAACCGCCGCCATGCCGGCCGCGTGCCCCTCCCGCCGACCGCGAGCCCGCCGGGCGTTCCCGGCCGCGGTGCTGTTCGCCCTGTGCGTGGCCCTCACGCCGACCACTTCCCCCGCCCAGAACCCGAAAGCGCCGCCCGAGACCCGTGCCGGCGCGATCAAGCTCCCGGACGGGACGATCGTTTTCTTCACGAAGAACCCCGACGACCCGAACCCGCCCGTCGACGGGGTGATCCTCTCGGCGAAGGAGTACAAGGCGCTCGTCGACCAGGCCGAAGCCGGCAAGAAGGGGAAGGACGCCGCCAGGCCGCAAGCCCCGTCCGGGTGTGCGATCCGGGCGAAGGTCCACGAGGCGGGCGAGACGCAGGTCGCTTCACTCGCGCTGACGTACTCCGTGCAGACGACCGCGCCCCGGACGGTGGTCGCCCTCGGGTGCGGCCGCGGGTTCCCCCGCGCGGCCCGGCTCGGTGACGGGAAGCTGCCCGTACTCGGG
>CAYUHJ010000120.1:0-18745 GCA_964444365.1 uncultured Alcaligenaceae bacterium | reverse complement strand
TCACTCGTGAGAGGGACGAGTTCTTCCAGAGTGAAGCACTCGTCACCCTCACGGGTGACGCTCGCCTGGGCGGTCAGCAAATCGCTTCCTGCGACGTCGAGCCGAGGTACACGACGCCGGAGTACGGCACCTCCATCGTCGCGACGCGGTCGGTCGCCCGCTTCAGCAGGGGCAGCCGGGTTTCGCGGTACAGGCAGCACAGCAGCACGACTTCCGACCGGCGGGCGACTTCGACCGATTCCGCCGACGTGAGGAGGGCGTGGCCGTGGAGGACGACGCAGTCGAACGGTTCCTTCAACCGCGTGATGAGGGCTTCGAGCCGGCCGCCGACGGCGGCCTGGCGGGCCTCGTCGGACCACTTCCCGGCGGGAAGGAACTGCAACCCGCTCGGCAGGGACTGCACCGTCTTGCGGACGTCGCGGTCGCCTTCGCCGCGGAGGAGTTCGCACACCCCGGCCGCATTCGCGACGCCGGCGTAGGTGTGCAGCACCGGGCTCCGCAGGTCGAAGTCCACGAGTAGCGTCTTGTACCCGGCCTGGGCCAGCGAACTGGCGAGGCCGAACGCGGCGAACGACTTCCCTTCGTCCCCGAGCGGGCTCGTGATCGTGACGGTCGTCGCCCCGCGGGACAGCCACGTCTGCGCGACGTAGGACCGCAGCTTGTCCACCGCCTCGTTCACGTCCGCCCGGCGGATCGGGTCGCGGGACGAGGCCCCGTCCGGCGACCAGGGGATCACCCCGACCACGGGCGTCGGGCCGGACGCCTTCAGTTCGCCGAGGGAACTCACCTTGCGGGCCTTGGTTTCCACCGCGACCACGCCGACCGCGAGGAGCACGAAGCCCATCATCCCGGCGAACACGGTCCCGAGGATCTGCTTCTTGCCGTCCTTCAGCGACGGGTTGGAGGCGTCTTGCAGCTTCTGCACCCGGCCGCCGGACTCGATCTCGTAGGCGAGGAGTTCGTCCTGCGACGCGAGGCGGTGGTAGATCTCGTTCAGGTTCGTGAGGTCCGTCACCTGCGGGTCGACGATCGGGCCCTTCTCGGCCTCCTTCTTCACGTCCGGGGGGAGTTCGGCGAGTTCCTTCTTGGCGTCGTCGAGCAGTTTCTTCGCCACCCGTTCCCGCTCCTGGTACGCCCGCAGTTCGCGTTCCGCCTTGTCCAGAGCGACGTACAGCTTGTCCGCTTGTTGTTGCCGCTTGCCGCCCTCGATCTGGTGGACCTTGTCCTGTTTCATCCTCTTGAGGTCCGCCTCGGCCTTCTCGGCGTCCGCCTTCGACCGGGCGACGCGGTCGCTCTCGGGGTTGGACACGACTTTTTTCAGGTACTCGTAGTCGCGCTTCGCCCGCAGCGCCTCGAACTCTTTGGCCAGCACTTCCGGGTCTTTCTCGACGGTGGCGATCACATCCGGCGTGGCGGGGCTGGTCTTCAGGAACTCGATTTGCTTTTTCAGCGACTCGACCTCGGCCCTCTTCTCCCCGATCGCGACGGGGAACGCCTGAAGGTCGTCTTCCAGCTTGAAGATCTTGTTCAGCACGACCGGGAACCGGGCCTTCCGCGCGGCGTCCGGTTCGGGCACGGGGGCGTTGCCCGCCACCGGGGCGACGCCGGGGACGCCGGGGGCGATCTCCGGTTGGCCCGGAATCGCGGGAACGCCGGGGTTCGCGACGGGGGTGGGCGCGGGCTTCGCCACGATGCCCGTCAGGTCCAACTTGCCGCCGGCCATCTTGCGGAGTCGTTCTTCGAGCTTCGTCTTCGCCGTCTGAACCTTGAGCTTCAGGTCGGTCTTGACGCGGATTTCCTTCTCCACGACCTCGCGGTTGTAGGCGTCCTTGACGGCGTCCACGATCTTGCGGATGTCGTCCGGCCGGTCGCCTTCCAGGGAAATCCGGATGACTTCGGAGCCGTCCGAGTAGTTGACCAGGATCTTCTCGTCGAGGTACTTGATCGGGTCCTTCTGCTCCGCGAGGGTGGGCAGTTCCGCGATCTTGTACTTCGCGTCGTTCAGCGCGGAGTTCAGCACGAACTCGGACTTGATGAGTTGCGCGGTCGTCTTGATGTACGTCGCGAACGCGGTCTGCCCCTTGTTCGGGTCGCCGGTGTTGCCGATCGCCGTGGGCGTGGAGGCGACCCGCAACAGCGCGTACGATTCGTACTTCGTCGGGATCAGCGACCACGCCGCGTACGCGAGCACCGCACCGAGCAGGGTGCCGCAGAACAGGATCATCAGCCAGTGCAGCCGCAGGTACGTCAGCACCCGCAGGGCCGCGGCCGGGTCGCCGTCGGCGGCTTTCGCCGTGGCGACGCGGGCCGGCGGCCGGGGGGTCGGGCCGCTCCGGGTGGCGGGGGCGACGGCCACCGCACCGGGGCGGGCGTGTCCGGACTGCGCGAAGGTGGGACCGTTCATGGGGCCTGCATCCGTTCAGGGTTCCGGGTTCGGGGTGCTTCAACCCCTCCCCCAACCCCTCCCCGAAACGGAGAGGGGAGCCGATCCAAAAACCCGTCTTCCTCCCCCTCTCCGCGTCGGGAGGGGGCCGGGGGGAGGGGTTGCCTTCCTCTTACGCGAACGCAGCCCGCGGCGGGGCGAAGCCGTTGCCCGGCGTCGCGACGGTCGGCGGAATCACCAGCCGGCCGAGGCACCACAACTGCACCCCGAGCAGGGCCAACCCCGCTGGCATCATCAGCCAGCCGTGCAGGTCGTGCAGGAAACTGAGCGTGTCCTTCTCGTGCGTAATCGTGTGGGCCACGCCCGTCGCCGTGATCCGCAGGACGTTCGTCAGAACCGCGATCGGGACGATGCCGAGCACGATCAGGAACTTCTCGAACCGCGTCCGGTCGAGCGTCAGCACCGCCCCGATGCCGAAGGCGGCGAACGTGACGAGCATCTTCAGCCCGCTGCAGGCATCGACGACGCCCAGGCGGACCTCGTCGATGAGGATGACGTTCCCCTCGGCGATGGCCGGGTAGCCGAGCGTTTGCAGCAGGAACGTGCTCGCCTCCGTCGCGGCCAGTTTCAGCGGCCCGCCGACGTTGCGCTCGAGTTCGTAAGGGAGCGGGATCATGAAGATCAGGAAGAGGATCGCCGGCCCCGCGACCCGGGCGAGGCGGAAGCCGCCGACGGCGAGCACGACCGCGACGAGCGTCAGCAGCAGGGCGAGCGCGTCGAGTTGGTGGAACAGCAACCCGCCGGCGAGGCCGCGGCTCAGCGCGATTCCGGCGAGCAGCACCGCGGCGACGATCGGCCGCGGCGTCGAAACCCAGCTCTCGCCCGGCTTCCAGACGCGCCAGAGGAGGTACGCGGCGAACACGGGCACGAGGAACCCGTGCGAGTACTGCGGGTCCGAGACCCACTTGTCGTACATGAAGTCGAGCGTGGGCAGGAACGCCCAGCCGACGAGGGCCGCGAGCGCGGCGACGATGACGAGACGGGGCGTGTCAATGGGTGCCGGCATCCTTGCTGTCCCGCGGGTTCAGGGCGAACCGGGTCGGCGCGACGGTCCGTGTCGCGCGGCGGGATTGTGACGGAAGCGGTCGAATTCGTGCAAGCCCAACTTCGGCCGGGCTCACTTGTCACCGGGCAGCTTCTTCTTGAGGTCGTCGATCCGCTTCTTCCACGCCTTGACGGCCGGGTCGCGGGCGGCGTCCGGAGCACCGGCGTCGAACCGGGTCAGGGCCGTGATCCCGCGGGCCTCGGGGTCCACGTCCGACAGCAGCGTGTAGAACGCGAGTTCGCGGAGGCAGACGGAGTTGGCGGCCAGGGCGTCGACGACCGCGTCCAGGGCGGCCGGGGACGTGCGGTCCTGGTCCGTCAGCCCGGCGAGCAGTTTCAGCGCGGTCGTCGTCTGGGCGTCGGACAGCCGGGCCTTGTCGGCGAAGACGGCACGGACGTCCAGGGCCGCCGTGGGGTTCGTGGCGAGGCAGTAGGGCAGCCCGACCACCGCGGCCTCGCGGATGTACGGCCGGTTCGCTTCGTTCAGGGCTTCGACGACGCCCGGCACGTCCCCGAGCGTGGCCTGGTCCAGTACCGCGATGCGGGCGGCGGCCACGACCGTCGTGGTCGGCGGCTCGGGGCGCTCCTGCAGGGCTTCGGCGAAGACGGCCCGGAACCGCTTCGCGTCGGTCAGCTTCTTCGACAGGTCGTCGAGCGCGGTCGTCGCGGCCTTGGCAGGGGCGGTGTCGGCGGTCGGCTGCACGCGGGCGAAGTACGACGCCTTCGGCCCGGCCTTCCCGTCGGCTTTCTTCGGCCCCTCGACGCCCTTCCCCTTGCTGTCCCACGCCAGGAACTCGTCCTTGTTCACGACGTAGTCCTTGTACCGCACCTTCACGCCGGCCTTGGTGCCGGACGGAACGCCCAGCAGCGCGGTCGTCTGCACCGGTTCCGGGAGGTTGCCGCGGGGGAGCGTCTGGCGGAGCTCGAACGCGACTTCGGTCTTGTCGTCGGGAATGGTCACGTCCCAGATTTCGTCGCCGAAGCGGAGGCGGACCTTGGCCCCCTCCGCGAGCTTCGAGTTGAGGTAGATTCGGCCCGTCTGCACGGTCAGGTCCGCGGCGAAGCCGGGGTACGGGGCGTGGACCGTGACGGAGGACGCGAACAGCGGGGCGGGCAGGAACTCGGGCAGGTTCCCCCACAGTTCAACGTGCGTCTCGGAGTCGAGCTTCAGCGTCGCCTTATAGCCGGGCAGCGCGAGGTACCGGTCGGTCGTGACGAGGTTGCTGTCCGCCGCCGTGACGCGGGTCCAGGTCTCCTCGCCGGCGGGTTGCCGCAAGACGACCGGCTGCGCCCGGTCGAGCTTGCCGATGATCGCCTTGTCCCCCTTCGGCGGTTGCGGAACCGGGGCCAGTTCGACCGGGTCCTTCCGCTTCGGCGGCTCGATCTTCTCGGGGTCTTTGGGCTTCTCGGGCTCTTTCTCCTTTTCCTTGGGCTTCTCCGGCTCCTTGTCCTTGGGCTTCTCGGGCTCTTTGTCCTTTTCCTTGGGCTTCTCCGGCTCCTTCGGCTTCGTCGGGGGAACGGGCACGACCGGTGCGGGTTTGACGACCGCGACCCCGTCGTCGGCCGGCGGTTTCTCCGTCGAAGGAAGGGCCATCCACACGGCGATCCCGAGCCCGAGCAGGCACGCGGCGGCGGCCCCGGCGGTGAGAAGCCGGCGGGTCGGGGACGACGATTGCGAGTACGACGGCATCCCGAGCAGGAGCGGGTCGTCGGCGTCGTCCCCCGCGTCGGTTTGATTGTCTTCGCGGACGACGCCGCCCACCGGGGTGATCGTGCTGACCCGGCGGTTCGGGATCGACTCGCGGCCCTTCACGAGGGCGTACATCCGCCGCCGGGCCGGGGGCGGCACCTTCATCGGCTCGCTCAGGACCAGCGTCAGCACCTGGTGGCAGGCCGCGACTTCCGCGAGGAGCACGTCCGATTCGAGGCAGGCCATCTCGAACTGCGCGATCTGCTCGCCGGTGAGGGAGTCGCTGAGGTAGCCGGACACGTTGTTCGGGTCGGACGGGCTGCGTTCCCCGCCGGACGGGGGCGTCGACAGGCCGCGCTTTCGGGTGACTTTCTTGATCCGGTCGACGAGCTCCTGCGCCGTCGCGTTCTCCGCGACCTTCTGCCCGATCAGGCGGGACGAAGCGGGGTCGAGGGTGTCGTCCAGGTACGCAAGCAGGGTGCGCAGCGTGAGCCGAAGCATTCCAGAAGCCCCAGGGTGAGCGAGTGTCACCAGAAATAGTGGGGGCCGACGGCGGGCGTCTTTCAGATTTCGGGAAATGTTCGCCGGGAAACGCCGTCGGCCGGCCGCTTCCCGAAGGAAACGACCGGCCGACGATTCCGACCGCGGGTTCCGGCCCGCGTCGGGCCTCTTCCGTCCCAGCCCCGATTTCACCGGGCGGGCGTCATCGTCGAGAGGATCAGCAACCACCGTGCCAACGGGAGAAATGCGGAAACTGGCCTGGTTTCGGGCTTGAACCCAACGGAATTCACCGGCCGAGTGGAAGTTCTTACAACGGCGGCGGGGGCCGATTGCAAAAACCTCCATCGCGATTGGGCGGGCACACAAGACGATGGTTCCCCGGTGTGAGAGACGGCGTGTGTCTCCGACGCTGGTCTGCCGTGCGGGGGACCGGTACGATCACTGGGAGGTTTCACCCCGAGGGGGAGGCCGCCGCCCATGAGCCAGTCGTTTTGCCCCCGCTGTCAGGCCACCGTGTTCGCCATGGAATCCGGGGGCGTGTCCGCTTGCCCGCAGTGCAACGCCGCGCTCGGGGCGACCGGCCGTCAGACCCAGGTGACCCCGGCGTTCGCGCCGAAGTCCAGTTCCGCCGCGCAACCCGAGGACGAGCCGCAGAGGCCGTCTCGGCTGAAAGCGTGGCTGACCGTTCGGACGATTCTGACCCTCGTCCTTGCGGTCGTGGTGCTGGGGTTCGCGGTCGTCATTCTCGCACGGGACACCCCCGCCTCCGCGTTCGAGCGGATCCAGGCGAACGCCGCGGCCGGGAACTGGGAGGCGGTGTGGAACCGCATCGACAACCGCTCGCAGACCCGGCTGCACGAGTCCATGCGGACGCTGCTCGACCGGACCGTCGAGGCGGCGACCGCCTTCGAGGAGCCGGACCTGGAGAAGTACCGGCCGATGAAGGAATACACCCCCAAGCGGCTGTTCGTGACGCTGCTGCAGAAGCACGAGCACACCCGCCAGCTCCTCGCCCGGCGATATGTCGTCGCCAGCGAGTCCGAGGGGGACGGCGTCCGGCTGCACCTGGCGGAGACGGCGGACGGCGCGCCCACGGAGTCCATGCTGATGGTGAAGGAGGCGGGCGTCTGGAAGATGAGCCTCGATCAAGAGACCACGGCGCGGTTCGCGGTCGGCCCGGCCCTTCCGCCCCCGCCGCCCCCGCCCCCGCCGCCCGAACCGGAACCCGAGAAGCGGGCCGAGGGGCTGAACCAGTGGATGCGCGTCGGCGACATCGAGGTGTGCGTCTCCCAGGTCGGGGTCGGCAAGCTCAAGCTCCACCCGATCGACAACACGGTCACGTCCGGCAAGGACGACGTGCTGCTCGTCGAGGTGAAGGTCCGGCACACGGCGAAGGGGAAAGTCAGCCCGTACAAGTCGTGGCAGCAGCGGTACGACCCGGTGGCGGTGGTCCGGGACCCGGAGGGGACGGCGTACAAGCGGCCGCCGCTCGGGGGGATGGTCGTCGTCGGGTGGTCCGAAAGTGCCCCGATCTCGGCGGACGAGCCCGTCACGGACGTGCTCGCGTTCGCGCCGCCGCCGGGGGCGGAGATCGAGTACCTCGACCTGGACCTGCCGGCGGGGAACGTCTTCCCGTCCGCTCAACAAGCCGATTACGAGGGGGAGGTCTTCCGGTTCCGCATCCTCCGGCCGGCCTGGACCGCGGGGGCGTTCTTCCAGTGGAAGCCGAAGCGGTTCCCGGTCGTCGAGCCGATCGGTGCCCCGCACGAGTACGTCGACCCCTGGGCGGGCGGGTACGCCCGGCCGAAACTGGGCGACCCCACCAGCGCCAACCGCCGCGGCGACGCCGGCACCCCGGCCGCCGCGAAGCTGGCCCCGGACAAGATCGCCTTCGTGTCCGCCGACGCCGGCCTCGTCCCCGTCGCGATCGACGGCCAGACGCTCCAAACCTACCTGAACGCGGTCGGGCGGAACGACCAGAAGGAGATCAAGGCCCAACTGGAAAAGAAGAACGTCTTCCTGCTCGACAGTTTCAGCGGCACCCGGGTCACGCGCGGTGACATCTCCTCCTACGTGCAAGTCCTGTCCGGCCCGAAGGCCGGGGAACGGTACGCCATCGAAGAAGCCCGGCTCAAGCCGTCCCCGCCGGAAGCGGGGGTCAAGCCCGCGGGCAAGTCGCCGCCGGACCCGACCGAGAAGCCCGTGATCCGGCGGTCGCCGGCCGGTCAACCCGTCGGCGAGGACTGACGTGGACCCGCCCCGCAAGATCGAACGCGAGTTCGGCGTGCCTTTCCCCGGCGCGGTCGTCGACCCGTCGGAGTGGACCCAGACCGCGCTCAAGGCGATGCCCGAGAGTGGCCGGCTGAACTGGGCCGAACTCTTCGGCCGGGTCGCGCCCGTCGTGTTGGACGTCGGCTGCGGCAACGGCCGGTCCACGATCGGCAGTGCCGTCACCCGCCGGACCCATGACCACCTCGGCGTCGACATTCTGCCCGTGGTCATCCGGTACGCCCGCAAGCGCGGCAACCAGCGGGGCCTCACGAACCTCCGGTTCGCGGTGCTCGGCGGACACGAACTCGTCGAGCGGTACGTCGAACCGGGCAGCGTTGCGGAAATCCACTGCTACCACCCGCAGCCGTTCTACGACCCGGCGCTGGTTCACCGCCGGCTGATCACGCCCGCGTTCCTGGCCGCCGTCCACCGGTGCCTCGTCCCCGGCGGGCTGTTCGTCGTCCAGACGGACAACCCCGGCTACTGGAAGTACATCCGCGACGTAACTCCCGTGTTCTTCGACTTCCACGAGCGGATCGGCCGGTGGGCGGACGCCCCGAAGGGCCGGACCCGGCGGGAGATCGTCGCACTAAAGAAGGGGCTCCCCGTGTTCCGCGGCCACGGCACCGCGAAAGCGGGGCTGAGTGAGGAGGACGCCGTCCGGCTCGCGGAGAGTCTGCCGCTCCCGACGTTCGACGCGGACCGCCGGCTGCGGGAACTCGACCGACTCGCGTGACTGCGTTGCACCCCGTCGCGGTTGTGGTACTCTGGGCAGAATCGAACCCGCGGCACCGCCGGCCGCGCTTCGCCCTCCGCTCCCGGACCGCACAGACTCATGCCCCCACCCGCCGACGTCGCCGAGATGGCCGACCTCATCACCCGCCTGGGGCTCGTCGACGAGTTCACCACCCGCGAGTGCGTGTACGAACTCGACAGCAAGTCCGCCCCGGCGGAGACGCTCATCCGGCTGCTCGAACGCAAGGCCCTGCTGACCCCGTACCAGGGGGCGAAGCTCCTGAAGGGGGACACGGACGGCTACCTCCTCGGCGGCTACCGACTGCTCTACCGCATCGCCGCCGGCAGCTTCGGCCGCGTCTACCGCGGCGACGACCCCCGGACCGGGCAGATCGTCGCCGTCAAAGTCCTCCGCCGCAAGTGGATGGAGGACAAGCGGAAGGTCGAACTCTTCGAAAGGGAAGGCCGGGTCGGGCTGACGCTGCGGCACCCGAACATCGTCAACATTCTCGCGGTCAGCAAGGACCAGAGCACCGGCTCGCACTTCATCGTGATGGAGTTCGTCGAGGGGGGCAACCTCCGGGACATCTTGAACATCCGGGGGAAGATGTCCGTCGCCGAGGGGATGAAGATCATCGAGGAGTGCGTCGCCGGGCTGACGTTCGCCGTGTCGCGGGGGCTGTCCCACCGGGACATCAAGGCGTCGAACATCCTGCTCGGCACGGACGGCGTCGCGAAGCTCGTGGACTTCGGCCTCGCCGAGATCAACAACGCCATGCAGGAGGCCGCCGCCGGCCCCGCGTCCGGCCCGAAAAAGGGGGCGGACAAGGAGGAGGAACAGGCCGTCGACCGCACCGTGGATTACGCCGGGCTGGAGAAGGCGACCAACGTCAAACAGGGGGACGGCCGCAGCGACCTGTACTTCCTCGGCCACGTCCTCTACGAGATGATCGCCGGCGAGCCGCTCATGCCCGCGACGAAGGACCGCTACGCCAAGATGAACCCCCGGCGGTACGAGATGGTCGAGGAGACGCTGGCCAAGCGTGCCCCGGAACTCGGCATCCCGAAGTGCGTCGAGAAGCTGATCGCCAAGGCGGTCGCGTTCAACCCGAAGGAACGGTTCCAGAGCCCGGCCCTGTTCCTGGACGGCATCCGGGCCGTCCGGGCGGAACTGGCCGGCGACACCGGCGGGCTCATCCGCGCGTCCGGGCCGCTGACCATCTACGTCGTCGAGGCCGCCCCGAAACTGCAGGACGCCTTCCGCGACAAGTTCAAGAAGATGGGCTTCCGCGTGCTGATCTCCGCGGACCCCGGCAGCGCCCCGCGGCGGTACCAGCAGCAGCCGTACCACGCCCTCCTGATGGACGCCGGGTCCGCGGGCACGGCCGGCAGCGAGGCGGTCGAGGCGTTCCAAAAGGTCGTGCAGGAGGCGGGCGCGGTCCGGAACGAACTCACGGCCATCCTCATCCTCAACGACGACCAGGCCGCGTGGGGCCAGCCCTTCGAGGAGGGCGAGTTCGTCCGGTCGTTCGTCCGCCCCGTGACGATGTTCCAACTCACCGGATTCTTGCGGGAAGCGATGCCCGAACTCGTCTCGTCCAGTTCCGGGCCGCCGTCGAGCGGCCAGCAGGTGACGTGACCGGCACCCGTTTCTGCCCGCGGCCCTGACCTTGCGGACACCCGAACGGCCGATACAATTCCAGTTCTCTAGGGTCTGGGTCTTTTCCGGAGCGGGTCGTCATGGCACACAAGAAGGGTCAGGGGTCGGTCAAGAACGGGCGGGACTCGAACGCCCAGCGCCGCGGGGTGAAGTGCTACGAGGGGCAGACCGTCAACGTCAGCGGCATCATCATCCGCCAGTGCGGCACCAAGTGGCACCCCGGCAAGAACGTCAAGCGGGCGAAGGACGACAGCCTGTTCGCCCTCTGCCCCGGCACCGTGTACTTCGACCAGTCCGGCCGCCGCGTCAACGTCAAGCCGCTGGAAGCCGCCGCGAGCTAACCCGATCCCTTCCGCGGTCGTCCACTTCCGCTCAGACGGCACGTCTGGACCCCGCTTCCGGAGTGCCGTCTTGGACGCCAAGCGCTTCTCGTTCGTCTCCCTCGGCTGCCCGAAGAACACCGTCGATTCCGAACGGATGCTCGGCAAGCTCGCGCAGGACGGGTACGTCCTCCAGCCGGACGCGGCCGGGGCGGATGTCGTCGTCGTCAACACGTGCGGGTTCATCGAACCGGCCCGCCAGGAATCTCTCTCCGTCATCCGCGAAATGCTGGACCTGAAGGCCGCCGGCAAGATCGGTTCGGTCGTCGTCGCCGGCTGCCTCGCCGAGCGAAACCGCGAAAAGCTGTTCGAGGAAGTCCCCGGCGTCGACGAGATCGTCGGCGTCTTCGGCCGGGACTCGATCGTCGACGCGGTGAAGGCCACGTCCGGAAAAGCCAAGACTTCCGCCAAGCAGCTCGCGTCCCTCGACCTGTTCCCGCCTGCCCCCGTGCGGGCCCTCGACGACACGGAACGCCTCCGCATCACGCCCCGGCACTTCGCCTACCTCAAGATCAGCGAAGGGTGCGACCGGCTCTGCACCTACTGCATCATCCCGAAGATGCGCGGCAAGCACGCCACCAAGCCGGTCGAAGAGGTCTTGCGCGAGGCCCGCGAACTCGCGGCCGACGGCGTCCGCGAACTGATCGTCGTTGCCCAGGATTCGACGTATTACGGCATGGACCTGTACGGCGAGCCCCGCCTCGCGAAACTGTTGCAAGAACTCGCGAAGGTCGACGGGATCGAGTGGGTCCGCGTGCTGTACGCCTACCCGGAGCACTTCACGGACGAACTCTTCACGGTGCTCGGGACCACGCCGAAGATCATCCCGTACCTCGACATGCCGTTGCAGCACATCTCGGACCGCGTCCTGCGTCGGATGGTCCGCCGGGTCGACCGCGCGGCCACGGAAGCCCTGCTGGCGAAGTTGCGGAAGGCGGTGCCGAACCTCGCCCTCCGCACCACGTTCATCGTCGGGTTCCCCGGCGAGACGGACGCGGACTTCGAGGAACTGAAGGCATTCGTCGCCGAGCAGAAGTTCGAGCGGGCCGGCGTGTTCCCGTACTCGTTCGAGGCGGACACCCCGAGCGGCCGGCTCGACGGGCACCTGCCGGAAGACGTGAAGGCCGCCCGCCGCGACGCGATCATGGAGGTGCAACAAGCCGTCGCGTTCGCCCACAGCCAGGCCCAGGTCGGGAAGGAACTTCCCGCGATCATCGACGGCCCCGACCCCGAGTTCCCCAGCCACTTCCGCGGCCGCACGACCGCCGACGCCCCGGACATCGACGCCGCCATCCGGGTGAAGGGCAAGAACCTCCGCCCCGGCGACTTCGTGACGGTGAAAGTGACCGCCGCCGACGGCTACGACCTCACTGGCCGGGTCGTGGGCAAGGCGTGGTGAGGAGACGTTTTCGCTTTCGGGATGGCTCGGTCTCGAGAGTCTGGACAGGGGTTGAGGGAAGCGTCGATCAAGTCAAAGCAGGAACGTGAAACGTTCCCTGTCACGCTCCATCTTAGGGAAGGTCCACCGGGCTTGTGGCGGGGCTTCTGGCACGCCAGAAACCCGCCACGAACGCAACTCGCGTCGGGTGTGGTGAAGGGTTGCCACACCCGAGCGAGCGATCCGAAGGCGTGCTCCGATTCGGTTACCCGACATACACGCCGAAGAGCAAGTTCGCGTCGAACGGGGCCAGCGAGTCCGAGATCGTCGGGTTGGAGGGAGCGGACAGCGCCTGCGAACCGAGATAGACCCGCACGACTCCGCGCTGGCCGTCGCCACTGCCGCTGATCACTTCCGCGAGGCCGTCCTCGTCGAGATCGGCGGCCGCGACGTAGACGCCCCCGGTCGACGCCGGGTCGCCGGAAAAGAAGTTCGCGAGCTGGGCGGACGCGAGGTTGCCGTCCAGCGCCCCGAACCCCCCGAGGCGGATGAGTGAGGCCCCGTCGACGATCCGGACGCGCGGCCCGCCCCCCGGTCCGCCGCCGAGGACGAGGTCCGCCACGCGGTCGCCGTTCACGTCGCCGACCCCGACGAACGCCCCGTTTCGGAGAGCGTCTTCGAAGGCGAAGAAGTTCGCGAACGGGTTCGCCGGAGCGGACCCCGTCGCGAGCGACTTTCCGTCCCAGACCGAGATCCGCGGGCCGCCGCCGAACCCGGCCGCGACCGCGACGTCGGCGAACCCGTCGCCGTTGAAATCGCCGACCGCCGTCCGGGCACCGCCGCGGAAGTTGGGGTCCTGGATGCCGAAAAAGCTGACCAGCACGCCCTGACCGGTCACCCCGTTGACGCCTTTCCCGGCCGCGATGTCGGAACCGCGGAAGACGATCACGCGGGGCCCGCCGTCGCGGTCGGCCGACACGACCACGTCGGCGAACCCGTCGCCGTCGATGTCGCCGCCGGTGACGAAAATGCCGCTACGGAAGGAATCTTCAAAGACCGCGAAGCTGCTGAGAAGCACGCCGGAGACGCCGTCGTAGACGCTGACCTGCGGCCCGCCGCCGAACCCCGCACCCGTGATGACGTCGTCGATTCCGTCCCCGTTCACGTCCGCAGTCGCGACCCGGACCCCGCCGGAGAAGCCGGGGTACGGGTTGATCGCAAACTTGGGGGAACGATCCGGGTTGTAGACCTGGACCGAGTTGGTCGGCACCCCTCCGCCGACCCCTGCCACGAGAAGTTCGTTCGTGAAGACCCGGGCGACCCCGGCGGCCGACGTGACCGCGCCGTCCTTGTCGCGAGCCGTGAACGTGACCGTGAAGGCACCGGCGCGCACCGGGCGGAAGGCGGCCGTCGTGCCGGTTCCCGTTGCGACGACGCGACCCAGCGGGTCGGCGACGGACCAGGTCGTCGCCGGGGAGTCGGAAGCGCCGAGGTCGGCGACGACAGCGGTGACCGTCACCGTCCGCCCGACGCGGGTGTCCGGGATCGTGGGCACGGCGACCGTCGGGGCTGCGTTCAGCACCGTGAGGGTTCGATTCAGCACCACACTTTCGCCGGAGTCGTCCGTCACCGTGACCACGACGGGGTACGCGCCGTTGTCGCGGTACGTGTGCCCGAGTCCGGCGAAGCTGAGGACGCCGGCACCGAGGTTCGCGACGGTGTCGGGCGTGCCGTCGCCCCACGCGACTCGGACGGTGTGCGTGTCGAGGACGCCCGGGTCGGCGAACGAACCGGCCAGGGTGAACGGCGTCCCTTCCGTGGGCGATGCGACCGACGGGGCGAGCGTCAGCGCCGAAGGGGCCACGTTCGCGATGACGACGGTGAACGTGAACGCCGAGCTCGCGCCGCCGTTGTCGTCCGAGACCGAGGCGGTGACGGTGTAGTTGCCTTCGTCCAGGAACACGTGCGACGTGCCAAACCCGCCGGCGGTCAGCGTGCCGACCGACCCGGCCGTGGTGATGACGCCCGGGCCGGTGCTGTTCGGGGAGCCGTCGCCCCAGTTCACGGTGTAGGTGAACCGCTCGGTCTTGTCGGCGAACGGGCTGAGCGGGTTGTCGAACCCCGGGTCGGTGAACGTCCCGATGTTGGCGAGCGAAACCGCCGCCCCCTCGGTGCCGTTGACGGATGCCGCCAGGGCCGGGTTCAGGGCGAACGTCGGGACGACGTTCGAGACGGTGACGGTAAAGGTGTCGGTGTCCGAGCCGCCGTTGTCGTCGGTGACGGTCACCGTCACCGTGTACGTGCCGCCGTCAGCGTAGGTGTGGGACCCGTCGATCGTGCCCTGGGTCGGGACGCCCGCGGAGCCGTTGACGACGGAGGAAACCGAGCCGCTGTCGGTCTTCCCGTCGCCCCAGTTGATGGAGTAGGTGAAGGTTTCCGCCGTGGGCGGCGTGCCAGTCGGGTGACTGAAGCCGGGGTCGGTGAACGTCCCGATTCCGGGGAGGGACAGGACCGCTCCCTCGTTGACGGCCTGGTTCCCGAGTACGGTCAGGGTCGGGGCGGCGTTGGCCACTGTCACCTGGAAGGACTGCGTCGCGGTCCCGCCGTTGTCGTCCTTCACGGTGACACTCACGGTGTAAGTGCCGTTGTCCGCGAAGGTGTGGGATCCCGGGAACGAGCCGACCGTGGCGACGCCGGGCGAGCCGGTCGTCACGGCCGTCACCGGGGCGTCGACCACCGAGGGCCCGTCGCCCCAGGTGATGGAGTAGGTGAACGATTCCACCGTGGCGGGCGACCCGCCGGGGTTGTTGAACCCCGCGTCGGTGAAACTGCCGAGCGGCGTCAACGAGAGCAGATCCCCCTCGGTCAGCGACTGGTTCGGAATCGCCGCGAGGATCGGGTTCGCGTTCGAGACCGTCACGGCAAAGGTCTGCACCGCCGAGCCCCCGTCGTCGTCGAAGACGGTGACGGTGACGGTGTACACGCCGTCGTCCGCGTACCGGTGTGACCCGTTGAAGGTGCCCGTCGTGAGGGTGCCGGGTCCGCCCGGCGTGACGGCCGCCGCGGGGCTGCTGTCCGGGGCCGTGCCGTCGCCCCAGTTGATAGTGTAGGTGAACGTCTCGTCGACTTCGCCGGGGGAGTTGAGGGCGTTGTTGAATCCCTTGTCCGTGAACGAGCCGATGCCCGGCACCGACAACAAGGCCCCTTCCACGACCGAGCGGTTCGCGACCGGGGCGAGGACCGGGTTCTGGTTGCCGACGGTGACCTGGAACGTCCGAACGTCGGTCCCGCCGTTGTCGTCGGTGAGGGTGACGGTGACGGTGTACAGGCCGTCGTCCGCGTAGATGTGCGACCCGCCGAACGTGCCGGCCGTCGACACACCGGGCGACCCCGCGGTCGTGATCGACGCCGGCTTGCTCGGGTCGACGTTCCCGTCCCCCCAGTCGATGACGTAGGAGAACCGTTCGGTCCTGTCGCCGGGCAACGGGTTGAGCGGGTTGTCGAAGCCGGGGTCGGTGAACGTTCCGATCGTGGGAATGGAAAGGACTTCGCCCTCGGCTGACGTCTGAACGCCGACAGTGGTCAGCGTCGGTGGGACGTTGGAAACGGTGACGGTGAAGGTCTTCGTGTCCGTTCCGCCGTCGTCGTCGAAGACGGTGACGGTGACGGTGTAGACGCCCTCGTCCGCGTAAGTGTGCGACGCGTCGAACGAGCCGCCGGTCGGGGTGCCGGCGGAACCGGGGGTGTCGATCGTCGCGTCGGCGAGGGGGTCGGACCTGCCGTCGCCCCAGTTGACCGTGTACTGGAACCGCTCGGTCGTCTCGCCGGGCGCGGGGTTGAGGGCGTTGTCGTAGCCGCGGTCGGTGAAGGTGCCGATGTTCGTCAGCGACAGCAGTTGTCCCTCGAACCGGGACTGGTTCGGCACGACGGTGAGGACCGGTGCCGCGTTCGTGACGGTGACCTGGAACGTCTTCACGTCCGAGCCGCCGTTGTCGTCCGTGACGGTGACGGTGACGGTGTAGACGCCGTTGTCCGCGTAGGTGTGGGCACCGGCGAAGGTCCCGGTGGTGAGCACGCCCGGGCTTCCCTGAACGACCGCCGAGACGGAACTGCTGTCCGGCGCGGTGCCGTCGCCCCAGTTGATGGTGTAACTGAAGGTTTCCGTCGTCGGCCCGGCCGGGGCGGGGTTGGAGGGGTTGTTGAAGCCCGCGTCGGTGAACGTCCCGATCTGGGCGATCGACAGTTGCGACCCCTCGGCAATCGTCTTGTTCGCGGAGACGGTCAAGACCGGGGCGGCGTTGCCGACGGTCACGGTGAACGTCTCGGTGTCGCTGCCGCCGTCGTCGTCGTAGACCGTGACCGTGACCGTGTACGTCCCGTCGTCCGCGTACCGGTGGGAGCCGCCGAAGAACCCGGTCGTGTCGATGCCGACCGAGCCCTGCGTGACCGCGCCGACGGTCGTCTTCGCCTGGACCGTGCCGTCGCCCCAGTTGATGGCGTACTGGAAGGTCTCGCTCGTCGGGGCCAGCGAGTTGTTGAACCCCTTGTCGGTAAAGGTGCCGATCGTGGGGAGGCTGAGCAGCGCCCCTTCGGTCACGGACTGGTCGGACGGAACCGTCAGGATCGGGTTCGCGTTGGCGACGACGACCGTGAAGGTTTCGGTGTCCGAGTTGCCGTCGTCGTCGGTCAGCTTCACGGTGACGGTGTAGGTGCCGTTGTCGGCGTAGGTGTGCGACCCCCCGAACGTCCCGCGCGTGAGGGTGGGTGCCCGCGTCCCCTGAACGGTGGGGATTGTTTCTCCGGACTCGATGCCCGTCCCGTCGCCCCAGGAGATTTCGTAGAAGAAGCGTTCCTTGGTCAGCAACGCGTTGTCGAACCCCGGGTCCGTGTACTGACCCAGCGACGGGAACGAAACGACCGTCCCTTCCGTCGCCGCTTGCCCCGACGCGGGGACGGTCAAGGTCGGGGCGACGTTGCCGATCGTGGCCGTAAACGTGCGGGTCGCGACGCCGCCGTCGTCGTCGAACACCTTCACGGTGACGGTGTAAATGCCGTCGTCGGCGTAGACGTGGGACTGCGTGAACGTGCCGGTCGTCGGGACGCCGACGCCCCCGATCCCGCTGATGGTCGCGGTGCCGGTGTCCTTCGGGGTCCCGTCGTTCCAGTCGACCTCGTAGGTGAACGTCTCGAGGGTGGCGGGCGTCGGGTTGAGGTTCTCGAACCCCACGTCCGAGAAGGTGGGCAGAATGGTGACGACCGACCCTTCCGCCTGGGAAACGGCGGGCAGCGACGCCGCGTTGATCGCGGGGTCGACGTTCGTGACGTTCAGGTTAAACGTCGCGGTGCCGAGGCCGCCGTCCTTGTCCGTCACCCGCACAACGACCACGTAGGGTGTGCTGTCGTCGTCGGGCGGCGTGAAGTTCAGTCCGAACGAGTTCACCCCCGCCGTGAGCGGGACCGCCTGCTGGCCCTTGCCGTCGTTGTAGTCCACCGTGGCGGTGTACAACCCGTCGACCGGGACGTCGGTGAAGGTGACGGTCCGGGTAAACGTCGACCCCTCGGCGATCGTGGTCGACGTGCCCGCGTTGATCGCCGGGGCGACGTTGTTGACCTGCACTTGCTTGGTCGCGGAGCCGGACTGGGTCAGGTCGGCGACCGTCACCGTGATCGTGTAACTGCCGGTCGGTTGCCCGGAGGGGTTGTCGGCGTAGGTGTGGGTCTTGCCGGCGAAGGACGTCGTCCCCGCCGGGAGGACGAAGACGGTGTTCGGGGTGCCGTCGCCCCAGTTGATCGTGACGGTGTGGGGGTCGATGTCGTTGGTGTCGGTGAACGAGCCGTCGAGCGAGACGCTGCCCCCTTCGTTGATCGACGAGGAACTCAGCAGCAGGTTCGCGGCGGTCACGACCGGCGGGGTGTTGGTCCAGGTGAGCGCGATCGCCTTGCCGTTCCCGATCGACCCGCCCGCCGTGTTGAAGGACACCAGGGTCCGGGTTTCGGTCTCGTTCGGGGTGGAGTCCGCGATGCCCGGCCGCTTCACGCCCACCGTCGCGGACGCGCCGTTGTCGGTGGGCTGGTTGCCGGACTGGGTGTCGGCGATCACGTTCGTGTAGTGAAACTCGATCCCGCCCGGGGTCGTCGTGTTCAACTTCAAGACCGCGGCGAACGACACGCCCCCGTAGTTCGGCGGCGACACCGCGTTCGACTCGAGGGTCCCCCACTTCACGATCAGGTCGTTCCCGACGACCTTGTAGGCGACCGTCGTCCCGGTATTCGGGGAGAACCAGTCGTCCCACAGCGGCGCGATCACGCCGGGGATCTGGGGCGTCACCGAGAGGTCCGTGTTCGCGGCGGCCGACACCGGGTCGACGACCGAAAGGACCCCGTTGGTGCTCGCGTAGATCGTGGTGTAGGTCGTGCCGTAGAAGTTGAATGTGTCCGTCCCGCCGAGCACGATCGACGCCGTCGCGTCGTCGGTGGCGGAACTGGTACCCGTGATCAGGTTGGTGTAGCCCGTCTGGGACACGTAGTTGGTGAAGGTGCCGGTCGAGGGGGTGTACGACGGGGTGATCCGGTCTTCGAGCGAATGCACCGCCGCCGTTCAACCCGCCCCGTCCGGACCAGTTGCTCACGTCGAACGTCTGGT